>NZ_CAJRAF010000001.1:1318079-1642439 GCF_907164905.1 Dyadobacter sp. CECT 9275 | reverse complement strand
GCTCTTCAGAACTCTCCGGCAAGCGGTCATATTCACCCTTCCAGGCATAAAACCCGAAGATTACCAATCCGGCGCATATCGGGATGAAGATCAGGATAATGATCCCCCACTGAAGACTGGTGTTGGTACGGGCAATACCTTCCGTAGCCGCTCCAATTTTCTCCAGTGCCTGCTGAATCAGAAAGATAATGATAACCGGCCCCGACAGCATCCACACCAGGCCTAAAAGTTTCTTGATATTATTCATAATATGTTCAGTATTAAAATCAATTTCGGTTTTACAAAAATACAGACGGTCATTCCCTGGAGAAGGTCATTAATCCATCACATTACGATCAACACGGTTGCTGATATAAACCGCTCCGATCACGAAGGACAACGCCGCGACGCCGATCGGATACCATAAGCCTGACAAAGGCGTGGAACCCTGAAATGATGCAACCAGCGTAGCAATAAAAGGCACCAGACCGCCGAAAACACCGTTACCAATATGATACGGAAGAGACATGGAAGTATACCGTATCTGTGTGGGGAAAAGCTCCACAAGAAATGCCGCAATGGGGCCATACACCATGGTTACAAGCAATACCTGAAAAAATACAAGCAGAATAAATACCGTAAAGGTGGAGTCGGACAGGGTAACGTCCTTGATAACCGTTTGAACCGCCGGTACCGGGGCCAGTACATCTTCCGGAACCACGGTGATGGTAGATTCTTTAAATGTCATGCCGTTTTTGAGGACTTTAGAGGAGGTCGAAGTAATGACAGAATCAAGTCCTCCCTTCACCACCTCCCGCGTAATAACCGGTGTTGATTCGCTCAGCAATTCGGTTTTTTCAAACTCCTTCACATTGGTGGCATCAATGAAATACTGATATATAGGCCGATAGAACACGATACCCAGTAACATCCCTGTAAGCATAATCCATTTCCTGCCCACCTTGTCGCTCCATGATCCGAAAACAACAAAAAACGGAGTCGCAAATAAAATGGCCCACAGCAAAATATACCTAGATTCATTGAAATCAAGCTTACAGGTGTTTTCCAGAAACGATTGAGCGTAAAACTGGCCGGTGTACCAGATTACCCCCTGCCCCATGGTAGCACCAAAAAGCGCCAGCAGTACCATTTTAAAATTGGCTTTCTTTTGAAAACTTTCTTTCAGCGGGTTGGATGAGATTTTTCCTTCCGATTTCAGTTTGGTAAAAACCGGGGACTCATGCATTTTCATCCGAATATAAATGGATACGCCCACCAGCAGGATCGACAACAGAAACGGAATCCGCCAACCCCAGTCGGCGAAAGTATCCGCACCCAGGATATTTTTGGTGAGTACTATAATGCCAAGTGAAAGGAATAGGCCCAGCGTTGCCGTAGTTTGTATCCAGCTGGTAAAAAAACCGCGTTTCCCCGCTGGCGCATGTTCAGCCACATAGGTAGCCGCTCCGCCATATTCGCCTCCGAGGGCCAGCCCCTGTACAAGCCGTAAGATCAGCACAAGGATAGGCGCTGCATATCCGATACTAGAATAAGAAGGGATAAGCCCAATGAGGAATGTGGAACCTCCCATGAGCACAAGTGTAAGCAGGAAAGTATATTTGCGGCCGATAAGATCACCCAGCCGCCCGAAAACCAAAGCACCAAAGGGACGCACAATAAATCCGGCTGCGAAAATAGCCAGTGTGTTGATCAACGCCGAAGCGCCCGCGTCACTGGGAAATAACTGATTGCCTATGATAACGGCCAGGCTGCCGAAAATGTAAAAATCGTACCATTCGATCAGGGTACCAAGGGATGATGCAGCAATTACCTGTGTAATGCTTTGCGTCACATTGTCTTTCTTTGAACTCATTGGTTTTAAAAAGGGTCAGGATAAATAACGTAGGTAAGGTTCGTCCTTCAGACCGGTTTGGACGGGAATATTAAATGAATTTAGAGGAATAAGACAGGATCCCCCCTTCATTACTCATGTAATAGAGCAAAAAGCTGCATTTTCGAAAATTATCTCATTTTCCCCCGGCCATTTGGTAATATCTAAAAACCTGATGAAATTGCCGGTCCCGAACGCTCCTGCGTCCCAACTCTTACCAAATATCAAAAATGCTTAAAAGTTTTTTTTCAATACTGTCGCTTGCTGCGATAGGAATTGGAAGTTTTTGCAATCCGGTTTTTGCCGGCAGCGCCGACTCTACCCTGCTGATCAAAAAAACAACCGACTTTGCCGTAAATGGTGAAGGCACAGCCCCCAACTGGTCCGCAGCGCAATGGTTTAACATCGCCGTACAGAACGGACCAGGTCAAAAACAGCCGGGCCGACAGTTTTCCTCACGTGTCAAAATCCTTTATTCCGACAAAGGAATGTATTTCCTATTTGATAATGAGGATAAAAAACTGACCGCAACCATCTTGGAAGATTTTGGTGCGCTGTTCAAGGAAGACGTTGTGGAAGTTTTTCTCTGGCCTGACACCGCCGTACCCATTTACCTGGAATATGAAATATCACCACTTGATTATGAACTGGTTATCCTGGTACCTCATTTAAAAGGCGGCATCCAGGGATGGCGGCCCTGGCATTACGACGAACGCAACAAAGTACAGCATGCCACCAGTGTCCAGGGCGGACAAAGGAAAAGCATGGCAGCCGTGGAAGGATGGAAAGCCGAATTTTTTATCCCCTTCAGGCTCATGAACCCTATGATTCCTTCGGTGCCGGTATCAGGCACCCGCTGGAAAGGAAACTTCTATCGTATTGATTACGACCAGGAAACCGCATATTATTCCTGGCAAAAAACCGGCGGCAGTTTCCACGAATTCCAGAAATTCGGCACACTGATTTTCGAATAAGATTCATTCCAAACTATTTATTCCAAACTATTTATTCCAATACCATGATAACCAGAAAAATATTTCTAGCAATTAGTTTCCTGATCATCAGCATGATGACCACACTTGCACAGAAAACCCGGGAAATACTGTACGTAGGTACTTACACTCAGAAGGGAGAAGGGATATATGTTTACGAATTTGACCGGAAGAATTTGTCATTCAAAGAACTACAGGTACTCGTCAATAAGAACAGCCCTTCATTTCTTGAATTCCATCCGAACAAAAAGTACCTGTATTCGGCCAATGAAGGTAACAGTACCATTTCGGCCTATGCCATTGACCAGACTACCGGAAAATTATCCGTTATTAACGACAAACCCGCTCAGGGAAGAGGCCCCTGCCACGTCAGCGTGGATCCCAAGGGCCGTTTTATTTATGTTTCCAACTACGGAAGCGGCGACCTGGCCGTTTATCTGCTCGAAAAAGATGGCAGCATCGGTGCCCTCGCCGACACCATCCAGGACAAGGGAGCACCTGGCCAAAAACCTCACATGCACTCGATTATCCCCTCTGCCGACGGCAGGTATATCTACGCGTCTGACCTCGGTATTGACAAAATTATGGTATATGCCGTTAACCAGAAAACCGGAAAGCTAACACCTGCGGCGGTTCCATTTGCGGAAGTAAAAGCCGGTGATGGTCCTAGGCATTTTGCCATTCACCCGAATGGAAACTTTGGGTATTCTGCCTGTGAGCTGGCATCAGTGGTTAATTCCTTCAAGATCGTAAAGGGTACGGGGGCGCTTGTACCGCTGGAAAGAGTAACAATGCTGCCGGCTGATTTTTCTGGTAAAAGTTACGCCGCAGATATTCATTTTTCACCGGATGGCAAATTCCTTTATGCTTCCAACCGGGGCCATGAAAGCCTGGCTATTTATGCCGTGGACTCCTCTACCGGTAAACTTACCGTTGCCGGACACGCAGATACCCATGGAAAACATCCACGAAACTTCATGATTGATGAAAAAGGCCAGCTGGCAATCGTGACCAACCGCGACAATAACAATGTGGTTTTCTTTAACCGGAACACTGGAAACGGCCAGCTAACGTACACTGGAAAGGAGATCAGCGTGCCTACTCCGGTATGCGTGAAACAATACTTTCTGAAGTAAGCACTGCCTTTTTACCCAATCAGGCCAACACGCTGTAAAAAATTTACAAGAAAATTTTACAGCGTGTTACTTCGTTTTGAATATACTTTTATAATTTTAACAAATCGTAGGTTGTTATTCGCCCAACAATGGAGTATACAGAATTAAATGACACTATTTTTATTCTGAGCCATATAAAAATCCGGATAACTGCATGAATCCAAACCACCCCGGCAAATTTACCTGGAGAAGCATTTGAAATTGGTTTAAGCAACAGTAAGTTAATTTATGATCAATAACCAAAATGATTTACTTCTAATCGCCCTTATCAAAAAGGGTGACAGCAGGGCGTTGGATTCTTTATTTAAAAAGTACTATAATTCTCTTTGCCGGTTTGCATCTTATTTCACAGGCCGGAATGATCTGGCAGAAGAGATTGTCGCAGATGTCTTTTACAAAATATGGGAAAAGCGGGAATCACTCATGATCGACCGCAACCTGAGATCCTACCTTTTCACTGCGACCCGCCACACCAGCATCAATTACATGAAACAGGAAAAAAATGTAATGGATGAACTGAGTGACGATCTCATTGAAAATGCGCCCGGCCCGGTAGAAACCCTCATGTACCAGGAATTTGAATCCAATATCCACAACCTGATCAATATACTTCCCCAAAAAAGAAAGGCCATATTTCAGTTAAACCGGTTTGAAGGGTTTACGTACAACGAAATTGCAGAGATCCTTTCCCTTTCTTCCAAAACAGTTGAAAATCAAATGGGTAAGGCGCTGAAGCAACTTAAGCTTCTCCAGAAAACTCATCTTATCTAAAAAAATTCGGCGCGGATAGGGGTACCGCCATTTTTTATTTGTCCTAATTTCAGCAAGCCAGTTATTCATGTCAGATCAAACACCATGGCCTTTAATCGCCAAATACTTAACAGGCGAATGCAGCTTGGACGAAATGTCTTTCATGGAAACATGGCTGGAAGACGAGGAAAATCATCTGCTGTTCCAGCAGCTGGAAAGTGCATGGCGCAATCAGCAGATTCCTGAGAATAATAGTTTCAGCCTTGAACGCGGCCTTCATGTACTCCATTCCCGGATGGCTGCGCAAAAACAGCAGGCAGCAGAGAACAGGATACTGAGCATAAGCGCAAATGCCTGGTTTATGGCAGCAAGCATTATCTTGATCCTGGGCATTGCGTTCAATTTTTACAAAGGGATGATTACTGCAAGGCCAGCGCTTGCGTTTGAACAGAAAGTGACCGGAAATTACGATGTAATAAAAATAACACTTCCGGACAGCTCTACCGTTTGGCTGAATAAAAAGAGTATTCTGACCTACCCGGTAGTATTTGAAGGTGATCTCAGGGAGGTTACGCTGGTGGGCGAGGCCTTTTTTGAAATAAAGCCAAACAAGGAGAAACCGTTTATCGTAAAGAGTAAAGGGATATCCACCCGGGTATTGGGTACCTCGTTCAATGTGCGATCCTATCCGGATGAAAAAGACGGAGAGGTTTCCGTTATGACAGGAAAAGTGGAAGTAAATACAGAGAGTATCAATGGCTCGGTACCTGCTTCAAGCAAAATTACACCAATGCAAAAACTGGTGGTAGACACGCAAAATGCACAAACGTATACAAGCATCGTTAGATTGAATAATATTGCTGCCTGGAGACTTGACCCGCTTGCTTTTAGGGACAACACCTACGAAGAGGTAGCAAAAAGTTTGGAAGACCGGTATGGAAAAAAAATAAGGATTTTGAATTCAAAACTCAGAGGGTGCCGTGTCATGGCCAGCTTTAACAGAGACGCCCGGTTGGCGGACATATTGAAACTGCTGAGTATATCCAATTCCTTTCATTACAAAATCTCAGGAGACGAAGTCATTATTACTGGCGGGGTCTGCCACTAGTGGCCGGAAAACGTTAAGATTTTCTCGAAGGAGCTATGTAATTTAACGCATTGTAATTTCGATATCCCTCTTATCAGAATTATTTATTTTAATACGAAAGAATGAGAAAACAGACATTTACCAAGCGATCCGGTTCCTGCGTCGGGCATTGGAAATCTCTTGGTTTTCTATTGATTTCAGTATTATGTACCGGACGTTCCACTGCCGTGGGATCCGGCAAAATGCAGAGTATAGAAGATGTCAAAATTTCATTACACCTACATAACGTTACTCTCCAGAATGCATTTATAGCGATTGAGAAAAAGAGCGACTTTAAGTTCATAACCAGCATTGAGCGGATCCATAGAAAGAAAAGGGTATCTGTATCTCTCGAAAAAAGACCCGTTAAAGAAGTTTTGGAACTGATACTAAACGGTACGGGCCTGGGGTATACCCAGGTGAATAACAATATTATCATCAGCAGCAAACCGGCCTCTGGAGCCACCGGCCAGGCTCCGCAGCCAGTTTCGGTTCCATCAGCAGCGCAGCAGCATATTACCAGGGAAATAAATGGCACCGTGAAGGATGCTACCGGCTCAGCCGTTCCGGGAACCAACATTGTGATCAAAGGAATAAACCGGGGAACCTCAACGGACGGTAACGGAAATTTCACAATGGCCATTCCTGATGACAATGCTGTCCTGATCTTTTCATCCATTGGATACACTACCCGGGAAATTGCCGTAGAGAACCGCCATGTTGTTGATGTGGTATTAAACGAAGATGTGAAACAGCTTGGGGAAGTAGTGGTAACCGCTCTGGGAATTGAGCGTAACGCAAAAACACTTACCTATGCAACCCAGCAAATAGACGGGAAACAGCTGACGGACGTAAGGGATCCCAATTTCGTCAATACACTTTCGGGCAAGATTGCCGGGATCGGTATCACCCAAAGTTCTTCGGGCCCGGGCTCTGCCACCCGCGTGATCCTGCGCGGTAATCGTTCCATTACAGGTAATAACAACGCGCTGTTCGTCATTGACGGAGTACCTGTCGACAACACGGTACGCAGTCAGGTTACCGGAGATTTCGGGGGTATCAATGGCAGTGACGGGGCCAACAACTTCAACCCGGACGATATTGAATCACTGAACATACTGAAAGGACCGGCCGCTTCTGCACTGTATGGCAGCCGTGCAGCCAACGGTGTGATCATGATCACAACAAAAAAAGGCAAGGCCGGAAAAATTTCTGCCGATATCAATTCAGGTGTTTCGGTTGAAACACCATTTTTATTACCCCGCCTGCAGAATCAATTCGGGCAGGGTGCTGGAGGCATTTCCAGTTCCAACTCACCATATAGCTGGGGTGCCGAGGCCACTACCTATCCCGATAACATCAGGGATTTTTTTCGTGATGCGGTGGCAACTAACAACTCCATTGGAATTTCGGCCGGTACCGACAAGGTACAGAGTTACCTGTCCTATACCAATAATTACAACCAGGGCATCCTGCCGAACAACCAGCTTATGCGCCACAGCATGAACCTTCGGCTAAATACACAAATCAGCAAGCGTTTTTCAACAGATGCCAAAGTTACCTATACCAATCAGAGTATTGAAAACAAACCACGCTCCGGTGAGGAAAGCTCCGTAACCATGAACCTCTACAAGGTTCCTCGCAGTGTGGACCTGAATAATGTTTACAATACCTATCAGGATGAAAACGGACAGCCTACCTACTGGACCAGCTCGAGTATTTACATGAACCCCTACTGGACGCTGAACAAAACTTTTGCTTCAGAAAAAAGGAATCGGGTCATCGTCCTGGGGTCAGCCAGGTACAACCTCACCGACTGGCTCAATGTGCAGGGCCGGATCAGTTACGACTGGTACGCCGACCGCTACAATTTCGGTTACGCTGCCGGTACGCTGTTGTTTGCAGGTACCGGTGGTTCATTTTCGGACTACACCGGTGAGCAGCTGGAAAGAAACATGGACCTGATCCTTTCTGGCCATAATAACATCGGAAACGACCTCACGGTGACGTACAACTTTGGGGCGGGTTCAACCTATAACCGATTCTCACAGGTAGGAGCCAGCACAACCGGACTTTCGGTTCCGAACCGTTTTGATCTTTCCTTTGCCTCCGCTTTAACGCAGATCACAGGTTTCTCCGAAAAGAAACTTCAGTATGTTTTCGGTACGGCATCCGTTTCCTTGCGTGATTTCATCACTTTGGACGCGTCGATACGTAACGATTGGTCGTCCACACTTCCGAAGCCTTACTCCTATATCTATTCCTCTTTCGGCGCGAATGCCATTCTTTCCGAAGCATTCGAGCTTCCCTCCTGGATCAGCTTTCTGAAACTGAGGGGATCATGGGCACAGGTAGGCAACGATGCATCACCATATAGCCTTTCACAAACCTACAATTTCTCGCAAGGCGGTACCGGAGGGTTCATTTCCAGAAATACCACCAAACCTGCGGAAAACCTCAAACCTGAAATTTCTTCCTCAACGGAATTCGGTTTGGACCTCCGCATGTTCGGCAGGCGCCTGGGCATCGACTTTACCTATTACAACAGTAACACGGTCAACCAGTTGCTCACACTGAACCTCGCCCGTCCGACCGGTTTCACCAGCCAGTATGTTAATGCGGGAAAGATCAACAACCACGGTTTTGAACTCACCTTGTCGGCCTCTCCGCTCAGGGGAAGGAAATTTACCTGGGACGCCTCCCTCAATTTTGCCCGGAATGTAAACAAAGTAATCAAGCTGCACCCGAGTATCAAAACGGCGACCCTGGGCGGAAATACCCGCACCACTACGGCTATCGTACGCGAAGGCAAATCGTATGGCGACCTGCAGGCCTATGGCTGGAAGACCGACGCCAACGGCCATTACGTAGTAAACTCAAAGGGGCTTCCGGTGCAGACCTCATTTGACAACATTGTAGGAAATTTCAACCCTAAGTTCACCTTCGGTTTCACTAACACCTTCGCCTATAAGAAATTTACGCTTACCTTCCTGATCGACGGACGGGTGGGCGGAACAATGGTTTCAGGTACAGATGGTAACCTGGCCTATGACGGAACGGCGAAGTATACACAAGAAAACCGCGAAGGAGGCTGGATACTTCCGGCCGTAGTGGAAACCGACGATGGCGTTGTTACCTCAGAACAGAACACAGTACCCATCACCGCCGAGACATTCTGGCAAACGGTATCTCAGGGACGTTATACATGGGGTGGTTTCTTTGCGTATAATACTACCAACGTGAGACTAAGAGAGCTTTCGTTGGGATATAATATTCCAACGCCGGCCTGTTTGTTTATTAAAAACGCCCGGCTGTCACTTACAGCCCGCAACCTGTTCTTCTTTTACAGAGGCAGCGCCAGGATGGATATTCCCGGTCTGAAAAAACGTAAACTGCCGTTTGATCCGGACGTTAACCTGGGTTCTGCCAATTACCAGGGGGCGGAATACGGAACATTGCCATCCACCAGAACGGTTGGACTCAATTTAAAACTAGGATTTTAGCATCATGGATGAAATTCATATTAATCAGAAATTTCATTTTTAAAGACCTATGGAATTAGTCACGAAAATATATATCAGAATTGCGGCAGTAACTGTATTGGCGGGAGTAGCAGGCGTAATGGCAGGATGTACCGGAGATTTTGACGAGATTAATACCAGTAAAACAGCACTCACCGAACTCACCGACGCCGAACTTCCCTATTTATTTGCCCGTGCCCAGCAACAGGCATCCTACTCGGCTGGTAATTACCAGACAGCTCAAAATCTGTTCGCCGATTTATATGCGCAGTACTATGCAACCACAACACCTAACTTCCAGTCCGACAGGTACTATATGCACCCCACCTGGATCGACAGCCACTGGAATCCCATCTACACACAGGTTGCGCCCCAGTTGAGGAAACTTTTTGATGAGGTAGCCCCTTCCTCTTCCCAATATGCACTGGCAAGTATCTGGTGGGTCTACGCTTTTCACCGTGTAACGGATTATTACGGTCCCATTCCCTATTTCGAAGCGGCTATTGCGCCGAGCACTGTAAAATATGATGCTCAGAAGGATATCTACGACGATTTTTTCAAACGGCTGGCGGAAGCAACAACCATTCTGGCAGGTAAAACCTCGGAAACGCCTTATGGTAACTACGACATCGTTTACGCGGGAAATGTTTCAAAATGGATAAAATTCGCCAACACCCTTCGGCTTCGCCTGGCTTTGCGTATCTCAAAGGCTGATCCCGCCAAAGCAAAAACAGAAGCTGAGGCAGCCATTGCCGGAGGACTTTTAGCCACCCTGGCAGACAACGCCATGATGACCAAAAATCTAATCGGGAGTGATTACAACGGACTTTCCTTCATTTCCGGCTGGGGCGAGTTTCGCATGAGCGCAGCCATGGAGTCGGTACTGAAAGGCTTTGAGGACCCTCGGATCGGTATCTATTTCCAACCGGCTTTCACCACCAAAACCTATGAAGGCCTGCGCAACGGGCTTGGCTCCTCGGAGCTTACCCAGACACTCAATACCAATGATTACAACTCCAACATAGGTACCCGCTGGATAAGAAACACAGGAAAAGGTTCGGCATGGGACAGGCAGCTGGCCGTAGCACAAGACATTATGCACACTTCAGAAGCCTATTTCCTGCTGGCAGAAGCAGCCCTGAACGGCTGGAATACAGAAACCGGAACGGCCCGCGAATTCTATGAAAAAGGTATCCAGGCTTCGATGGAAGGATGGGGTATTACAGGCCAGGTGGTAAATGATTATATCGCAAGTAACCATACACCGGTGGCACCTGCCGACCAGCAGAATTCTCCTGCACTATCCGGTATTACCGTGAAATGGGCCGCCACGGAGGCTATTCAAAGAGAGCAGATCGCCACTCAGAAATGGCTGGCCTTGTATCCTGACGGCATAGAAGCCTGGGCCGAATTCCGCAGAACGCGTTTGCCTAAACTATATACGGTGGTTAACTCTGTTAATACCGATGTACCTGCAACCCGTTTTCCCAGAAGAATTCCTTTCCTGCAGCAGGAGTATACCAACAATGCTGCGGCTATGGAAGGTGCTGTTTCCCTTTTGGGCGGGCCAGACAAGGCAAGTACGCCACTTTGGTGGGATAAAAACTAATGCTGAAAAGGTGTGCTTTAGACCTGAAACAACAAAATAAAAGTTAAACAAAACCAGAATTCACCAAACTTTATAATTACATTTTAAATAAATTTAAAAAATATTAATATTTTAAAGAGTATTCACCCATATAAAATTCATCTTTAATCTGGAACTTTTTATCTCAAAATTTTAACCAATCGTATTTTTTGAATACGCTGTCCATTACCAATCATGATTAACAGAAGAGACCTCATTAAACATCTGTCCAGCCTGCCTTTACTGGGTGGAGTTTTGGGTGAAAACAGCCTTAACCCGCTTGCATCCGCTGCAACCAAAGTACCCGTACGCAACCTTGCCAAGGAACTAGGCATTCGGACGTTCATTAATGCCGCCGGTACCTACACAGCCATGACCGGCTCCCTGATGCAAGACGAAGTAGTAGCGACCATCCAGGGAGCTGCACAGGAATTTATGATGCTGGACGAAGTTCAGACCAAAGTGGGAGAAAAAATTGCCGCACTTACCCACGCCGAATCGGCAGTAGTAACAGCCGGTTGCTTTTCAGCCTTGACCCTTGGACTAGCAGGTGTACTGACCGGCATGGACCAAAAGAAAGTGGAAGCCTTGCCACACCTGGAAGGTACCGGCATGAAGTCAGAGGTGATTATCCAAAAAGGCCATAACATCGGCTATTCCCACGCCCTGACCAACACAGGCTGCAAAATTGTTTACATTGAAACGGTTGATGAACTTGAAAAGGCCATCAATGAAAAAACGGCCATGATGTGGTTCCTTAACATCCAGGCCGACTCGGGAGCGATCAAACATGAAGAATGGGTGAAAATTGCCAAGCGCCATGGGATACCTACGATGATCGACATGGCTGCCGATGTACCGCCGGTAGAGAACCTGTGGCGTTTCAATGATCTGGGATTTGATCTTGTATGCGTATCAGGCGGAAAAGCAATGAGAGGACCGCAGAGCGCAGGTATACTCATGGGTAAAAAAGACCTGATCGCTGCTGCCCGGCTGAGCATGCCTCCGCGCGGATCAACCATTGGTCGTGGAATGAAGGTGAATAAGGAAGAAATACTGGGTATGTATGTGGCCCTGGAGAAATTCGTAAACATGGACCACAAGAAGGAATGGAAAATGTGGGAGGACCGTGTTGCAACCATCGAAAAAGCTGCAAAAAGTGTCAACGGAATTACCACGGAGGTGTTTACGCCCGAACTGGGCAACCACACCCCTACGCTTAAGATCACCTGGGATATGGCCAAAGTGAACCTTCCCGTGAAAGCTTTACAGGAAAACCTCAGAAACGGAAATCCATCCATAGAATTTATGCCTGCAGGAAATAATGCATTGACCATCACCACCTGGATGCTGAAAGCCGGTGAGGACAAAATTGTGGCTGCGCGGCTCAAAGAGGAATTTTCGAAAGCAGTTGTTTAGTCCGTTTTCAGTGAACAGAAAACCCCTGACCCTTATCTTTTAAATCATGAAAAGAAAATCCTTACTGACCTGCTGCCTGTTATGCCTGGCTATTTTTTCAGTTCAGGCCCAGACATATAGTATTGTGATCAAAGGCGGAACGGTGATTGATCCGAAAAACAACCTGAATGCCATCATGGACGTGGGTATCTTCGAAGGTAAGATCAAAAAAATTGCCAAAAATATTGATCCCAAAGAAGCACGCCAGGTGGTGGATGCCAAAGGCATGTACGTTACACCGGGCCTGATTGACATTCATGGACACGTTTTTGCGGGTACGCAGCCCAACCATTACCTGAGCGACGGTTTTGTGGCGCTGGCTCCGGACGGATATACCTTCCGGGTTGGCGTTACAACCATTGTAGACTGCGGTGGAGCGGGCTGGTCCAACTTTGATACTTTCAAAAAGAACATCATCTTTAATTCCAAAACACGGGTACTCTCCTTCATGAACATTGTGGGCCAGGGTATGCGTGGAGGGGATTATGAGCAGGATACCAGTGATATGGATCCTCAGCTGGCTGCGGCGGTGGCCCTCCGTAATAAAAACGATGTGGTGGGTTTTAAAGTAGCTCACTTCCAGGGCCGTGACTGGAAACCGGTTGACAATGCTGTTGCTGCCGGAAAACTAGCTAAAATGCCTGTAATCGTGGATTTTGGAGGAAGTACTCCCCCGCTTTCCCTGGAAGAGCTCTTTATGAAACACCTGCGGCCAGGAGATATCTTCACCCATGTTTACACACTTCTTCCCGGCGATATCCGTGAAACTGTGGTAGATGAAAAAACTGCGAAGGTCAAACCATTCGTATGGGATGCCGTAAAACGCGGGATCGTGTTCGACGTGGGTTATGGTGGTGCGAGTTTCAATTATTCGCAGGCCATTCCGGCACTTAAACAGGGATTTTATCCATCCACCATCAGCACCGATCTTCATACCGGCAGTATGAACGGCTCAATGAAAGACATGCTCAGCGTTATGTCCAAATTTTACGTAATGGGCTGGGATTTGCCATCGGTGATCAAGGCCAGTACCTGGACACCCGCCCAGGTAATTCATCGCGAAAACCTGGGACATATCTCTGAAAATGCTATTGCAGACGTAGCCATTTTCTCAATGAGGAATGGAAAGTTTGGCTTTTATGACAAAACCGGCTACAAGATGGAAGGCAAACAAAAACTGGAATGTGAGATGACCATCATGGGCGGCAAAATTGTTTACGACCTCAACGGCATCGCTACGCCGGTTTATTAAAGATAGAAAAGGATTCAGGCAGCGTGGTTATGCCTGAATCCTTCCTTATTTTTCAACCCGCTTGATCAAGTATGTTTTCATTTAATTTAAAATTTGTCACAGCTTCTCTTCTGATTGTGGCAGCCGGTTTTACGGGACCAGGCACTGAAGAATTACCAGCTGTAAACAGCAAAAACGGAGGTCTTTTTTTACCGGAAGGATTTGAAGCCACCGTTGTCGTTGACAGTCTTCCGGGCCGAGCCCGCCACCTGGCTGTCAACGACAATGGCGATATTTACGTGAAGGCCCGTTTTGCCGATAAAAATGAATCCGTTATTGCCCTGCGGGATACCAACCGCGATGGGCGCGCAGATATCATCAAACGTTTTGGAGGAAATGCCAAAGAAAGGGCCTACGGTACGGGCATGCGTATTTATAACGGATACCTCTATTTCAGTTCGGAACTGATCGTATACCGTTATAAACTGACTCCCGGAAAGCTGGTACCGGAAAGTCCGCAGGAAATCATACTGACCGACGATCACCCGCACGGCATGCATGAACACATTGCCAAGCCGCTTACTTTTGATACCAAAGGTAATATGTACGTTGCTTTTGGTGCACCTTCCAACGCGTGCCAGGAACGAAACCGCACCCCAGGTTCCGTAGGTATTGACCCCTGTCCGCTACTGGAGGACCATGGCGGGATATGGCGCTTTGATGCCAATAAGGTGGGACAGACGCAGAAAGATGGCAGCAGGTATGCAACCGGCCTCCGCAGCGTGGTGGGAATGGACTGGAATTTCGAGGACGACAACCTGTATGCGGTGGTACACGGCCGGGACGATCTGCTCAGGCTCTGGCCGCAGGTCTTCACTCCCTGGCAAAGTGCCGTGCTGCCTTCCGAAGAATTTTTAAGATTAAAAGAGGGAACCGATGCAGGCTGGCCCTATTGTTATTATGACCAGATGCAGGGCAAAAAATTACTCGCTCCCGAATATGGCGGAGATGGTAAAATTGTGGGCCGTTGCGACCAGTATGAAAAACCGCTGATCGGTTTTCCCGGCCATTGGGCACCAAACGACATGCTCTTCTATAGGGGCAGCCAGTTTCCCGATCATTACAAAAATGGCACCTTCATTGCATTTCACGGCTCCACCAACCGTGCTCCTTATCCGCAGGCAAGTTATTTCATCGGCTTTGTTCCCTTTAAAAACGGTAACCCTTCGGGCGAATATGAGGTTTTTGCGGATGGCTTTGCCGGTGTAGATCCCATTGTGAACACCAGCGATGCAAAATACCGCCCGATGGGTATCGCCATGGGGCCCGATGGATCCATATATATAGCCGAGACCGAAAAAGGAAAAATCTGGAAAATCACATACAAAGGCAGCAAGAAAAAGTTCACCAAGGCCTCTCTGGCCTCGATGGAAAAACGTAAAACGATGTCTCATATCCGTACTCCGGACGTTGTGAAAGACAATCTGGATAAAGACAAACCTGTTGCAGGAGGAAAGGTTTACAGCGTTTACTGCGCTGCCTGCCACCAAAGAAACGGAAAAGGTGATTCTCAGCGGTTCCCTCCCCTTGGCGGGTCCGACTGGGTAACCGGCGATAAGAAAAGATTGATAGAAGTAGTACTGAAAGGACTGGAAGGGCCGATAGAGGTCAACGGACAGTCATACAACAATGTTATGCCGCAACATAGCTTTTTGAAGGACCAGGAAATCGCAGAAGTACTGACCCACATCCGTAGCAATTTTGGTAACTCAGCCGATGCCGTGAGTACCGAAGAAGTTGCCGGAGTACGAAAAACCATAACAGCACCAAAGTAATACCCTCGTTAACAAACTCTTCCGGATAAAGGGCATAGCTCTTCGGCCTATTTCGGAACAAATGAAAGAATACCCATTTCAAATTATCCTTAAATGCTTAAAAATCAAAAATTAGCCGCAACCTTAATCCTGATCACTGGTTTAACAATGGCTGGGTTTGTTTCTCCCCCGCATGTATCAGACGCCAGGGAACCGTGGATCGCTCCGGCCTGGGCCGATACGCTTAAAAGTCCCTTTCATGACGAACCTTTGACATTGGCACACGGAGAAGAGTTGTTCAGCCTTTATTGTGCTTCCTGCCATGGCGACAGCGGTTATGGCGATGGAGCCGCGGGAGGAGCCCTCGGCGAAAAACCTGCGAATTTTCATGATACCCTTGTAACCAGACAATCTGACGGCGCACTGTTCTGGAAAATGTCCAACGGGAGAGGGAACATGCCCCCTTTCAAAGATGTATTTTCAGCAGAGCAAAGATGGCAACTGGTGGCCTATTTAAGAAAATTGTCAAAGACTGAATAATTCCTGTTCACATACCCGATGAAACGATTAAACAAATTAACCTTTAAAAATTACCTGCTGGCCCTTTCACTGATGGCTCCGGCGGCCGCTACCGCCCAGACCCCTAAGGAACAGGCTGTTACCCCACCCAAAGCGCTCAGAAACGATATCACGGTTGAGCATTTCATGAAAGTTGAGCCCGAAGCCGTCAGGATTATCCTAAATCCGGTTACCAGGGAAATTTATTACACTACTTTCTTCGGAGATGTGCTTCGTATCAAAGAGGTGAATGGCGTGCCCACAAGTGAAAAAGTGCTTTCGGCAGCAGATCATGGCATTACCCGGCTGCAGGGCGCTGCTTTTCACAAAAACACGCTTTTCCTGGCCGGGAATATTAACGTTAACAATAACAAGGGCAACAAAGGGCGTATGGTGAAATATGATATGAACCCCGCTCTTGCCAAGCCAGTGATGACGGTCGTTTTTAATACGGTGGAGTATGGCGCTAATAAAACAACTTTTGACCATGGCTGGAATGCACTGGAAATCAGCCCGGACGGGAAGTACATCTTTGTCAACACCGGTGCCCGCACAGACCACGGCGAGGTACAGGACAACGGAGGTGAATATCCTAACGCACGCGACAATGCCCTGACAGCAAAAATATTCAGGTTCCCGATCGATGTAAAAGATCTGGTACTGCCCGACGATGAAGCAAAGCTCAAAGCAGACGGCTATATCTACGCTGAAGGGATCCGCAATGCCTATGACATGGCCTTTGATCCAAAGGGAAATCTGTTTGCAGTATCCAACTCCGGCGACTATGACCACCCGGAAGATATGTTCTGGATCAGAAAAGGGCATCATTACGGCTTTCCCTGGGTAATGGGCGGAATTGACAACCCACAACAATATCCTGACTACCAGCCCAATCCGGAGACGGATCCTTTTCTCAGCAAGTTCGCTTTTGCCTGGCTGATGAAATATTTCCATAATGACCCCGATTACCCCAAACGGCCTGTAGGCGTAAACTTTACACCCGCAGTTCAAAACCTTGGCCCTGATGCAAATGAGTATCGCGACCGGAAAACGGGGATCGTGATGGATGGAGACACCACCGGTAAAACGGTCGGTACGTTTAATGCCCACTCCTCTCCCCTCGCTTTGTTTTTCGATAACCAAAAAGCCCTTGCAAAAGATTTTCAGGGCGACGGATTTGTGATCAGGTATGCCGGTGGCAACCGTAACGGTGCGGTTAATCCTAACCCGCTTCGCAGGCAGGGCAAGGACTTGTTGCACCTCGACATGATTTATGACAAAACGACGGACAACTATAAAGTGAAAACAACGCGGATCGTGGAAGGTTTCACAGCGCCCACTGATGCACTTCAGATAGGCAATGTAGTCTATATCATCGAATATGGCGGCAAGCAGGGCGGTAACAAAGCAGGCGGAAGTTTATGGAAAATCACCTTCCCGGCTGACCCTAAAATGGCAAAAAAGAAGAAAAAAGCTTAATATTATCATTTACATTCATCCATAATCCAACAATCATGAAGACAGAAAGACGATCTATCCTTAAAAAATTATTTGCTTCGGTAGCTGGTGTTGCAGGGCTTGGCGCTGCATCCAAAGCCATTGCTGATCCTGCTCCGGAAAAAGAGGTAGGCGATGTGGAAATGTATCAGGATGTGCCTCTTTTCTCAGGCCATACCAAATTTAACAACCTGGTTTTTGTTGCAGGAAAAGGTGCTCACTTCGAAGGTGATATTACCGCACATACCAAACACGTACTGGACGAGCTTGAAAAAGAGCTGATCAAGGCGGGATCTTCCATGGAAAAGGTTTTAAAATGCAGCGTTTTCCTTCATGACCTGAACGATTACAAAAAAATGAACGAAGCTTACAAAGGCCGCTTCGGAAGCAAGCCACCATGCCGTACCACCGTCGCGGTGTATGGCGGGGTACCGGGCGATTCTCTGGTGGAGATCGATTGTATCGCTTATATTTAGTAGCAAAGGGCTTATGCAAGTGCAAGTGTAAAAAGGTTCCGGCTCCAGACAGCCGGGACCTTTTTGCATTTTTTCAATCTTTTATTTTGAGAAACTGCAAAATATCAGGATTATATTTTTTCAATCAAAATAATATACCTCGATCATTTCATATTATGACGATTTAACAGTTTCTTTGTTAACCTAGCTATATAAAATTGAATAAGAGACAACGAATCGTTGCTGAAAATGAGTTGCTGCTGGATCTGTGGCAACAGGCCAGAGAAGGAGACAGCGTAGCCTTCTGCCAGCTCGCGGATAAACAGTATCGTACACTGTTTAATTACGCCCTTAATTTTACCTCCGACAAGGAATTTGTCAAAGATTCTATCCAGGAGCTGCTCATGCACATCTGGGAAAAAAGGGCTGGTATCAACATTCAGTTTGTCACCATTTACTTTCTCAAAGCGCTTCGTAATCAGGTCCTGCAGGAATTCCGCAAAAGCAATAATGCTTACACATTTCTGGACATCGAAAACCTAGGCTATTTGTCGGACTTTGAAAATGCCGAAACACAAATTGAACAAAATGAAGCCGTAACTGAAAATCAGATTCGGGTCAGGAATGCGTTGGATGTGCTTCCCAAACGTCAGAAAGAAGCCGTATTTTTAAAATATTACGAAGGGCTGGAAAATGAACAAATCGCTGACCTCATGCAGGTAAACCGCCAGTCTGTTGCCAATTTGCTATTTAAGGCAATTTCCACCCTGAAATCCCAATTACCAATACTACAGTATCTGATTGCCGCCTGCTCCTGTTTTTTTTAAGGCTGTATCCGATTATTCCACAGTACGTTCTTCTCGTATTTCAAGGAATAACAAAAAAAATTTCTTCCCGAAGAGTATTCACGCTAGAGTATTGCATCCTTATAATAATTCCGCCAAAATATTATCGGATCCGTATGCCTGATTACCGTAATTATTCACCTGAGGAACTTGCTGCTGATTCGTCGTTCAGAGGATGGGTGTTATATAACAATCCGGAAGATACCCTCTTCTGGACAGAATGGCTGGAACTGAACCCGGACAAAACTGATCTTATCGTAAGAACCCGGAAATTCCTGGATTCCACCCTGTCCTACTTTGAACAGATTACCGACGAGGAGGTTTCCTCCGAAATCTACCGGCTTTCACTGACCATCGGAGAAAATGAGGGGAAACGCCCTTCACGTTTCTGGCTCTTCCGCCCGAGATGGTACAGTATTGCAGCTTCCATCCTGCTGGCCCTGAGTGTTGGCTGGTGGTTTAACAGACAGAGTTTCAATAGAAAAAGTACGAGCACATACAAGGAGATCCTGAGCAAAATACAGGAGCCGCTTCAGGAAAACATCAATGATACCAGCCTGCCCAAGCTGGTTATCCTGGAAGACGGCAGCAGTATCCTGCTTCAGCCTAACAGCCGGATCACCTACCCTACCCGTTTTGCCGGTAGCAAAAGAGAGGTGTTTCTTTCTGGGGAAGCGTTTTTTGAAGTAGCCAAAAAGCCAGATCAACCGTTTTTTGTTTATGCCAACACGCTGGCTACAAAGGTATTGGGAACAAGTTTTAAAATAAGTGCATTTGACAACGAAACCGATGTGAAGGTGGTGGTTAAAACAGGGAAGGTATCCGTTTTCCCTCTGACCCACGAAGCACTCGCCACACAGCAGTCGGATAACAAACTGAACGGGATGGTGCTTACCCCCAATCAGCAGATTGTATTTGCGCCGAAAGAACAACGCCTCACCAGAAGCCTGATAGCCGACCCGGCTGTTCTGGAATTACCCATTCAGAGCCAGTCTTTTATTTTTAAAGCTTCTCCCATTTCGACTGTCTTTGCCACACTCGAAAAATCTTACGGGATTCAGATTATTTATGATAATGAAACCATGAACAATTGCTTTCTGACTGCCACGCTTTCTGATGAGCCACTCTTTGAAAAGATCGATCTGATATGTAAAACAATTGGTGCGCAATACGAACAAATGGATGCCAGCATCATCATTACCAGCAAAGGATGTATGTAAGCAAATAAACCGGAACTAACCCATAAATAATTTATTAACTGCCTATGAGATAAATTCTTACAGATTCTGTCACCAGTAAAAAAAACGAGTCGGCGATGCGCCAACATCCACCGACTCTTCAAGCTCCCCCTTTTGTAACCGCTTACATCAACCCTCTTGAAAGGGTGTCAGGGAAATGTTATGCCGAATTTTAACCGACAACAATCAAAATTATGTCAAAAACAGTACATTTTCATCATGCTTTACAGAAAATCATGCGCATTAGTCTGTATCAAGCCCTTCTTTCCATTGCCTTTTCCACTTTGGTGCACGCATACGACCTGCGTGCGCAGAGGATTCTGGAACAAAAAGTAACGTTAAGGTTATCCAATGCAGAGGTTGACTATGCGCTGGACAAGATCGAAAACGTAACGAAGGTTAAGTTTATGTACAACCCGCAGATTTTTGCCGGCAACCAGAAGGTCAGCTACAAATTTCAGGGCGAAGCACTTTCAGAGGTACTCACCAAAATTCTTTCCCCTTACAAGGTCTCTTATGAAGTGGTGCAGGACCGAATCATATTAAAACGCAGCCAACCCGTTCAGGTGGAAGAAAGCGTTCCGGCAAATTCAATTATCCTGGCTCCCAAACGTAACCTAACCGGTAAAGTGGAAGATGAAACGGGCAACGGTCTGCCTGGGGTAAGTGTTCTCGTAAAAGGTACTCAAAGAGGAACATCAACTGATGTTGACGGTTCCTTTCGGCTGGATATACCTGATGAAGAAATTACAACTGCAGTACTGATCTTCAGTTTTGTGGGTTACACTTCCCAGGAAGTTACCGTAGGTACGCAAAGCACGATATCGGTCAAGATGGTGCCGGAGGCAAAAGCGCTGAATGAAGTCGTGATTACGGCCCTTGGTATTGCGCGGGAGAAAAAAGCACTGGCCTATGCCGTAAGTGAAGTAAAGGGAAGTGAATTTACCCAGGCACGTGAAAACAACGTAGCCAACGCACTGACCGGTAAAATTGCGGGTGTGAATGCCACAGGTATGGCAACAGGCCCCGGCGGGTCCAGCCGTATCATTATCCGTGGGAATGGCTCATTGAATGGAAACAACCAGCCGCTGTACGTAATCAACGGTATGCCAATGGACAACAGTATTCCTGGTGGCGGTACTACTTCTGACGGTAACGCCATGAACGTGGACCGTGGGGACGGTATCGGAGGTATTAACCCGGATGATATTGAATCCATCAGTGTTTTGAAAGGTGGCCCGGCAGCGGCCCTTTACGGCGCCCGCGCTTCCAACGGTGTAATTTTGATCACCACCAAAAAAGGACGTGCACAAAAAGGCATCGGTGTGGAAGTAAACAGCAATTTTACATTTGAAAGTATTGCTGTGATTCCTAACTGGCAGTATGAGTATGGCCAGGGTGTGGATGGTAAAAAGCCAACCACGCTGACCGAAGCCATCAGCACGGGACGTCTTTCCTACGGCGCTAAAATGGACGGACAGCCCACCATCCAGGTAGACGGGAAACTGCATCCTTATTCCCCTCAGAAGGATAATCTTAAGCATTTTTATGATGCAGGTACTAACTATATCAATTCGGTGGCCTTCACGGGAGGAAATCAAAACGTAAATTTCCGCCTGGGTCTCAACAATACCAAGTCCAACAGCATTGTACCCAATTCATCTTTTGTAAGGCGCATAGCAAACCTAAATCTGAATGCTCTTCTGGGTAAAAAGCTGAGCATCGAAACCGTTGTTCAGTATAACCTGGAACAGGGCACGAACCGTCCTAAAGTCGGATATGCGGATATGAACCCTCACTGGGCGACTTATCTGGCGGCAAACGTCGTGGATATCCGCAGCCTGGCTCCGGGTTATGACCCGGTAACAGGTGTCGAACTTGCCTGGAACCCGGTCCCCATTGCATCCAACCCTTACTTTGTTGTTAACAAATTTAAAAACGACGACAGCAAAAACCGTTTCATCGGGCAGGCAAACATCAAATATGACATCCTTGACAACTTCTTCATCAAAGGAAGTATTAGCCAGGATTACTACAGTTTCCAGTCTGAATACGTACAGCCTACCAACAATAACTATGCACCGCTGGGTACCTACGAGGCCAGAAAAACAACTTCATCGGAAACCAACGGTATGCTGACGCTGAACTACAATACCAACTTCTTTGAAGATCTCAGTTTCTCGGCCATGCTGGGTGGTAACTCACAAAGAAGTGTTTACGATCAGACGCTCATTGCGGGAAGCGAGTTTACGGTACCTTACTTCTATAGCTATACCAACCTTGCGATCCTTTCTACAACGCCAACATACAATAAAAGTGCTATCAACTCAGTTTTCGCCTCAGCTGATTTTGGGTACAAAGGTTTTGCCTATCTGACTTTCTCGGGAAGACAGGACTGGTTCTCGGTTCTGAATCCAAAAAGCAATAGTATTTTCTACCCTTCCGTGGGTGGATCGCTGATCTTGTCCGAAGCCTTTAAATTACCCGAGGCGGTAAGTTTTGCAAAACTTCGCGGATCATGGGCCCAAGTGGGAGGTGCAACCGTAGCTCCTTATATCATTTATCCCACTTACAGCATGGTACAGGGTGGCCATAACGGTCGGCCGGTTCAGACACTGGGATCAAGCCTGGTTCCCAACCCCGATTTGCGTCCGCTTACTTCCACAACCTATGAGGGAGGTATTGAAGCCCGTTTCCTTAACAACCGCCTGGGTTTTGACCTGACCCTATACAACCGGAAAACCACAGACGATATCGTACAAAGTACAATCGCTATTTCTTCTGGCTACACATCGGCTTTGCTGAATGTGGGTGAACTAAGCAACAAGGGGGTTGAATTGCTCATTACCGGAACACCCGTTAAAACCGGGAAATTCGGATGGGATGTGAGTTTCAACATGGCTTACAATAAAAGTAAAATCGAAAAACTGGCAGAAGGCCTTAAAAGTATTGACGTCGGCAGCGGAATCGGCGGTGGCTTAATCCGTAACAAGGTGGGCGAGCCATACGGTACCGTCTGGGGGTACCGCAAGAAAACGGATGCCAGCGGAAACGTAATTTTCAACCCTGCCAGCGGTTACGCGGTAAGAGGTGATCTGGAAAAGATCGGACAGGGAACTCCTCCTCTGACCATGGGTATCACCAATAATTTCACCTACAAAAACTTCTCATTGAACGTACTGATTGACGGAAAATTCGGAAGTATCGTTTACTCCAACCTGTATCAGTATGCCTATCGTTTTGGTCTGCCTCAGGAAACACTTCCAGGACGTGATACCGGCATAACCGTAGAAGGTGTTACGGCCGAGGGAGCACCCTACACCAAAACCTGGCAAAAAGTTGACGTAGATACTTATTATGATAATGATAAGAATTACACGGCCATGTTTATGTTCAACAATGATTTCGTCAAACTTCGTCAGGTGGTGCTGAGCTACAATTTGCCTGTAAGCAAATTCTCCTTGCTCAAACTACAGTCGGCCTCTATATCTCTGACTGCACGTAACCTGTTCATTCTTTACAAGGATAAGAAGAACCAGTACTTTGATCCGGAATCCGGTTATACAAGTACCAATGCGCAGGGTCTGGAAGCATTTGGTGTACCCAGAACAAGAAGCATGGGTGTGAACCTGATGGTAAAATTCTAATCATTTAATTTCTCCAATGATGAAAAATCTGATTCAAAAAATATTATTTGCAGCTCCTCTGGCCCTGATGTTACCTTCCTGCGACAATGGTTTTGTGGAAATGAACAAGGACCCCAATAAATCCTCTGAAGTAGTGCCAGGGTTTCTTTTCACAAAAGCCCAGCTGGATGCCGTCAGCGTAAACTATACCGGGGCTGCCTACCTCACCATTGGCCAGTCCATGCAGCACTTCGCTACCTGTAAAGAGGTTCCTGCCGCGGGAGACAAGTACTTTAACTACGGTTATTCAACCGGAAACTGGGGTGCTTACACAGGGGCCGTCATTGAGTTGGCTCAGGTAATTGAAGCCGTTTCAGTTAACCCTGCCGATGTTAACAAATTGTCTGTAGCGCGTATCTGGAAGGCATACCTGTTCCATCGCCTGACGGATCTTTATGGTGACATCCCCTATTTTGATGCCGGCAAAGCGCTCGCGGACAAAAATTATGCTCCAAAGTACGATACACAGCAAGTTATTTATGCTGACATGCTGAAAGAACTGGATGAAGCAGCCAAGGCTTTTGATACGACGAAGCCCACTTTTGCCAATGCCGATCTCATTTACGGCGGAGACGTAACCAAATGGAAGAAATTTGCTTATTCACTTATGCTCCGCCTGGGCATGCGCCTGACACAGGTTGATCCAACCATGGCAAAAACATGGGTAGAAAAAGCAATTGCAGGTGGCATTATTACGGCAGATGCTGACCGCGCCGTGATCGCCTATGTGGACGGAACCCAGACCGCAAGCCGGAATTTCATTGCCAGTGGTTTGTTAAGTACTGATTACATCACACCCGGCGGGCAGAATATCGAGGGTGGTAAATTTGCAAAAACCCTGATTGACCACCTGAAAGGAACCAAAGATCCGCGTCTGAATGTAATCTCCATTGTGTGGATACCTTCCGGAAGCAGTTTTGTTGCGGATACCAGCACAGCGCTCCAGTTGGGTATGCCCAATGCCCTTTACAACAACGTACCCGAAAACTTCAACAGCTTTTCGGAGCCAAACCCCAATACGCTCCTGAAATACAACGCCCCTCTGCTTGTTTTTGGAAATGCTGAAACCAATCTTTTACTAGCAGAAGCAACTTTGAGAGGATGGTATGCGGGAGCCACTGCGAAGGATTCCTACGACAAGGCTGTAAAAGCAGGAATGGGACAATGGGCCCTGTTCGGAGCGGCGGCTACCATATCAGATGCTAAAGTGAATGCGTACCTGGACGTCAACCCTTACAATGCGGCCGGCACGGTTGAGCAGCAGATGGAGCAGATCCACACGCAGAAATGGGTATCTCTTTTCCTGGAGGATGAATACGAGATATTCTCCAACTGGAGACGTACCGGTTATCCCAAGCTTATCCCGACCAACTACCCTGGTAACCTCACGGGAGGTAAAATCCCCACCCGTTTTGTGATCCCGGATTCGGAAGAAACTTACAATCAGACGAATTTCTACGAAGCACGCACCAGACAAGGTGGCACCAACACGCTTTCCAGCATAGTATGGTGGGATAAGTGATTGAGATACATTTAACGGAATACGGGTTGTTAATAAACTGACAATCCGTATTTCTTTTTATGACAAAACGGATCTTCCCGTGAACGTCTCGCAAAACGGCCCGAAAAATGACGAGACGGCAAGACCGATAAAACAAACTTTCAAGTTGGATAGGGATCACACCTGCAAAATGATGTCTAACATCTGGACTCCGGAAGACGCCGACTGAAAATGCTCGGAATAAGTAGCTCTCAATCGCAAAAGACACCGGGTCACTGGCAAGTCTTACCTTTCCGGCAAAACTTTTATTTATTATTTTATTCCCTTAAACCACAAACATGAAGAAAAAGCTGATCGTTTTGCTGAGTGTCTTTGCACTAGGTATCCAGGTTGCCGCTGCGCAGAAATATAGTGTTGTTATCAAGGGCGGCCGTGTTATTGATCCTAAAAACAATATCAATGCACTGCTGGATGTAGCCATGAACGGCGATACCATTAAGCTCGTTGCCAAAAATATCGACCCAAAAGAAGGCAGGCAGGTTGTTAATGCCAAAGGCCTGTACGTTACCCCCGGGCTTATTGACATTCATTCGCACAATTTCTTTGGAACCAAAATGGATCAGACGTACAGCAACGGCCCCAATGCCTTACCGCCAGACGGCTTCACTTTCCGTACCGGCGTCACTACGGTTGTGGATGCAGGTTGTTCCGGCTGGAAATCTTTTCCCGATTTCAAAAAACAAACCATTGATATTTCAAAAACCCGGGTACTTGCATTTCTCAACATTGTGGGCGAAGGCATGCGGGGCGGTACCTACGAACAGAATGTGGATGATATGGATGCGGCTGCTACTGCCAAAGTGGCTATGGAAAATCCGGAGTATGTGGTCGGCGTAAAACTTGCGCACTATAACGGATACAACTGGACACCCACCGACAAGGCCGTTGAGGCGGGTAAACTCGCCAATATCCCCGTCATGATCGATTTCGGAGGAAGTACGCCTGTGCTTCCCATTGAAGAACTCTTCATGAAACACCTGCGGCCGGGAGATATCTTTACGCATTGCTTTGGGCAGCTCTCGAGCCGTGAGCCCATATTGGATGTAGCCACCGGCAAAATCAAACCGTTTGTATACGAAGCCCGCAAAAAAGGTATCCTTTTCGATGTCGGTTACGGTGGGATCAGTTTTGCCTTTTCCCAGGCCATCCCCGCTGTTAAAAGCGGATTTTACCCTAACACCATCAGTACCGATATCCACACCGGAAGCATGAATAATGCCATGAAGGACATGCTGAATGTAATGTCCAAGTTTCTGGCCATGGGTATGGACCTGCCAAGTGTGATCAAAGCCAGTACCTGGGCACCCGCGCAGGCGATCCACCGCGAACAGCTCGGTAATCTTTCTGTCGGCTCCCGGGCGGATGTTGCCGTTCTGAGACTGATCGATGGCAAGTTCCAGCTGAATGATACCGGCACCTTCGGGTTCTGGGACTACACCGGTACCAAAATACAAGGCAAACAAAAACTGGAAGCCGAAGTGACGATTCGCGCGGGAAGAGTCGTGTATGACCTGAATGGTCTTACCAACCCCCTCGTAATTTCACGCAGGTAGCTTTTTATCCTTTGATCCTAAATCCACCACGCATGAATACTCAACCTCATCCAAAATTTTTCGGTTTACTTCGAATACTCCTGCTTGCCAGCGCGCTTTTTATTTCGAATGCGCTTGCCTATGCGAACCAGTTCAATGAAATAAAAATTGAAAGACACCGGGCAATTCCCATGCGCGACGGGGTCATCCTTTACGCCGATCTGTACATGCCTGCGGCGCCTGGAAAGTATCCAACCATCATCACCAGGACACCCTACGGATCGCAGCGCGAAGGCGTTCACCACCAAACCATGACCAAGTTCGCACAGCGCGGTTATGTTGTGATTGTTCAGGATGTGCGTGGCCGTTACGAAAGCGATGGCAAATGGGAGCCTTTCAGGGATGAAGCCAATGACGGTTACGACACGATTGAATGGGCAGCGGCGCAGCCATTCTCGAACGGAAAGGTTGGTACACAGGGAGGAAGTTACCTGGGCCACAACCAATGGCAGGCCGCCAGCATGGCACCGCCGCACTTAACCGCTGCATTTCCGGCTTTGGCTTCCACCAACATTTATGCCAACTGGCTGACCATGGGAGGAGCCTACCGCCTGAGTTTCAACTACGGCTGGGGCGTGGCACGGATGCCCAACCGTATTATGCTTCCTCAGACCTGGCATACCGAAGCCTTTATGCCGGAAGAATTGAAATATGAAAATGTACTGATGCACCTGCCACTTAAAGATATGGATATGAGGGGAGCAGGTTCTGTGGTGCAGCATTACCGCGACTGGATCAAACATGAGAGTTATGACGATTACTGGAAATCCATTAGTGACGAAGAACGTTTTAACAAAATTAAGGTACCCGTATATACCTCAGGTGGCTGGTTTGACATCTTCGTGATGGGAACGATCAACGGATATGTGGGTATGAAAAACAAAGGTGCAACACCCGAGGCAAGAGCCAATGCACGGATGATCATAGGCCCGTGGGGACATGGTCCTTCTCAGTCATTTGGCGGAGTGGATTTCACTCCTGCCGCTTATGTTGAACAATTTGAGACGGAACTCGGCTTCTTTGATTATCACCTGAAAGGTATCAAAAACGGATTGGATAAGGAGAAACCTGTGAAACTTTTTTACATGGGTATCAACAAATGGCGCGGCGAGACCGACTGGCCCATTCCAGGAACAAAATATCAGGAGCTGTATCTGGGTGCAAAAGGTGCTGCCAATTCGGTACGCGGAGAAGGTACGTTATCTTTTACCAAACCAGAAAAAGCTGCAACAGACACATACCGTTACGACCCCGAAAACCCGGTACCCACCATGGGAGGAAACAACTGCTGCGGTACGCCTACATCTTCCGGCCCCCGTGACCAGCGCACGCTGGAACAACGCCAGGATGTATTGGTTTATACAAGTGAATTTCTCGAAAAACCGATCACCATAGCCGGTCCTGTAAAAATGAAACTCCATGCGGCAACAGATGGCCCGGATACCGACTGGATGATCAAGCTGGTGGATGTGTATCCGAATGGTTATGCCATGCCTGTTTCAGAAGGGATCATCAGGGCGAAATTCCGTGAGGGACTGGATAAGATGAAACTGCTCACACCCAATCAGGTTTATGAGTACGAAATTGAACTGACCGGAACAGCCAATGCATTTTTGCCGGGCCACCGCATACGGGTGGATATCACTTCCAGTAATTTCCCGCAGTTTGACAGAAATCCAAATACCGGCGAGCCTCTTGGAAGCAGTACCAAAACACGCATTGCACAGCAGACCGTCCATCATGGCGGGCCTAAGTTAAGCCGTATTATTTTACCTGTTGTTACCGACCTGTCCGGAAACTGACGGATGATAATCAAACAATGTAGAAGGTTTAATTCAGAAATAGCTTACCTATACCAAAGTTCATATTCATGCAGAATTAGGCTAACTTGCCGGAAGTTTCAGGTATAACTTCCGGCAAAAAACCTATCATCAGATTTTACATTATCCATTTGCCGCTTAATTGACTATTATTTTATGAAATTGAAAGTTTTCAGTCTGCTTACCTCTCTCTGTCTCATAGGTAGCCTGGCCGTTGTCAGGGCACAGACCATTTCCAAAGAAGAACTGATCTTCCTTACTTCAGAATGGAAAGGAGAACGTTTTCCTGACGGACGCCCCAGAGTATCGGACGACATGATCCGCCGCGTGAAAGAAATTGCCATTGAAGAAGCCTGGGTTGTCCTGCAGAATGAAGGTTACAACTGCCAGTTCGACGGAAACTGGAAAATGATTCATAATGATGTCCCCATTGCAGGGCGTGCACTTACCGCGCAGTTCATGCCCTCTCGTCCGGATATTGAAAAAAACATTAAAGAACGTGGCCAAAAAGCAGGCCGCATTGGCAACACCAATTCCTGGCCCATTGACCAGCTCTCCAAAGGTGATGTATATGTGGCGGATGGTTTCGGGAAGATTGCCCAGGGAACCCTTATCGGCGATAACCTTGGCAACTCTATTTTTGCAAAAACCGGAACCGGTGTCATTTTCGATGCCTCCTCCCGTGACCTGGAAGGTCTGTCCAAAATAGAAGGTTTCAATGCTTTTGTGAGAGACTGGGATCCTTCCTACCTGAAAGACGTCGTACTTACAGGACTGAACACACCCATCCGCATCGGCAGGGCCATCGTACTTCCCGGTGATGTGGTGCTCGCAAAAAGAGAGGGCGTGATTTTCATTCCCGCTCATTTGGTAGAAAAAGTGGTACTTACCGCCGAATTCATCGCTATCCGTGACAAATTTGGTATTCAGATGCTCAAAGAAGGGAAATATACTCCTGGCCAGATTGACAGCCAGTGGACCGACAAACTGAAAGAAGATTTCCTGAAATGGCTGGATAAAAATCCTAAGGAAATCCCCATGAAACGTTCGGAACTGGACGAATACATGAAAAAAAGAACCTGGTAATTTTCTGAAGGAAGATAGCAGTTTATTAAGTAAGGCAGCTTCTGTTCCTGCTTTTTCAGCAATAAAGCGGCCTTAATCTGCTATCTTTTTCTAAACACTGACAGACTGGTATCTGCCAAAAGTCATTGAAATAATAAACTATGCCCTTTTTAAAATTGTATAATAAAAATAAAAACATGAATATTTACAAGCTATTGTCAGGTATAGCGGCCGTTTGCCTCCTCATTGCACTCTACCTGGGTTTAACCGGCAGCCTTCCTCAGGCAGGGCCTTTTTTCATCCTGTTTTTCCTGGCGCTGGCCATCAGTTTTCGTGGTTTTGAAAAGCTCAAGGGCTTTACCTATACCACCATTATTTTTGCTGCCGTAACCACTGCCCTCTATTATCCCCAGTATTTTCAGCAGTTCAACGGTTTCAAACTGGCTGTGCTGATCACCCCCCTGATCCAGCTCATCATGTTCGGAATGGGAACTTCCATGAGTTTCCAGGATTTTGTAGGCGTTGTTAAAATGCCAAAAGGTGTATTGATCGGAGTGATAAGCCATTTTATTATTATGCCCAGTATCGGGTACACACTCGCCAATCTGAGTGGTTTTCCGCCTGAAATTGCAGCAGGAATAATCCTGATTGGCTGTTCTCCTAACGGTATGGCATCCAATGTGATATCCTATCTTGCCAAAGCAAACCTGGCACTTTCCATTACCATCACCGCCATTTCTACCATGCTTGCGCCTATTGTAACGCCGGTACTGATGAGCCTTCTGGCTGGTGCATTTGTCAAAATAGATACCCTCCACATGATGTGGGATATCGTAAAAATGGTCATCATACCTATCGGAGCAGGGCTGATATTCAATAAGTTATTCAGCGGAAAGGCCAAATGGCTGGACAACGCCATGCCGCTCGTATCCATGGGCGGAATTGCCTTCATTATCGTGATCATCACCGCTGCCGGCCGCGACAGCCTGCTGACCATCGGCCCCACTTTGTTGCTCCTCGTACTGATTCACAATCTCTCGGGCTATACACTGGGTTACTGGTCGGGACGGCTATTCAAAATGAGCGAGCGCGACTGCCGTACCATCGCTATTGAGGTGGGTATGCAAAATGGCGGACTTGCATCCGGTATCGCGAAAGAAATGGGAAAAATGGCTACGGTAGGTCTTGCCCCAGCCGTGTTCGGGCCGTTGATGAACATTACAGGCTCAATACTGGCATCCTGGTGGCAGGGGAAACCAACCGGTGATGAAGATACCTACGTAGAAACCGGACGAGCACATTAAAATTAAAAAACAACAGTATAACATAGCAAAATGGCTGCCACGGATGCGGGCAGCCATTTTTTTGTGCCAGTCGGCCCCCTATTCAAGAATCAGCTGCATGAAGACCAGGTCCAGCCACTGATCAAACTTGTAGGCCACTTCTTTCAGATAACCCTTTTCTACAAAACCATATTTTTTGTGAAATTCAATACTTCCCCTGTTGGCCGCATCTATCCCTCCTATCATCGTATGAAGGCCCTGCTCCCGTGCCCGCTGAATGAGACTGCCCAATAGCTTGCCTCCTACACCCATACCCCTGGACTTCTCGTCAAGATAAATAGAGTGCTCCACCGTGAACTGGTACCCTATTTTGGGGCGAAAGGTATTGTATGAACCATATCCCAGCACCTCCCCATCCTGATCGGCAACAATGATGGGCATACCGTTGTCCGTCACACGCTCAAACCACTCCGTTTGCTCCTCAAGCGTCCTGATCTCATAATCATAAATTGCGGTGGACGTGAGGATCGTTTGATTAACAATTTCTAAAATCGCGGGTAAATCCTTCTTTGTGGCGTTTCTTATTCTAAGATCCATTCTGGTAAACTTAGTATTTCGGTTAAATGAGTTATCGTTTAGATTAAAATATGAGTGTACAGTCCCAACGGTCGGGCATTTCGGTTAACTCGTATGCTTTTGTTTAATGTCCGGACCTGATACTTGTACCTTTCAAATTTATCGCATATTTATCAGACCGCCATATCGATATTTCGTCATCATGCAGGTACTTCCCGGCGGAAGGTTTTATTCGTCATATTTTTGACTTAGTTTTGTTAAAACTTTGGGGGTGTCCACTATGGTGGTCTGAGATTATACCCTTTGAACCTGATGCAGTTCATACTGACGAAGGGAAAAGTAGTGAGCCTCCTGAAGGGTTTACTTATATCTTTTTCTGCAAGGTCCATTCCCCAAGTTTCTCAAACGATAACCGGAATGGAGATAAAAATCAACCAAACACCCAGCGTAATTCCTGACACTTTTACCGTGCAGCAATTGCTGACAGAAATTTTCGAAACAAATCATCAGGGAATAGCGGTAGCCATCAATAACCAGGTGGTCAGCAAATCGCAGTGGGCCTTGCACCAACTGCAGCCTGATGATCAATTAATTATCATCAGAGCCACACAAGGCGGTTAGGATGAAGCTGATCGTCATATCGTCACCTGTGTATCTGCCCAATGAGGCTGGGTGCATTAACCTGCTTTTTGAAAACGGGATGGAATACCTGCATCTCAGAAAACCCGATGGGACCGCATCGGATCTGGACCGTCTGCTGCGTGGCATCTGCCCTGCCTTTTTATCCAAAATCGCCGTTCATCAACATTTTCCCGTAGCCCTGGAATATGGGATCAGGCGGCTGCATTTTCCCGAAAATTTACGGATGACAACGGATGAGAGCACGCTGATGCAAATGAAATCAGAAGGTTTTATCCTGAGTACTTCCATCCACAAATTGCTGGATACAAACATATTAACTTCTTTTGATTATACATTTTTCGGTCCGGTTTACAACAGTATTTCCAAACCGGGGTATCAGGGTATCCTTCCTCCCGGCTTCCGGCTCGATGCAGCGGAGAAAAAGTTACCGGTCATCGGACTGGGTGGAATTGATCAGTCCAATATTCGTAACATCAAAGAGATGAATTTTGACGGAGCAGCCGTGTCAGGTACCCTATGGAAAAATCCGGCAAAAGCTCCTCAGACTTTTATTCAACTTAACAATGTGCTAAACCAATAAACTTTGATCGGCAAACTTCATTTTATATCGAATCAGACGGCTGCTTTTACACACCTGGAAAGCATAGCCTCCGCGCTTGACGCGGGCTGCAGATGGATACAACTGCGCATTAAAAACGAGCCTGCGGAAATGATCCTGGAAAAAGCATCACTTGCTAAAAACCTCTGCGATTCATACGGTGCCAAACTGATCATCAACGATTATCCGGAAGTTGCCCGGGATACAGGCGCTTTTGGCGTACATCTCGGGCTTGAAGATCTGCCCATCCAAACGGCCAGGCAGATGGGCGGAAACATGATCATCGGTGGTACTGCCAATACGCTGCAGGATGTATTGCAAAGGGTGCAGGAGGGCGCAGACTACGTAGGACTTGGCCCTTACCGCTTTACTAATACCAAGCAAAACCTAAGTCCGGTACTGGGTGCTGACGGCTACAGAGCGATTCTTGAAACAATCCATCAAATGAACATCAGTATCCCAGTGATCGCGATCGGCGGTATTACGGATGAAGATATTACCGGCCTCCTGTCCGCGGGTGTACATGGCGTGGCCATGTCCGCTGCCATTACTCATTCCCCTGACCGCAAACAATTTGTTACACAACTTTATAAAACATTATGCTAAAAATCGCTGATAAGACTTTCCATTCAAGGCTTTTTACCGGAACGGGGAAATTCAGCTCCGGTGCCCTAATGGAGCAATCCCTGTTGTCCTCAGGGTCGGAACTGGTGACCGTTGCCTTGCGCAGAGTAGCTTCTGGCCGGCAGGATGACGAGATCCTCAGGTACCTGAAGCACGGTCACATCAACCTGCTGCCGAATACTTCGGGCGCAAGAAATGCCCGGGAGGCGATATTGGCAGCACAGCTGGCAAGAGAAGCAATGGAAACGCATTGGGTGAAGCTGGAAATCCACCCTGACCCCAAATACCTCATGCCCGATGCCATGGAAACCCTGCTGGCAACCGAACAGCTCGCAAAACTTGGCTTTGTTATTTTGCCCTATATACACGCTGACCCCGTTTTGTGCAAGCGCCTCGAAAGCGCCGGTGCGGCTGCCGTAATGCCCCTGGGGGCTCCCATCGGCAGTAATAAGGGTTTGAAAACAGCAGACTTTCTCGAAATCATTATTGAACAAAGTGCTGTTCCCGTGATTGTGGATGCAGGCATCGGATCACCTTCCGACGCAGCAAAAGCAATGGAAATGGGTGCAGATGCCGTACTGGTCAATACGGCCATAGCCGTAGCTTCCGACCCTGTCGGTATGGCCCATGCTTTCAGGCTGGGTGTGGAAGCAGGAAGACTGGCATTTGAGGCCGGACTGGCAGCCAAAGGAAATTCTGCGGCAGCAAGCAGCCCGTTAACGCTTTTTCTGGATGCGTAGTTTTCAAGAAGAGTTCCGGTCATACAACTGGAGCCACGTCCGGGAAAGTATCTACGACAAAACCGCAAAGGATGTTGAACGGTCGCTGGAAAATCCCCGGAGAACGATGGAGGATTTCAAAGCGCTGGTATCGCCTGCTGCTTTACCCTATCTGGAACATATGGCGCATATCAGCCAGAATCTAACGCAAAAGCGGTTTGGAAAAACAATTCAGATGTATATCCCGCTCTATCTTTCAAACGAGTGCACCAACATCTGTACCTATTGCGGGTTCAGTCTGGACAACAAAGTAAGGCGCAAGACCCTCTCGGAAAGCGAGATACTGCAGGAAGTGAAGGTGATCAAAAGCCTGGGATATGACCATGTTTTACTGGTGACCGGAGAAGCCAATCAGACCGTACATCTTGAGTATTTCAAAAAGGTACTGGAAATCATCAGGCCATATTTTTCCCAGATATCGATGGAAATCCAGCCTATGGACCAGCCGGAATATGAGCAGCTCATTGCCTCCGGTGCAAGTTCGATCCTGGTGTATCAGGAAACTTATCATGAGGAAGATTATAAAAAACACCACCCGAAAGGTAAAAAATCAAACTTTGGGTACCGCCTCGAAACGCCGGACCGTGCCGGGAAAGCGGGAATTCATAAAATTGGTCTGGGCGTTTTGATCGGTCTGGAGGATTGGCGAACCGACAGCTTTTTTACGGCTTTACACCTGAGATATCTGGAAAGAACCTATTGGCAGACCCGTTACAGCTTGTCATTTCCCAGGCTCAGGCCGTTCTCGGGTGGGCTCAGTCCAAAGGTAGAAATGTCGGATAAAGAACTTGTTCAGTTAATTTGTGCTTACCGGCTGCTGGATGAAGAAGTTGAGATCAGCTTGTCGACCAGAGAATCGGAAAAATTCAGAAACAACGTAATCGGTCTGGGCATCACGTCTATCAGCGCAGGCTCAAAAACAAATCCGGGAGGGTATGCCGTAGCGCCCGAGTCGCTGGAACAATTTGAAATCTCTGATGAAAGGAGTCCGGCTGAAATAGCACAGGTTATCAGATCCAGGGGATATGAGCCGGTCTGGAAAGATTGGGACAAGATTTTCCAGATTTGAACCCTGTTTTCGTTACAACTGTTCATGTTAAATAATAAAATCAGAATACCATTCTGCTGCTCAAGGTACCTATGACGCCATTTGAACCAACCGAAAGAAAACGATACAGCCGCCAGATTATCCTGCCTGAGATAGGCCTCCGTGGACAGGAAAAACTGAAAAATGCCCGGGTGCTCGTCATTGGTGCCGGAGGATTGGGCTGTCCGCTTTTACAATACCTTACCGCAGCAGGAATTGGAACGATCGGCATTGTAGATGACGATACAGTGGATATCAGCAACCTTCACCGGCAGATACTTTACGGCCCTGACGACGTCGGCAAAAGCAAGGCGCTCATTGCCCAGGAGAAACTGCTGGCGTTAAATCCTTATGTGAACATTGAAACTTTCCAGAAACGCCTGTCGGAAAACAATGCTACTGAGCTCATTGAGCGTTTTGACATAATCGTTGACGGTTCAGACAATTTCCCCACCCGGTACGCGGTGAACGATGCCTGTGTGGCTTTGGATAAACCGCTGGTTTTTGGTTCAATACTTCGGTTTGAAGGCCAGGTTTCGGTATTTAATTACCGTGGTGGGCCTACCTACCGCTGCCTTTTTCCTGACGCCGAAGAGGGTGACAGCTGTGCTGAGGCGGGAGTCATTGGTATCCTCCCGGGTATCATTGGTTCTTACATGGCCAACGAGGTCATCAAGATGGTGTGTGAGATAGGCCAGCCGCTATCCGGCAAGCTTCTTATTTTTAACGCCCTCAGCAATGAAACCCATACTTTCAGTTTTTCCCGAAATCCGGATACTGAGATTAGAAAAACAGCGATTTCAGCCCCAACCAGCGAGCAGCATACCGCTCAGCCAGGAGAGATCACTTTTGAGGAATTTGAAATCTCATTGCAAAATAATCCTGACAGCTTCCACTTGGTGGATGTAAGGGAGGAATATGAATTTGAAGAGGATTTTATTGGTGGTATTAACATTCCCCTCCCCGACCTGCCACAAAGTCTGTCACAAATGCCGGCAGACAAAACAATTGTTTTTTACTGCCGCACCGGTAAACGCAGCCAGATTGCCGCTACGCTTTTGCGGCAGGCCGGATTTGAAGGGAGGGGCCTCTGGATGAAGGCCTATAATTAAAAATCCTCCTGGATCAGTTCATGGTTGATAAACGCACCGGCCTTATTACCCGTTGCCACGGCGCCAGCCACAGACCGTACGGGATAGCAGTTGTCTCCTGCGGCATAGATACCCTCGACCGTCGTGCGCTGAAAATCGTCCACTTTTAATAATCCATTCTCTTCCTTTTCGCAGCCCAGGTGCTCTGGAATAGAACTTTTCTGTACGAAAGGATTTCTTGAATAAATTACCTCGGTATCCAATTCTCTTCCATCTTTAAACCTGACCCCGCTGACCTGTCCATGGGTATGCAAAACTTCAACTACCTCCGCCTCCTCTATTTTAACACCACGAGACAACAATTTCTCATGGTTTTCAACCGTCAGATTTGCGGGGCCGTTGGTGAGTAAGGTCAGGTCTTTTGTCCAATTAAAGACCATTCTCGCATAATCAAACCCCATGTCTCCGTTCGCGAGCACAGCGGTGGGTTTGCTATGTACTTCATAACCATGGCAGTAAGGGCAATGAATCACCGATATCCCCACACATGCCTGCATACCGGGGATATCTGGAATAATATCCCTGATACCCGTTGCAAACAGAATTTTCCGGGCTTGCCACACAGCCGTTCCCGTCGCCACTTCAAATATTCCAGACTGCGTTCTGACAACGGAAGTTACCTCCTGCCGTTGGAATTCCACGGTGGGGTATTTCAGAACCTGGGCCAGGCCAATGGTACTGATCGTCCCAGGCACTTCTCCGTCTCTTGTTAAAAAATTGTGCGAATGAGGTGCATTTTTATTACACGGATCACCTGCATCAAGGACCAGCACTTTTCTTAAAGAACGTCCCAGCGCCATTGCCGCAGATAACCCCGCATAACTTCCTCCAATAATAATTACGTCAAACTGAACCATACCTGTTTTTTAAAAATGCAACATTGATGCAAATAAAAGAATTCCCAAAAATACTTTTTTCTGCCGGTTTTTATCCATGCCCGAATCTTCTCCCGGCTAAAAATCCGTATTTTTACGGTTTACTATTTTTAGGCGATATGGTTTCTGATTTCGGAGCAATACTACTTTTTATCATTGCAGGGCTGGTGCTGATGGGTACCATGCTGGTGCTGGCCAAATGGCTGCGCCCTCATCGTCCGAACGAGGAAAAACTTACGACCTACGAATCCGGTGAAGATCCGCTGGGTAATGCCAATATCCAGTTCAACGTCAGATTTTATGTCGTTGCACTCATCTTTGTTTTGTTTGAAGTTGAACTGCTTTTCCTTTTTCCATGGTCGGTGGTATTCGGCAATGCTGACCTGATAGAACAGACCAATGGCCGCTGGGGCTGGTTTGCACTCGCCGAAATGACGGTTTTTGTTTTGATCCTGGTGATTGGGCTGGCTTATGCATGGGTGAAGGGGTATCTGGATTGGGTGCGCCCGCAACCCAGAATACCCCATATAGAGTCTCCAGTACCGATGGATATGTATCAGTCGGTGAATGAGAAGTACTCAAAGAAGTAGGCAGGTTAGGTGCGCAGGCAGCCGTGCCTGTCACATCCTGTGATGCATTCCCTTCCACATTCTGTAGTCATGTTTAGGGAAAGCGATCAGCCCGATCTGGAAATATAGCTGGTTGGGCTTAAAAGATGGCAGGTCAGATACCGTTACGTCATCCCCTTTCCACTTTTTGTTTGTGAGCAAAGGTAACTGATAAGATACCTTCGAACTGATATACAGTTTGTCAGTACATTTCCCGTTGATATTGATTTTGTAGTCAACCCCTATCCCACCGTGCAGGTTGATATTGCCGGTGTAGAATTTTGCCGACTGAAAAGATGACGGTGTGGTAACGACCTGCCCCAATGTTGCCGACTGGTTATTTTTGATCATCATCCGATACAGCATCAGATCATATCCGATGGGTATCAGCACGTTCCAATGTTTCGTACTGACCAGCTTGGGGCCAGCATCCATGCCAATACCAATTCCGCCAAAATAGCCCTTTACGTCATTTTTATTTTTGGTATAATTGGTACTGTTCATCAGGATCAGGCGCGCTTCGGAGAACCATCTCCTTGTTTCCAGACGTTTGGCCAGCACAATAGAAGCCATTACTGATTCAAATGGTTTGACATCCAGGCTCATCATTTTATCCCTTACTGCGTCAAAACTCTTGTTGGACAGTAGCCCGAACTCCCCATAGATGGCCATACCCGTCTGGTACTTTCTGGCGGTAGAATCTTCCTGGGCACTGGCAAAATGGGTTGATAACGCAAAAAAACAGACAATCAGCAGTATTTGGTTTTTCATATCGATTCATTTTTAAGTACTAATGCCTTAACGATGAACCCCAATTATTTGTTCTCACATCCAACGAGAATTCTTGTATTAAGAGTGCGTATACAAGCGAAACTTCCGGAATCCAGAAGTTTTGCTTGTAATGTAACAGGATTATTCCGGTCAGAGTTTCGGGAACAATATGATACCCAACTGGCCGTATAACTGATTAGGCTTGAAAGACGCCATGTCGTTAACCTGCACATTATCACCCCGCCACTGTCCCGTGGTGGTAATCGGCAACTGATAACTCAGCTTTCCGCTGATGTAAAATTTGTCCAGCTTTTTCTTCCAGAAATTGGTCTTGTAATCAACCGCTGCCCCAACAGAGGCATTGAGAGAACCGGTGTATAATTTAACGGCCTGATAAGCAGCAGGGGTATCAATCACCTTTGCGATACCTGCCGAATAGTTACTTTTGATTGTCATCCTGTAGGCCATCACATCTAATCCCACGGGTATGGAAACGTTCCATTGGCTGGTATTTACAATCTTGGGCCCGGTGATAAGCCCCAAGCCTATTCCCATGAGCGTGGCACGTTTGGTATCAATTTCATTTTTCATATTTCCATGATTCGTAAAAACCAGCCTGCTTTCAGTGATCCACCGTTTGGTTTCATAGCGTTTTGCCAGCACCAGAGATGTCATGGAGATGCTGAAAGGATCCACGTTCCTGGTTTTTAAGGTCTTCCGGATATTCGACAAGCTGTTATTGGTCAGAAAGCCCGTTTCAATATAAACCGCGAAACCCGTTTTGTACTCCTTCGCGGTGGAATCGGGCTGGGCCTGCAAAAACTGAAGAGATACCACTAATAATAACGCTGTAAAAATGATTCTGATTTTCATAAGATAAAATTTTATTTGAGGTACTGTTTGTATACCCCTCCGCAACCGCTTATGTTGCATTTGCCACAAGCCGGTCCGTTTGGTATACATAATATGTATACTTTTGTAATGCGGAAACTGTTGCAGCCCAACCGCCCTGAAATGCATAAAAAAGGGTTAAAAAACGATTAAAGCACTACAGGCAGGAAAAGCAGGCAGGCAGGAGGAAATGCTAACATTCTGACAGAGAAAGGATACCTTCCATTTTTGATTTATCGCCGAATTTTATTCAATCGTTTGAGGTTAAATAAAAATGGGTGACACTTAAGAGCAAAAGCTGATGACTGAAAGAATAAAAACCGGTGACGGCGGGATCATACTGACCAATGCCGAGGACCTGATGAACTGGGCCCGGCTGTCGTCTTTATGGCCTATGGGCTTTGGACTGGCCTGCTGCGCGATCGAGATGATGGCTACCTATGCCTCCAACTATGACCTGGAAAGGTTTGGTATTATGCCACGCCCTTCCCCGAGGCAGTCGGACGTGATGATCGTTGCAGGGACCGTAACCTTTAAAATGGCTGATCGTATCCGTAGACTTTACGAGCAGATGCCCGAGCCCCGATATGTGATTTCGATGGGAAGTTGCTCCAACTGCGGCGGCCCCTACTGGGAACACGGTTACCATGTGGTAAAAGGTGTTGACCGGATCATACCTGTGGATGTATACGTCCCCGGTTGCCCTCCGCGGCCGGAGGCTTTGATCGGAGGCTTTCTTAAACTCCAGGAAAAAATTAAAGCGAGCCATCCGCTAGCACCGGAAGTGTTTCTTGCCATGCAGGCGGAAGAAAAAACAGCCGTTCCATTTGCCTGACGATCGCCCAACTTGCCTTTTATTTAATCATTCCGGTATGACCTTTGTAGAAATAAATCAGATACTTGTTACACGTTTTCCCGATGCAATCACCGAAAGCCGGGACAATGCCATACAGCCCTTTATTGTTGTCAAAACCGAATCTCTGACAGATATCTGCAGGTATCTTCACGAGGATAGCCGTTTATATTTCGACTACCTGGCCTGCGTTACTGCCATCGACAACGGCCCGGGCCTGGCTACCATGGAAGTAATTTACAACCTCACCTCCATCCCCTATGGCCACGATTTGATGCTTAAGATCATTTTCCCGAGAAACCAGGACAAAGAGCCTTTACCGGTAGTTCCTTCGGTAAGCCACATCTGGCGTACCGCAGAATGGCACGAAAGAGAAGCTTTTGACCTGCTCGGTATTTACTTTGAAGGAAATAAAGACCTCCGCCGGATTTTACTGCCGGAAGACTGGGAAGGGCACCCGCTCCGAAAAGATTACAGCGCTCAGGAAAAATATCACGGTATATCCGTACGCTATGAAGATGGAAATGCACAGTAATTCAACGCCTGGCGGGAATTACTTTACGATAAAGCCTGTTGCTCCCGCCTCCTTGTTAAAAATGCAGGCAACGAAATTTGTTTGACAGGGAAAGCCTCACTATTTTTCGCTATAAATTCCCTGACAATTATGCAATTTCGCATCGCTTTTATACTGGCCATTTTTCTGATACCCTTGTCGTCTTACAGTCAGACTGACTCTTTGATCATTAAGGGACAAATACTGAATCTCAACGGAAGGCTCTATCGCCAGGCATCCGTGGTGACCTTTTCCAGGAACAACATTTTACAGCCACAGTCCGAACTTTCCAAACAAGCTCCGCTGCAGCCCGACGGTACTTTCAGGGTATCACTTCCTATCTTTTATCAGCAGGAAGAATTTTATCTGGACTATGGCGGAAAAGCTTTTACTACCTTTCTGGGCTCACCCGGAGAAATACAGATTACTTTCGACGGAGACTCACTCGCTACGGCGAAACGGTTGTTTTACTTTTCCGGCGTCAATGCGGATGCTAACAATCAGTACTATTCTTACCTGGAGAGCGAGAATAAATCTTTCACTTCCAACAAAACGCTGGGTGTGGATTTTTACAAAACATTCTGGGACAATTCTCCCGATGAGGCGCTCCGCGCAGCCGAACAGAGGGCTCAGCTCAGAAAGTCGGCCCTCACACAAGTATCCGCCAAAGCCATCCTGTCACCGGCCCTGAAAACCTGGGTGAGCTCCCTGGCCGAAGATGAAAAGCAGCAGAATATTTATGAATACGTACTGGCCAACCGGCTGGAACTGGGCACTAAAATCGCTGATAGCATCCAGCGGCTCAACAACCCGCCTTTAACCGCCCAGAGAGCAACCTGGCTGGCACGTTTCGGGTCCTATGCAGATGCCAAAGTAGAAGACAAAAAGAGCCTTTCGCCGGGAAGAAATAACTCGCTCCCGGTAAAAACAATGGCCGACCTTTTTTTGAACAATACCCCCAACCTTACGGAGGCGGAAAGAGAAAAACTGACGGATCTTAAAAAAAACGGTGCCGGGGAAAAATCGGATGTTGATTTCATGAGCCGTCTTTTCGGGCGCAACGAACCGGTGTTGAACCTGCTCTTCGACTTTGAACGGGAAAGCCGTGTTTACCGAGAATTGTTTGACAGCACAGCACTGGATTTTCTCAACGCCAGATATCTATCAAACAATTTCTATAAATTCAGTTACAACCAACAGATCGCACTCAATAAACATATCCAGACACGTCTGAAATTCCCGCAGTTGAAAAAATCACTGGCCGAACTGGTCAGCCTGGAAGTGAAGGACAGCAGTGATATCCGAAAGTTTGTTTCGTTTAAAGATGTGCGATCCTACCCTGTGGAGGTAATACCTGGCTACTGGATCAGTGCATCCAATGACAGAGGCAATACCTGGCTGAACGATGTTTTGCAAAAATACATTGGTAAAACGTTATACCTGGTAAAATGGAATCTGGAAGATGCCAAAAGCAGGGAAGATCTCGAGTACATGGCTGGTATACGCGCTCAGCTGCCCCCGTCGGTAGAAATTATTTATTTGCATCTTCAGGATGAACAGGAATTGATTTCCACGGATCTGGCCCGGCAATACATTGTCCGCCACAACCTGAAAGGAATACACATGTTCCTAAACTCCAATCAGGTAATGGACCTCATCTTCAGATTAAATCCAAGTGAACCAGCCACTTACGCTATCATAAAGCCTAATGGGAAATTCCACTCTAAAAATGCTCCCGCTCCGAATGCCCCGGAAAAGTTGATCCCCGCCATTCTAAACGCTGAAAAATAAAACCCGGATCGGGCTAGGATAGTCTGTATGCTGGTACGATATTAAAAGTAAGTAATCTTACGTTAACTGATATTCGTACATTTAATAGACCGATTACATTGCCTGTCCGGCCCCATGTATAAATTTTTGATGTTTCTATTGTTGCTGAGTATATCTGCGGCTGCACAAAATCAGGATACGATCCCGAAAAGTGTGGCTAACAGAGACAGTATCCGGTATACCAATCTGAAACTGAGGATGTCGAAAACAAAATTTTCGAAGGCCATTTACCGTCTGCTTTTCAGAGACGTCTACAATCAGGGACAGGTGAAGGAGGTGAAGGAAATTGAAACCAATCCCTTTACAGAATATGAAGGGATGATTATCAAGAATATCATCGTAAAACAGCTGAATATCCTGGGTCAGTCTGTATATGACACTGCCCGAACGGGAAATCAACTAGAGCGCTTTCTGAGTAAAAATTTACATACCAATACCCGCGAGGGCATCATCAGGCGATCGTTCCTGTTATTTTCGGAAGGGGACGAGATCAAGGCGCAGGTACTCAAGGACAATGAGCGGCTGCTGCGTTCCAACAAGCTGGTGGTGGATGCCCGTATTGTTGTGATCCCAAGAAAAGATATCACCTGGATGGCCGACGTAATGGTAATCATACAGGATGCCTGGTCGCTTAATATTTCGGGCGGTTTTAATACCTTTAATAAATTTAATGTGGGGGTCGAAAATATTAACGTACAGGGAACCACCCACTCCCAGCTTACGGCGGTCAGGTGGGACGGCAAAGACACCCTTCAGAAATTCCAGTTCAGGACCATCTACACAATCCCCTACATCGGAAAAACCTTTATAACCGGCCAGGCCAATTTTATTTATGAAAGGGATTTGAAGGAGCAGTCGGTACGTTTTTTCAGGCCTTTCCTTACCAATGAAACCAAGTATGCCGGTGCTTTAGAAGCAGGACATACCCGGTTGCGGCAGTACAAGAGGAAAATTAATGATACCGAGGTTGAAATACGTTTCCCCACTTCTTTCTTTTATTACGACTCATGGCTGGGCAGGGCTTTCAAATTTCCGTTTGAAAGCAAGATCTTTACCAAAAACTCCCGGTTGGTGGTGGCTTTGCGTCATAATAAATATGTATTCCACGACCGTCCGGAGGTGGGACCCAATCTCAACAAAATTTACTGGAACAGAAGTGCTACCCTCCTGAGCCTAGGCTTTTCCAACCGTAACTACAAAAGGGATGTACTGATCTATGGCTTCGGACGGACAGAGGACGTCCCTGTAGGAAACCTGTTATCTGTAACTGGTGGACAGGAAAGTACGCAGTTCGGAGAGAGGGGTTATGGCGGCGTTCAGTTTGCTAAAGGGCTTTACCTCCCCCGCAATATGGGGTATTCCTATCTGTTGCTGAACTTCGGGAGTTATTTCAAAAGCAGTAAAATGCAGCAGGGTGTTTACAACGGCCAACTCAACTACATCAGCAATCTGATCCCTTTCAGGTACAGCTTTTTCAGGCAGTTTGTTACCCTTAAATATACCTACGGCGTCAACCGCGACTCACTGGATTACCTCAACATCAGCAGGGAGCAGGGAATCAGGGGAATCAGCAGCGACCGCCTCATTGGTACTAAAAGGCTTACCCTTGGCATGGAAACCGTTTTCTTCTCCGATAAAAGCCTTCTCGGATTCCGTATTGCCTATTTTGTGTTCGCTGACTTCGGCCTGGTCAATAGTGTCAAATCACTGCTCCATGGCCCGGTGTATCAGGGATATGGCCTTGGCTTACGGTTAAGGAATGAAAATCTTACTTTTAATACCATCCAGCTCAGGGTGGGTTACTACCCGAATATCCCCGGGAACACCTCCGTCTTCCGGTTTGGTGCAGATGGCAATATTCCCCTCAGGCTACGCGATTTTGACATCTCCGCTCCCTCCATCGTCCCCCTGCAATGATGCATTTACCATTTTCCGCCTTTATTTTTCCCAGAATCTTTTCCTTTTAAGAGGGCATTCACCAGCACCTTAAAGGACAATGAAGAAATTAAATTTTATATTAAAATCAGAAAAGGGGTATTCTTTTTCAGATATGTGAATTAACTTTGTGGAATTTTTGGACGTACCCCTAAAAAAGCCGACTCATACCGGCAGGGAATCTGTTCCTCAAAGAAAAAAAATCCATATTTCTTCTAACTTTTAATTACTGTGCCCAAAAATCCGAATATCAAGTCCGTTCTAATTATCGGTTCAGGTCCAATTATTATAGGTCAGGCGTGCGAGTTTGACTACGCAGGTTCTCAGGCAGCCCGTTCGCTACGCGAAGAAGGTATTGAGGTTGTACTCATCAATTCCAACCCCGCAACGATCATGACTGACCCCATCAGTGCTGATCATGTTTATCTGCTTCCTCTCGAAAAAAAATCCATTGTAGAAATTCTCGAAAAACACGAAGCGCTGGGAAGGCCCATCGACGCTGTGTTACCAACAATGGGTGGACAAACGGCCCTGAATCTTGCCATTGATTGTGATAAAGCAGGTATCTGGAAAAAATACAATATTGAGATTATCGGAGTCGACATCAAGGCCATAGAAACCACCGAAGACAGGGAGAAATTCCGTCTGAAAATGCTTGAACTTGGGGTGAATGTCTGTAAGGGTCGTACTGCCAGATCATTTTTGGAAGGTAAAGAAATTGCCCAGGAAATTGGTTTTCCCCTGGTAATACGCCCTTCCTATACCCTGGGAGGTACAGGTGGCGGTTTTGTGCAAAAAGAAGAGGATTTCGACAAAGCACTTAATAACGGCTTGCACGCATCTCCGGTTCATGAGGTACTGGTGGAGCAAAGCGCGATGGGCTGGAAAGAATATGAGCTCGAGTTGCTCCGCGATGGCCTTGGTAACTTTATCATCATCTGCTCCATCGAGAATTTTGACCCGATGGGCGTGCATACCGGAGACAGCATTACCGTGGCCCCAGCCATGACACTGCCCGACACCCTGTACCAGCAAATGCGTGATCTTTCGATCAAAATGATGAACGGGATCGGAAAATTTGCAGGCGGTTGTAATGTTCAGTTCTCGGTAAACCCGGCAGACGACCAGATCATTGCCATCGAAATAAACCCGCGGGTATCCCGGTCGTCCGCACTGGCGTCCAAAGCAACGGGTTATCCAATTGCAAAAATTGCTGCAAAAATGGCAATCGGATATCACCTGGATGAACTCATTAACCCGATCACAGGAAGTACTTCTGCTTTCTTCGAGCCATCTATCGACTATGTGATCGTTAAAGTACCTCGCTGGAATTTCGATAAATTCAAGGGCGCCGACCGTTCACTGGGCCTTCAGATGAAATCAGTCGGAGAGGCCATGGGTATCGGAAGAAACTTCCAGGAAGCACTTCAGAAAGCTTGCCAGTCGCTGGAAATACGCCGCAACGGACTAGGTGCCGATGGCCGCGAACTCCGCGACCAGGAAGCGATCAAACACAGTCTTCAGCACCCGAGCTGGGATCGCCTTTTCCATATATACGATGCATTCAAAATCGGCCTTTCGTTCAAGACCATCCAGAACCTTACCAAGATCGATGCCTGGTTCCTCCGCCAGATTGAAGAACTGATAGAACTGGAACATCAGATCGAAAAATACGACCTGAGTGATCTTCCCAAAGAACTGCTTCTGACAGCGAAACAAAAAGGATATGCAGACCGTCAGATCGCGCATCTGCTCGGAACCAAGGAAAGTAAGGTTTACGATAAAAGAAAGGAAATGGGCATCAAACGTGTTTACAAATGCGTAGATACCTGTGCGGCGGAATTTGAGGCAAAAACACCTTATTACTACTCTACTTTTAATTCTTCCCAGGATACGCCGGATAACGAGTCTGTTGTTTCCGATCGCAAGAAAGTAATTGTGCTGGGCTCGGGTCCTAACCGCATTGGCCAGGGTATTGAATTTGACTACTCCTGTGTTCATGGTGTGCTTGCAGCCAAAGAGTCGGGCTATGAAACCATTATGATCAACTGCAATCCGGAAACGGTATCTACGGATCCGGACATTTCGGATAAGTTATACTTTGAACCGGTTTTCTGGGAGCACGTTTTTGATATCATCGAACACGAAAAACCGGAAGGAGTCATCGTTCAGCTGGGCGGACAAACTGCCCTGAAAATGGCAGAAAAACTGGACAAGTATGGTATCAAAATCATCGGTACCAGTTACCATTCTCTTGACTGGGCCGAGGATCGCGGGCGTTTTTCTCCCCTACTTGAAGAACTGGGTATACCTTATCCCAAATTTGGGACCGTCCGTACCTCCGACGCAGCTGTGGAATTATCCCGTACGCTGGGCTTCCCATTGCTGGTAAGGCCGAGTTATGTACTGGGTGGCCAGAATATGAAAATTGTTATCAACGAAAAAGAACTGGAACAGCATGTAGTGAAAATCCTCCATGATATTCCGGATAACAATATCCTGCTGGATCACTTTCTGGAAGGTGCCCTGGAAGCGGAGGCTGATGCCATCTGCGACGGAGAAGATTCATACATCATCGGGATCATGGAGCACATTGAGCCTGCAGGTATCCACTCCGGGGACTCACATGCCGCACTTCCGCACTTTGACCTGACAGACGATGAAGTACGTCAGATTGAAGACCATACCAAAAAAATAGCCAAGGCCATGAGCGTGAAAGGGCTCATTAACGTACAGTTTGCGATTAAAAACGGGGTGGTGTATGTGATAGAAGCCAATCCGCGTGCTTCGCGCACGGTACCTTTTATCTGTAAGGCATACCAGGAACCTTATGTGAACTACGCTACCAAACTGATGCTTGGCGCCAAGAAGGTTTCTGATTTTGATTTCAAACCGGTAAAAAAAGGATGGGCTATAAAAATCCCTGTTTTCTCCTTCAATAAATTCCCGAATGTGAACAAGGAATTAGGGCCTGAAATGAAGTCGACCGGTGAGGCCATTTACTTTATAGATGACCTGCAGGATGATTTCTTCCAGAAAATATACAGTGAAAGAAACCTTTATCTGAGCCGTTAAGGAAGATAAAATGCCGAATATTTAAAATGAGCCAGGTCGTGAAAAGCCTGGCTCATTTTTCTATTGCCGCGTCACAAAGCCTGTAACGCTGTTCCCATATTGAGAAGTTACAAGGACTGTGCGGCCAGTATTTTTTCAATTTCTTTCCGGGAAGCGCCGCCTGTCTTCCTCCATACCACTTCATTGTTTTTATAGAGTATCAAAGTGGGAAGCCCTGTAATTCCCAGCTCTTTGGTGAGCTGTTTGTTTTCATAGGCCTCAACATGAATTACCTTTAAAACATTAGCCTGCTCTGTTTTAAGCGAATCAATAGTGGGGCAAGTCTTTTACAGGAGCCGCAATATCTTGAACCAAAATCAACCAGTACCAGCTTGTCGCTGTTCAATGAAGCAGCATAGTCAGACAGCGAGAGGCCTTTGCCCACAGTGGAAACAACCGGCTTGCCCAAGCCGATCCATTTACTCAAACCTCCCGGTATCTCCGTTACATCCGTGAAACCATTCTCCCGGAGTTCCTTAGCCAGCACACCGCTTCTTCCATTGCCGATAGAATAAATAAATACCGGCTTATCCTTGTTGAGTCTGGCGGTTTCCCTGGCAAAATCATCCTTTTGGGTTACACTGAAACTCACTGCCCCTTCCAGGTGATTCTGAACATACTCCTCCGGCAAACGTGCGTCGAGTATCTGGGCATCTTTTCCCGCGGCTTGCAACTTTGCCTCAAATGCTTCAAAAGTAAGCAACTGGCTTTTCTCACGGTTTTGGGCAAACCCGGTATTCTGAAGCACAAGCATCAGCAATAAAAATCCGAACGGTTGTAATTTTTTCATCTTTACCATTTTAATTGCCAGAAATTGGTTTTAAAAGAATCATCAGAACCGGATCAAGCCTGTTGCGCAATTTCCGGCGAAAGAATAATGGGCTCACGGACAACCACCGGCACTTCGTCTCCTACCATAGGACCGTTCGCAGACAGCTCACTGCCTTCCTTTTTTGATTTGAATATCGGCCATAGGAACTGCGCATACCACTCCTCTTCCTGGTAATGTTTGATACCGTACGACGCAGGGTATTTCCGGGTGATGATGCCGGTACCAAAAATGATGTCCCACAGGAAAAACATATTTCCAAAATTGCCTTTGTAGTATCCCACACCGTCATCCGAAGTATCCGCATGATGCGCATGATGCGTGGCAGGAGTAGAAATAAATCTTTCCAATACCCAGCCAATGGGGTTGAGCCATTTAATTTCATAAAAAGGCTTATCCCAGGGAATGCTGGAATGTGCACCTGTGGTAATGAGTGACTTGATCAATTTCACAAACAAAGCTGCATATCCCAGGCCTGCATACGTAAGCGCGGCCGTAAGACAGGTTTATGAAAAACGCTTTAAGCTATACGCAACCTCCTGACAGGTTACCTCAAACCACACGTTACAGAAATATTCCCGAGGCAGCGTGCCGGCAAGTCCAGAATCGCCAACCACCGATGATTAGGATATTCCGACAAACTACCTACCGGGAATATATCCGTACAGTGCAGTAATCAAATCAATTTTGGGGAATCAGAATATCAGCAACAATGCATCATTACACGGATGACGTCGCTGTAAACCACCTGGCTTTGCCGGGAACAAATTCGTAAATAAAGTAAATTAACCATTTTCAAATGATCCATGGGTTAATACCTCACTCCGGGTGGTTCGAAGGTTAGTCTATAAAATATATAGACAAAGTAAATTTGTTAATTTTACAATTGCAAGCATTTTCAATAATTTTCTTTTTTATCTCGTCGCCGGGATGGGCCTGGATACATGCCTCTATGGTACATCACAGACAAAAGCCACGTTATGGTAAGAGGTCCGGAACTTTTCGTAGATACAAAAAAAAGGAATAATACAAAAAATTATAAAATAGTGAAGATTAAACAAAACAATTAAACAAACATTTAAAAATTTAATTTAAATGTTTTGGTATTATAAAATCTATTCCACAACTTTGGATCGTAATTACAAAGTGAAAAACTCAAAATGAAGTGTATTTCCAAAACCAGTGAAGATAAAATCCGGGAGGCAGCCAAGCAGGTTTTTCTGAAAAAGGGTTTTGACGGTACCACTTCAAGAGATATTGCGGATGCTGCTGATACTAATATTGCGCTTACCAACTATTATTTCAGGAGTAAAGAAAAGTTGTTCCTTGAGATATTCAGGGATATGATCGAATTGTACTTTCAGGAAACCATAGACATTTTTAACAAGTCTATCAGCCTGAAAGAAAAGATTATAGAAGTGGTGAATCATCAGTTTGACATGATGAAACGTGAACCGGACCTGGTTATTTTTGTCATGAGTGAAGTGCACAAGGAGCCACGCCGGTTGCTGCCGCTTCATAAAATGCGACGGATCAAGGCCACGAAGTTCAATGATCAGCTCACTGAAATGGTGAAGGAAGGTACGTTGCGTCCCATTGAAATAGATTCGATCCTGCCATTGATCACTTGTGGAATTCAGTTTGTTTTCCTGGGTAAAAACATACACCAGGAAGTGTTTGAGAAAAGCGAAGAGCAATTCATGGTCTTTGCCGAAGAATTTAAAAATACGGTACTGGATATGGTACTGAGTTACCTGTTCTGGAAAAAGTAATTTTTTTTGCCCCTAATTTAAACAAATATTTAAAATATTTATTTTATCCATTTTCTGTTAATTATTATGAAATTTTCATTTCATTGGGCAAGCCTGTTGATGGTATTGCTTTCAGGGACACTCCATGCCCAAGAGTACAATCTTGACCAGTTGGTGGAGCTGGCACTTAAAAATAGTTTCGAGATCCAGTCGGCGACACTGGATGAAAAAAAGACCAGTGCCAAAATAGACGAGGTGAAAGCCCGCCTGCTGCCCAGCTTTAACATATCTGGCGACTACAAGGGCTATTTTAAAATTCCCGGACAGGTAGTTCCGGCCAGTACTTTCGGGGGTCCGGAAGGATCCTATACGACACTGGCGCTGGGACTTCCCTATAATCTTTCCACATCTGCCCAGGTATCACAGACGCTCTTCAATCCATCCGTCCGTTTTGCACTGAAAGCCGCTAACCTGAGCCGAGACCTGACGGCGCTTAGTACTGTAAAAACAAAGGAAGACATTGCTTACAACGTTGCCTACGCCTACTATAACCTGGTTATGCTGAAACAGCAGATAGCATTTCTGGACACCAATCTTGTGTCTCAGGACCGGCTTTATAAGATATCCAACCTGCTCTATCAAAATCAGATGGCCCAGGGAATAGACAAAGACAGGATTTTGATCAATAAAACCGCTACGGAAACACAGCTCGCATCGGTACGAGATTCTTACAACCAGATTGCCAACCTGCTGAAACTCTATACGGGCCTGCCCCAATCCGACACCATACGTATAGTAGTAACAGTTAGCAATGACATGCTTAATCCCGGCAAAACAGTATACGAGCCGTTGAGAAGAACCGAAGTGAAATTACTGGAAAGGCAGAAAGACCTCAACGAACTCGACGGGCGCAATATCAAAGCCGGTTTTATACCCACCGTCAGCGCTTATGGAGTAGCCAACCTGGCATACTATGGCAAAGGCGGAGAAAATTCGGTATTAAAGGCAGTACCCGGATACTGGGCCGGTTTGCAGCTGAACTGGAATGTGTTTGATGGTTTTGCAAGAAAAGCTAAAGCGACGCAGAATAGAATTGATACTGAGAAGCTTAATGTCCAAATCAGACAACTAGAGGAAACCTTTCAGATGGAAGAGGCCAATGCCCAAAGCAAATTTACTGTTGAACAAAAAAATATCCGTTCCAAAAGCGATCAGGTACGGCTGGCAGAAAGGGTTTACAAACAAACACAGTTACAGTTTAAAGAAGGTACCGTTTCCCTGACCGACGTAATCCAGGCGGAGAATACTTTGAATGAAGCACAAACCAATTACCTGACCTCACTGGTGCAGCTTCTGCAGGCAGAGCTTGACTGGAAAAAAGCAACCGGTGCACTCCTCGAAAAATAATTTCATTGCATAAATCCGGAATCATTCCAGGTTCCGACCATACTCCTGTCACATACCAAACATTAACACCCATGAAACGCGCATTCATTTTCATTGCACTACTGGCTACGATAGGCCTAACTGCAGCCAAATTATTAAACAATAAAGAAAAAACGGAGGCCAAAGTATACCGCCCCGACCCCGACCAAAGGATAGGTGTAAAAACGGCCACAGTCGAAAAACGCAACCTTTCTCAGGAAAGCGGCTTCCTGGGCTCCTTCTCTCCCAACCGCCAGGCGCAGATCAGCCCGCTCGCAGGTGGACAACTGGTTCGGTTGCTTATTCAGGAAGGACAGTACGTACAGGCCGGACAGCTTGTTGCCAAGCTGGACGACGAACAGCTTCACTATCAGGTAGAAGCGCTGCAGGTTACGCTGGAAGGTTATCAGAATGACCTGAGACGTTATGAGGTACTCGTTAAAGGCGACGCCGTAGCCGCAGTGAATCTGGAGAGAACCGCGCTGAATATCCGGGCAACGCAGGCGCAGATCAAGCAATTGAACAAGCAGATTCAGAACACCAATGTTACCGCCCCTTTTTCCGGGATCATCACGGAGAAACTTGTTGAGAAAGGTTCAGTGGTTTCTATAGGTACTCCTATTGCGGAGATTACCGACATTGCCGTTCTGAAACTCGTGGTGGATGTACCCGAAAAATCAATCAATCACTTTCATCCAGGGCAGTCGATCGCGGTTAAAACAGACGTTTATCCGGATCATAACTTTGCAGGCAAGGTTTCACTGATCAGCTCAAAAGGGGATGCTGCCCACAACTATCCGGTAGAAATCATGGTGCAGAACTCCAAAAATAACCCGCTCCGCGCAGGCATGTACGGGTCTGTTACCAATTCCAACCAGGTGAAGGGCGAGGGGCTATCGGTGCCACGACAGGCCATTATAGGTTCAGCTAAAAATCCTCAGCTTTTTGTGATCGAAAATGGAAAAGCAATTCTTAAAGATGTGTCAGTGGGTACTACCAACAATGAGTACTACGAAATTACCAAAGGACTGAAGGAAGGAGACAAAGTGGTAACCAGCGGGCAGATCAACCTGCAGAACGGAACGGCTGTTCTTGCCCAGTAACTTATTCATTTTTAAAGAAATAAATTATGAATTTTATAGAAACCATCATCAAACGTCCTTCCATGATCATCGTACTCTTTGCAGTACTGATCATCGGTGGTTTGTTTTCCTACACCCAGCTGAGTTACGTATTGCTGCCCGAATTTTCGGTAGGAACCATCACGGTCACCACGGTGTATCCCGGGGCAGCTTCCTCAGAGGTGGAAACAGAAGTGACCAAGCGGATTGAAGACGCAGTGTCGGGCCTGGACAATATCGACAACGTGAAGTCCCAGTCTCACGAGGGGGCCTCAGTAGTTATTATCCAGTTCAAGCCTGGCACCGACATTGACCTGGCCATGGAGGATGCACAGCGCGATATCAACAACATGGTGAGCGACCTCCCGGAGGATGCCACCACACCTTCACTGACAAAAATATCTCCGAGCGATCAGCCGATCATGCAGTTACTGGCCACGTCCACCTTACCGACTGAAGTTTTTTACCAGCAGGTGGAGGATAAGTATTTACCCATTTTGCAACAAATACCCGGCGTTGCGGAAATCAACATGGTGGGTGGCGACAAGCGGGAAATCAGGGTCAACGTCAATGACGACAAACTTAATTATTATGGCCTGTCTATTCTTGACGTGACCATGGCCATCAATCAGGCTAATATGGATTTCCCGACCGGAAAAGTAAAAAACACCTCCGAAAACATGACGCTGCGGCTGGCTGGCAAATTCAGGTCAATGGACGATATCCGCGAACTGGTGGTTGCAACGCCAAAAACAGCAGGAGGTATCAGCGGGAGCCCGGTGCGGGTGAAAGATGTAGCCACGGTAACCGATGGTCTGAGCGAATCGGAAAGTATCAGCCGGTATAACGGAGAAAACGGGATCGGGTTATTCATCAAAAAACAGACGGACGCCAATGCCGTAGAGATCAGCAGGCTGGTCAAATTAAAATTAGAGACAATTGAAAAAGCCAACGCAAAGGACAAAGTTAATTTTGCCATTGCCTATGACAGCAGCATTTTCACCCTCGAATCCGTTGACGCCGTCACGCATGACCTGTTCATTGCCATTTTGCTGGTAGGAGCCGTCATGCTCTTGTTCCTGCATAGTTTCCGCAATGCTTTCATTGTGATGGTTTCGGTACCTGCGTCACTCATCTCGGCCTTCCTCTTCATGTATGTGATGGGATATACCCTCAATCTGATGACCTTGCTGGCCCTTTCGCTGGTGATCGGTATATTGGTGGATGACTCCATTGTAGTACTTGAAAACATTCAGCGACACCTCGAAATGGGTAAAAACCGCTGGCAGGCGACACTGGACGGCATGAGCGAAATCGGTTTTGCGGCTGTAGCCATTACGCTGGTAATTGTGGTAGTATTTGTTCCGATCACTTTCGTCAATTCAGTAATCGGTGATTTGCTCCGTCAGTTTTCATTAACAGTGGCCTTTGCAACGATGGTCAGTCTGGTGGCAAGCTTTACGCTTACGCCCTGGATGACCTCCCGGCTGGCAAAACTTGAACACCTTAACCCGAAAAATCCTTTCCAGGCATTTTTGTTGTGGTTTGAAAAGATGCTCAACAACCTCACCAAGTGGTACCATGGCAGCCTGGAATGGGTATTAACCCATAAACTTGCTTTTACAGGTATCCTGGCCGCCATCTTTGTTGCCACCGGATTTGTAATGAGCCTCGGCATTATAGGCCAGCAGTTTGTGGCACAGGGCGATCAGGGGAAATTTCTGCTTACCATGAAACTCGACAAGAGCGCCTCCCTTCAGCACAATAATTTAACAGCAAGAAGCATTGAAGACTATCTGCGCCGGAAGCCCGAGGTAAAAACGATCTTCGCAAACGTCGGCGGGGCAAGTACCGGCCTTAACAGTTCGGGACAAGGACAAACAAACCGCACAGAACTTACGGTAGAACTCCTCCCGGCGGAAAACCGGCCAAACCACCTGCCCACGGAGCAATATATGATTGCGTTGCGGAAAGAGCTGGAAAAGAAATTTGTGGCTATCGAATTCAACTCCGCTGTGGTGGGTATAGTAAATTCCGGCACCTCCCCCATCGAAATATTCCTGGCAGGCGACAATCTGGAAAAACTGCTGGAAGCGGCCCAGGACCTTGGGAACCGGATCAGCAAAACACCGGGTGCAAATGACGTGAACGTCAGTGTTGAAGCCGGAAATCCGGAAGTGGAAGTCAATATAGACCGGGAGAAAATGGCGAAACTCGGCCTCAGTATCCAGACCGTCGGCGCTACACTCCAGAATGCATTTGCAGGAAACGACGACTCCAAATTTCGTGACGGCAGCGAGGATTATGATATCCGCATCATGTTGGATGCTTTTGACCGGAAAGATCCTGAAGATGTGAAAAGTATCAACTTTTTCAGTCCTGCTGCCAACCGTTCCGTGCGTCTTTCGGAGTTTGCCGATGTAAGCCTGAGCACCGGTCCATCCATGCTGGAACGCAAGGACCGCCGCTCTTCGGTAACTGTTACAGCCAACACACTTGGAATCGGATCTGGCACTTTAACCGCTCAGATACAGGCAGATCTTGTTAAAAATCCGCTGCCCGATGGAATAGAAATCTCATGGGGCGGAGACGCAAAAAACCAGTCGGATGGCTTTGGATCGCTGGGTATCGCCATGCTCGCAGCCCTGATATTAGTTTACTTCATCATGGTGTTGCTTTACGACAGCTTTGTGTATCCGTTTGTGGTATTATTCTCAATACCAGTTGCTGTCATCGGCGCTTTGCTGGCACTGGCTTTGTCGTCATCGGATATTGGTATTTTCTCCATGCTGGGAATGCTCATGCTGATCGGGCTGGTTGTAAAAAATGCCATTCTTATTGTTGACTTTGCCAATCAGCAGAAAGCGCTGGGCATGCACTATCGCAAGGCTATTCTATATGCCGGTGAAGAACGGCTCCGCCCTATCCTGATGACAACCATTGCGATGGTGATAGGTATGATCCCTATTGCAACAGCTACTGGTGCGGGAGCAGAATGGAAAAACTCCCTTGCATGGGTCCTTATTGGCGGACTGTCCAGCTCTATGGTGCTGACGATCTACCTTGTGCCCATGGTATACTACCTGGTAGATAAATTGGGAGAGAAATGGCGCTCATTCCGTACCCGGCCCGCACAGGTACAGGAGGCCGTTGTGGTAGAAGAAATTTAAAGAATATCTCAGCTAAAAATTTATCTGAACGGATCAGAAGGGTCATGGTTTGATTTGAAACTGAGATGCATTCATATCAGTTTCAAATAAGCAGATTAACCTATCCCGTTCAGATAAACTTAGTACCGATTAACATGGAACATTTAGAAATACTGGCGGTGAGCCGCAATAAAAAATACTCTCCCAATCATATTGGGAACGACGAGGCGATATTCTCTTTGACGCTGGCAGAATTACAGAAAATGGGCTGCAAAATCCAGCTTTACGATGAGGACGAATTCCTTGCTCAGGAACAGAACGGATCTCAGCATATCATGACCATGGCCCGCCAGAAACAGGTCGTAAAAAAATTGCAGTCATTGGAATACCGTGGGGCAAAAGTTGTCAACTCGGGCTTTAGTATCGAAAATTCGTATCGGATCAACATGCACAAAGCACTGGAATATTACAATATTCCAGTGCCCCGTAGCCTGGTGGTCTCCACATTTTACAACGATGCCGGGGTTTTTGACGGTTTCCCGTTCCAGCAGTTCTGGGTGAAGAGGGGTGATTTCCACGCCATGCACCGGGAGGATGTAACATTTGTAAGTTCAAGGCAGGAAGGGCATGAGATCCTGCGGGAATATGGTTTGCGTGATATCCAGGAGGCGTTGGTTTCCGAACATCTGACCGGGGATCTCGTCAAGTTTTACGGTGTGCGCAGCTCGGGATTTTTTTACTGGTTTTATCCCTTCGAAAATAAACACCACAAATATACCGACTACGAGAATATCAACGGACAGGCTTCTCATTATGTATTTGATACTGAAAAACTGAAAGTAATAGCCAATGCAGCCGCAATAGCGGTGGGTGTGGAAGTTTACGGCGGCGATGCGATTGTGGACAAAGACGGCAATTTCAAAATCATTGACCTGAATGACTGGCCTAGCTTTGCCCCCTGCCGGGAAGAAGCCGCACCCTATATTGCCTCCGCTGTTTTCAACAGATTCACCGAAAACACAAGGGAACCTATCAGACATAAACTGCCCCAGAACAATGTCTGGTAATATCAGATAAGCAAGGGAACATCAACACCAATTATGATGATTAAAAACTATGAAAAGATCCAATAGTCAGGAGCAGGACGCTGTTTTCAGAGACGAGATCACCAAAGTTTCAGATTTTAAATTCGGAACCAGGGTTGTCAATGTTTTTGACGACATGGTGAACCGTTCTGTCCCCTACTACGGCGAAATCCAGCGCATGGTTGCGGAACTGGCTGCCGACCACGCATTGCCCGGCACAAGTATTTACGATCTGGGCTGTTCTACGGGCACAACCTTAATTGGCCTTAACGAGCTCGTTCCACAGGATATCCCCTTTATCGGTATTGATGAATCGGCAGAAATGATCAGCAAATGCGACATAAAACTGAAGGAAGCCGGTCTTACCCGTCCGTACGAGCTGCTCGTCGACGATCTCCATCAACAGCCCCGCATTCAAAATGCCTCCGTAGTAATACTTTGTCTGACACTCCAGTTTGTGCGCCCGCTGTACCGCAGCAAACTGCTCAAAAATATTTATGAAGGGTTAAACCAGGGAGGTGTATTGATACTCGTAGAAAAGGTACTGGCGGAAAACAGCGTTTTTAACCGGGACTTCATCAAATACTATTACGACTACAAACGCCGCCGGGATTACAGCGAGCTGGAGATATCACAGAAACGCGAGGCCCTGGAAAATGTTCTAATCCCTTACAAATTATCTGAAAATGTAGAACTCCTCCATGAATCCGGTTTTACCCACTGCGAAACGTTTTTCAAGTGGTACAATTTTTCAGGAATAATCGCTACCAAACAATGATCGCCATCGGAAACTTCTTCTTTCGTTACAGGAATAATTTATTCATCTTCCTATATCTGCTTCTTTTTGCTCCTTCACCTGCCCTGTTTACAGCTGCCGGGTGGGGAGAAAATTATTATTTAATCCCGATCATCCTCGGACTGCTGATCACCATTTCCGGAGAGGCCATCAGGGCAGCCACCATCGGGCTGGCCTATATCATCCGCGGTGGTCGCGATAAGAAAGTATATGCCGAAAAGCTGGTGACCGAGGGCATTTTCCGGCATGGCCGTAACCCGCTGTATGTGGGTAATATAATGATGCTGCTCGGAGCCGGAATACTTTCCAATTCGCTACTGTATGTTGGGCTGGTCATACCGTTTTTCTTGTTTATCTATCAGGCCATTGTGCTGGCAGAAGAGAATTTTCTTCGCAATAAATTTGGTGCTGAGTTTGATAATTACTGCCAGAAAGTGAACCGCTGGTGGTTCAGCTTCGATGGAATTTCAGATACCCTGGCCGGAATGCGGTTCAATTACAAAAGATGGATCCTGAAAGAGTACAATACCCTGCTGGTGTGGCTGGTGGGTATCACTGCCTTGCTGCTGTTCAAATATCCGGAATTAACATATAACGCGCCCAACCGAAACTGGCTATTTGGCGCCATAGTAATCCTGCTGGGGCTGGCCTACGGCTACGTCAGGTACCTCAAAAAATCGGGAAAAATGACCGAGATTTTATCGTAATTTTTTGATATAATGCTGTGAAAACGATTGTAAAATATCTGCTGTTGCACGTATTAAAGCACCCTGCTTTTGCGCGCAACAGTTTTTTTATCCTGGCCTTGTTTCTAGGGAGCTGCAACGCTTTTGAATTTAGCCCTAACCAGACCAGCGACCGGAACTCTCCCGTTAATCTCAACGAAAAGAACATTGCCAAACTAGGCCGGAATGCCGATGATACCGTGACCATCGCCTTCACCGGAGATTCCCAGCGATTTTATGCTCACATCGACCGTTTTGTAAAAAAGGCCAATACCCTGCCGGAAATAGATTTCATTTTACTGGCGGGAGACATTTCCGATTTTGGGCTTCTGCAGGAATTTGAGTGGGTTAACAGCCGCCTGGCAAAACTCAGCAAACCATACATCGGCGTAATCGGCAACCATGATCTGGTGGCCAATGGAGAAGTCGTTTTCGAGAAAATGTTCGGGCCACTGAATCTTTCATTTGTTTATGACAGCATCCGGTTTGTGACCCACAATACCAACAGCCTCGAGTACAAGTTCAGGAAGGTACCGGATATGAACTGGCTGGGCAATGCACTGAAACCTGCCGCCAACGTGAAACATATCGTCACGGTTTCGCACGTACCGCCCTTTAGCCCAGACGAATTCAACACTGACCTTGAAGGCCCTTACACCCGGCTTTTGAGCCAGACACCGAATTTGCTTGTATCACTTCACGGCCATGTGCATGAGCACAGAGATTTTTACCCCTATGATGACCATGTTCGTTACATCACCAGTTATGCGTACGAACAGGATGCTTTTGTCCTGCTGAAAATAGTGGATGGCAAGGTATTGAAGAGCATCATCGATTATTGAAACCATGAATGACAAATTTCTCCGGATAATCATCCTGTTTATCCTCTCAGGCTTATTACCGACAAAGGCACAGCCGCTCAAATGGCTAATCCCAGACTTTGCCACCGTCCAGTATGCGGGGAGTATTGGCTGGCTCAGCGTGGGAACCGGATATGACATCCTGAAAGACCGTGCCAGGCTTAGTGTACAGTACGGTTATGTACCAGAGCCAAAAGGCGGCCCCCTGCATATCTTATCAGGATCATTTGTTTACGAACCTTTCATTATAAAACCTTCTACAAAGATGAACATCAATGTACTGGATACGGGCATCCGCTTCAGCTACCAGTTTGGAGAAGACTTTCATTTCAGATGGCCGGGAAGATATCCGGAAGGTTATTACTGGTGGAAAACTGCCCTCAGAGCACACCTCATAACCGAAACTTCAATAACCTGGAAATCTCCTGAAAGCAATTTTATCAAAGCAACCACAGGCTATATAGAACTCAACTCAAATGATCTGTACCTGGTCAGTTATTTTTTAAATACGAAATCTTTGTCCCCGTCGGACATTATCAAAATAGGTGCGGGTATAAGATTCAAACTTTAAAGAATAATCGTCCTTTTTAAAGGAATTCTATCTCATTGTTTATTGTTCTCGATTATATAATTATTTTTCCTTATCGGCTCAGGCCGGAAACAAAAAATGAAGAGTTTACCCACGGCTATTTGTGAATTTTCCCGGATTAAATCCGGTAACCGCAGGATAATTCTTAACTTACACATCTGCGACCAGGACAATAAAAATAATGAAATCCATCATCATTGATGTCTCGAAAGACTCTCCACTGGCGGCGTTGACTATTGATGCTTCCATCTCTTTCAGGAAGTACGTCAGCCATCTTGAAAACAAAATACAACAGGAAACTTCTATCCGAAGGTCATTTTTTGAAATGGTTGTCAACCGGCTCAAAGCTGACCCTGCTTTTCTGGAAAGTGTTCCCCTGGGCAATATATCCAAATACGAGGAGCAGCTTGCCTTGGTATACGACATGCTTGTACCGCCCGTAACCGACGAAAAATCCGTTCTGTGGGCCATTAGTACCCCCATAAGCCCCATTATTCTTTACGGAACCGACGCTTTCTATAATCTGATGATTGAAAACTCCACCGGTGAAGTAAAATGCGGTATTATGAAGGAAAACTCCTTTTCTGTGACGGAAAAGGTACAGATGGTCTATGCATTTGTGCTGGAAAAACTCTATAATTTCCCTGCCATTCATTCCAATGATCTGATCATTACCCTAAAAGACGACGTATCCGGACTTCAGAAATTTTACAAGCTTAATATTGACAACAGCTTTACGACCGTTTCTCCCAAAGGCGAACTTCCTGAATTAAACCTTGAACTGCTTCGCAGAAGATTTCAGGCAAATGAGGATCTCAGTCTGATCACCGATCTGCTTCCGCTCTCTCTTTTCCGGTTTGAAGGGTTTTCAATCATCACACTGACCGACGTCACCTCGGAACATTCCGTTGAAAACATCAAAAATGTAATCCTGAACAGAAGTACATTTGACTCAAAGACATTTTTTAGTCAGGTAACCGAATCCCTGAAAGGGCTGGTTGAAAACCAGGCGATTGAGTTTGGGATGATGCCCATGCTGAAAGTCAACAACAAGCTGGTTTTCCAGCAGAGTACTTTCCTGAACAGCAAGCTCATCAGTGCAGCCGCCATCGGCGATCTGGCCGAAAAAACGTACCTGTCGATGGCGGAAAGCTATTTCAGTGATCCTAAGCTGATCTTCATGAGATCTTTTACGGAGGAGGATGAGAAATACGAATTTATCAGGATATTAAAAACGGATGGTATCCAATCCTACGGATTGTTGCCCGTTTACTTTGACAACCGGATAGTGGGTGTACTTGAGGTGTATACCTACCAGGCCAATCTGCTGGATGAAAAACTGATTTCCAGGCTGGATATGGCCCTTCCTTTGATCGCGCAGATACTTCATAACAGTATTGAGGAGTTTAATGCAGGCATAGAAAATGTGATCCGGGAAAAATTCACCTCCCTGCAGCCGGCCGTTCAATGGAAATTCAAGGACGCGGCCTGGCATTACCTGAGAGACAAAACCCTGTCGCCAAGCACGGCAACCATTGAAAGTATTAATTTCAAAAATGTGTATCCGCTTTATGGTGCAATAGATATCCGGAATTCCACGATAGAAAGAAATCTGGCCCTGAGGAATGACCTGCGTTTACAGTTCAACGTCCTGATCGAAACGTTTTCGGTGCTCAAAAAACAAATGGGTTTTGGCCTGGCGGACGAAATGGTTTTCAAATGCAAAAAATGGCTGGCCGAGATCGTGGATGAATCAAATGACAACGATGAAATGAAAATCCGGGATTTCCTGGAAACCGAAGTACATCCTTTCCTGATGCATTTCAGAGAAAACCGCGTGATACAGACGGTTCCCGCCTTGGCCGGAAGCGCTGCTGAAACTGAGATAGACCCCATTGCAGAGGCTATAGATAGTTATTTTGATATCATTGACGAACAAAACGGTGCTGCCTTTGCGCAACGGCGGGCACTGGAAATATCAATGCAAAAAATTAACTCCTCGGTGAATCTGTACCTGGACCTTTTCAAAAATGAGATCCAGCTGTCGTACCCAACGTACTTTGAAAAGTTCAGGACCGACGGGATTGAATATGATATTTATATTGGCCAGGCCATTGATCCCAACAAACCTTTCAGCCACCTTTATCTGAAAAATATCAGGCTATGGCAGCTTACTTCCATGGCCGCCATAGCGAGGATCACGCATTCGCTACTTCCGCAAATGGAAAAACACCTGCGTACCACGCAGCTCATTTTCATTAATTCGGGCAGTATAGACATCAGTTTCCGGGATGACGAACGCCGGTTTGATGTGGAAGGCGCATACAATATCCGTTATCAGATCATTAAAAAACGAATCGACAAGGTGCATGTGAAGGGTACCGGCGAACGCCTCACGCAGCCCGGGAAAATTGCGATGGTTTATTTCAATAATAAATCAGCTGAGGAATATGTGGATTACATCAGGTATCTGCAGGAACAGAATACTCTATTGGACGACCTGGAATACCTGGACCTGGAAGAACTGCAGGGCGTGAACGGTTTGAAAGCACTGAGAATCGGAGTTAACCTCGATTCGGAATGGAATTGAAATCCGTCGTCTGTTTTGAACCGAAAAGCGATCACTTTTCGGCACACAAGATATAATCTGCCCAGTACCGATTATTTTAAACTGTGACCAATGTTTCGTTTTTCTTAAGTTAACTTGTACTTACCTTATAAAGAATACACTGTTCCCTTTCATTTATGAATTACAATAACCGGCTCGACAAAGTAAGGCATCATGTTCAGCATTTTTTTGGCAACAGCGAAATCGCAGAGCTCATCTATCACAACCTTACTCATACAGAGTCTGTGGTATCCAATGCAGCTAAAATCGCGAACCATTATGGGCTCAGCGACCGGGATTCATTCGTTGTAGGAGCAGCCGCCTGGTTTCATGATACGGGGTATTACACCGGCCAGTCGTCCAGCCACGAACTGCGCGGTGCCGAGCTGGCATCGGAGTTTCTGGCAGGCGAAGGTTTTGACGAAGGTATCATTGAAAACGTAAAGGCCTGCATTCTGGCCACGATCATTCCCCAAAAACCTAAAACACTGCTGGAACAGATTGTCTGCGATGCAGACCTTTTCCATTTCGGGACGGAAGAATTTCAGGAACGCAACAAACTCATGCGCAAAGAAGCGGAGCAAAGGCTGGGAAAAAAAATAGATAAGGTAAAATGGCGGCAGGATACCATCCGATTATTACAGGAACACACCTTCCATACCGATTTCTGCAAAAATTTGCTGGACAAGCAGAAAAAGAAAAACCTTGAGAAACTTAAGGAAAAAGACCTTGAAACAGAACCCGTACTGGAGGTAGAAACTACACGTCCCAAAGCACTCTTTTCGGAAGAAGCATCGGCTTTGGCAGAGCATAATGAAAATAAGAAAGTAAAGTCCGACCGGCCAGACAAGGGGATCGAAACCATGTTCAGGATCAGCTCCAATAACCACCAACGACTGAGCGACATGGCAGACAATAAGGCGCACATTATGATCACCACCACCTCCATTATCATATCGGTACTCTTGAGTGTACTGATACGTAAGCTGGAAGACAACTCCTATCTGATCATTCCTACCACCCTGTTACTGACCATTTGCGTGATCACGATGGTGTTTTCAATACTGGCCACAAGACCCAGTCTTCCGCACGGAACGTTCACACAGGAGGATATTGACACCAAAAATGTGAATCTGCTTTTCTTCGGGAATTTTTACAGGATGTCGTACGGTGAGTATTCGAGCGGAATGAACAAGATGATGAACGACCGCGAGTTTCTCTATGGCAGCCTGACCAAGGATGTTTATTCACAGGGGGTGGTACTGGGGCGCAAGTACCGTTTACTGCGCGTAGCTTACAACGTTTTCATGTTTGGAATAGTAACCTCGGTGATCTCTTTTGTAATTGCTTCTGTTTTTTACGGACATTAATTGGACAATCACATGCAGGAGCCGCTTTTTTTTGACCGGGATATCAGTTGGCTGACTTTTAATGCAAGGGTATTGTCGGAGGCCGCCAGCGAGGAAGTCCCGCTGCTTGAACGGATTAAATTCCTGTCCATATACTCTTCCAACCTCGACGAGTTTTATCGTGTCCGGATCCCCTACCTGCAAAAACTGGAAGCGGCCGGTAAAAATCAGAGAATATTGGCAGAGGCCACTGAGATCATCAACCAGCAACAGGACCATTACGGGCAGATCTTAAAGAAAACCATCCTGCCGGAGCTGCAAAATCATGGTTTTCATTTTTGTTACCATGAGGTTTTGCCAGAATCCATCCTTCCATTTGTCAATACTTATTTTTATACACACATTGCCGGATTTCTTCAGCCTGTTAAGCTGAAAGACAATACCCGTTTTTTCCCGGAAAACAATCAGTTATACCTGGTAGCCATCACTCAATTCCCTTCGGGCGAACGCACCTATCTGATCAATGTTCCCAGTAATGACCTCAAACGTTTTGTGCGGATTGATGCAGATGGCTTTGCCTATATTGTGTTTCTGGAAGATATCATCCGCTGCAATCTGCAGAACCTGTTCCCCGGCGCAACAAACATCGCCGCTTTCAACATCAAAGTAACCCGTGATGCGGAGCTAAATGTGCTAGACGAAAACGATGACGAAATATTAACCGAAAAATTTGAGAAACAACTGAAATCCAGAGACATGGGTTTTGCCACCAGGTTCCTGTATGAGCCAGGTATGCCCACCCGGCATCTCCAGTATATTACCAGTATCTTAAATCTCCAGAAAGCGGCTCTGGTAGAAGGAGGCTGGTATCATAATCTTAAGGATCTGGCGTCACTACCCGTACATGTTCCATCTCTTACTTACCCCGACTGGCCTGCCGTCAAACAGGTAGATACCCTTAACCCGAATACCACATTATTTGATACCATTTCGGAAAAGGACCGGATCGTCCACGCTCCCTATCAGAGTTATGATACCATTTTAAGGTTTTTTAATGAAGCGGCCATCGACAAAAGTGTGACCGAAGTGTACACCACCATGTACAGGGTAGCGAGTGATTCACGCATTGCCCATGCACTGATCAGCGCGGCTAAAAATGGCAAAAAAGTGACGGTACTGGTGGAGTTAAAGGCACGTTTCGACGAAGCCAATAACATTCACTGGGCGAAAAAGATGAAATCGGCCGGCGTGAAAATTATCCATAGCGTAAGCACCCTGAAGGTACATGCGAAACTGGCGCTTGTAAAAAGAAAAAACGCTAAATCTGCACTGCTTGGCCTGTTGGCAACGGGGAATCTCAACGAAAGCACGGCCCGTTTTTATACCGATCATATACTGCTCACGGCACATCAGGAAATGCTGGAAGAAGCCGAAAACCTTTTTGGATTTTTAAGCAAGAAGAAAAAACCCGAAAATACCGATCACCTGGTTTTTCGTCATTTGCTGGTAGCTCAATTTAACCTGCAGAACAGATTCTTACAGCTGATCGACAGAGAAATTGAGAATTCCCGAAAAGGGCTGCCGAGCGGCATTACCATCAAACTGAACAATCTGGAAGAAGAGGTACTGATCAAAAAACTTTATGAAGCTTCCCATGCGGGAGTCGGTATAAATCTGATCGTGCGCAGTATCTGCAGGATCGTGCCCGGTGTTCCGGGACTCAGCGAAAACATCACCGTCAGGCGGATCGTGGATCGCTATCTGGAGCATGGCAGGGTTTTCATTTTTCATAACAATGGGAAACAGGAAGTATTCATGGGTTCGGCCGACTGGATGAACCGGAATATTTACCGCCGGATTGAGGTTTGTTTTCCGGTTTATGATGAGGAAATAAAAAAACAGATGGTCTCTATCCTTGCACTGCAGTGGGAGGATACTGCCAAAGCGGTGCGGATTGACCGGGACCTGAAAAATATCCCTATGAATAGAAACGAAAAAGATACCCGTTCACAGGAGGCAATTTACAGGCTCCTGATGGCATCAGCGGAAGACATCGAAAAGGAACTCACAGCACAAGTACTATGAAAAATTCAGTTATTCGGCTGATCGCATTATCCCTGATCACAATCGGGCTGGCTGCCTGTAATGCCACCACAAAGGAAAAAGAGGAGGTATTTGAAGAATATGACCTTCACAGCCCCGACGAATTCAACATGCCCGAAAGCCTGTTTGAAATTTCAGGCATCACATTTTACAAAGGAAACAGCGATACGGTTTACGCTATCCAGGATGAAGAAGGTAAGCTTTTCAGGCTGGGGTGGGACGTAAAAGTACAACGCCATACCAAATTTGGAAAGAAAGGAGATTATGAAGACGTTGCCATTCTGAACGACCAGGTCGTGATCCTGAAAAGTAACGGGCATTTATTCACCTTTCCTTTTTCAGAAGCAGTTTATGAAGAGCCAGCCGGCGTAAAGGAATTGGACCAAGTGTTACCTAAAGGCGAATACGAAGGCATGTACGGCGACGAAAAAACAGGTAAGTTGTATGTGATCTGTAAAAACTGCCCGCAGGATAATTCTAAAAAAAGGGTTTCGGGATATATATTGAAACTGGGAGACCAGGCGAAAACCGCCGGGAATTTCAGTATCAATGTTGACGAAATAAAAGCGATAAGCGGAAAGGTGGAGAGAGGTTTCCGACCGTCCGCCATGGCACAGAACCCTGTTACCTCTGAATGGTATATCATTTCGGCCGTAAACAAACTGTTAGTAATTACTGATACCCACTGGAAGGTTAAACATGCATTTGGCCTGAACGGAAATACATTCAACCAGCCGGAAGGTATTGCTTTTGACAAAACCGGGAATATGTATATTTCCGATGAAGGTGACGATCTGTCGGACGGCAATATTCTGAAGTTTGTCCGCAAAAAATGATAAAAATTCTATGAGATTAATTCTACGTTATTTTCTTATACTAGCACTCCCCGTTTTCTACTGGTCCTGTGCGGGTTATAAAACGAAGTATGCCAAAGAAGCAGTAAAATGGGAAGCCAATGCGCCAGACCCGAAGCTGGTACTCAAGCATACCATGTACCTCATCGGCGATGCTGGGAATGATTCTCCCGGGCATAAGGCACCCGTTATGGAATATCTGAAAAACAGGCTTAGCAGTGAATCAAAGAACAGTTCTGCGGTTTTTCTGGGTGATAATATTTATGGTTACGGCATGCCCGCCGCAGAGGATTCTGCCAATCGCAGCGACGCCGAATACCGGATCAACTCCCAATTGGAAACATTAAATGATTTTAAGGGGTACCCCGTTTTTCTTCCGGGTAATCACGACTGGCGCGGCTGGGGCGTGAAGGGGTTAAAACGCCAGGAAAAATACATCCAGAACTATTTGAATAAACGGCGCGGCAAAACAGATAAGGACGAATATGAAAATTATTTCCTACCGCTTGATGCTTGCTCCGGCCCCGAGGTGGTTGAGCTGAATGACAACGTGGTGATTATTGTAGTGGATTCGCAATGGTGGCTTACCGACTGGGACAAGGATGCACGGATTAACGATGGCTGCGAGATCAAAAACCGGGAACATTTCAGGTTTGTATTTGAAAATGTGGTACGTAAATACCGGAATAAAAATGTGGTGATCGCCATGCACCATCCTCCCTATACCTACGGCCCGCATGGTGGAAGGTTAACCGTCAAACAGCACATTTTCCCGCTGACTGAACTGAATCCGAACCTGTATATTCCGCTTCCCGGCCTGGGTAGCCTGAGCGCACTCTTCCGTGCCACGATCGGGTCAAGGCAGGATGTGGCTAACAAGCATTACAGAGATTTGCGGACGGCAATTTTGGCGGGTGCCAAGAAAAACGGCAACTTTATTTTTGCCAGCGGACATGAGCATACACTCCAGTACATCGAAAACGACGGACAGGAATTTATTGTAAGCGGGAGCGGCTCAAAAACCAGCCCGGTGGGTATGGGCAAAGGTTCTCAGTTCTCGTCCACTGCACTCGGTTATAGTACTTTAAGTTTTTATGAAGGAGGCGAAACATGGGTTAAATACTGGCAGGTAAGTCCCGACGGAAAGGATGCAAAAGTTCTTTTTCAAAAGAAAATAAAAGAAAAACCAACTGTTGAGACGCTTGATTCTACGGCTCAATTTGCAGAATATGAACAGCATAAGGATTCTACAATCCAGTTTGTAACCAGGAAAGAAGTGAAGCCCGTCGGCGCTTTTCACAAGTTCCTGTTTGGCCAGCACAATCGTGATCTGTACATTGAAAAATACCCTTTCCCGGTCCTGGACCTGAGTACTTACAAAGATGGTCTCACGCCAGTGAAACAAGGAGGCGGTAACCAGACCAATTCGCTCAGGTTGCGAGATCCGAACGGGAAAGAATATGTACTCCGCGGGTTGACCAAGGATGTTACCCGTTTTCTGCCCTTTCCATTCAATAAAATGATTGCAGCGCAGTATCTGGTAGAAGACAACTTTCTGTCTACCAATCCGTTCGCTCCGCTTTCAATGCCCGTTCTGGCAGACGCCATTCAGGTTTACCATACCAATCCCCGGCTTTATTATGTTCCGTCACAACCGGGGCTTGCCAATTTCAATACTTTGTTTGGCGGTACCATGAATTTGTTTGAAGAGCGCCCCGACGGTAAAAAATGGAAAGATGCGGCGTTTTTCGGGAAACCGGATAAAATTGTAAGTACCCCTGAACTGGTGGAGGGAATTCTTGAAAACAATAAAAATAAAGTAGACGAAAAATGGGCGGTCAGAACACGTTTGTTTGACTTCGTGATCGGCGACTGGGACCGGCATGACGACCAGTGGGCCTGGGCCTCCATTAAACAAAAAGATGGAAGTAACCTGTACCGCCCCATTCCCCGTGACCGCGACCAGGCCTTTTCTCTTTACGACGGGTTACTTACAAGCGTTGCCCGGCTGACACTCCCCTTCCTGCGACAGCTGCAAAGTTTTAACCCCGAAGTAAGCAGCATGAAATGGACCACTTGGAGCGCCCGGCTGTTTGATCGTACCTTCCTGAATGAGTTAAACTGGGAACAATGGGAGGAACAGATTGAATTCATACAAAAAAATCTGACGGATGAGGTGATACAAAAATCATTCGACAACTGGCCCGACAAAGCACGCGCATTGTCATCCCCGACGCTGATTAAAAGCATAATGGCCCGAAGAGATCATCTTAAAAACCTGGCCAGGCAACATTATGAGTTTGTCAGCAAGTCGGTGAATGTGATTGGAACAGAGGAGGCTGAAAGGTTTGTTGTGGAAAGGCTGGATGATGCGCAAACCAAAGTGACTGTTTATGAAATCAGCAAAAAAGGAATCCAGAAAAAGCAGGAATACCAAAGGACGTTCGAAAGCAATGTTACCCAGGTTGTTAACCTATACGGGAACGGAGGAGATGACGAATTCGTGATCAATGGAAAGGTCAGGAAAGGGTTAGAGGTCCGAATGATAGGTGGATTAGGAAAAGACCGCTTCACAGACCACTCAAGTGTAAAATCACCCGGCAAGTATGCTTTGGTTTACGATGACCTGGGCAATAACATCCTTGCAACAGGACCTGACACCAAAGATAAAAGAACCAGTCTTTACCGATACAATGTTTATGACCGCCGCAGTGCCGATAGTAATTACGACATTGCCATGCCCATGCCTGTCCTGGGCTTTAATCCTGATGACGGCGTACTGATAGGTGGAAATGTAAGTATGACAAAGTATGGTTTCAAAAAGGAACCGTATGCGTCGGTACAGACTTTTGGCGGGACCTATGCATTTGGGACCAATGCGTTTAAAGTTAACTATACAGGAGATTTTATCAATACATTCAAAAACCTGGATTTTTACCTGGATACCTACTATCGCGGACCAACCTATGCATTTAACTACGCAGGGCTGGGCAATACCTCCGAAAGACCTGTTGACAACGCCAATTATTACCGTGTACACCAGACCGCCCTGCACATTTATCCCGCCATCAAAAAACGGTTTGCCAATAATAACGGTTTCATTGCCCTGGGACCTTTTGCAGAACTGACAGATATTGAAGCAAATCAGGGAAGGTATATAACCAACAGCGAGAATGGCCTGAGCAATGACATCTTTGAAACCAAATTTTTCACAGGTGCCAAACTGCTATTCGACGTCAACAGTGTGGACAATGTGTTCGCTCCGCATTCCGGGATACGCTTCCGGTCCAACGTTAACTGGACGAAACATCTCAATACGAATCGGGATTTTGCATCGTGGCGGGCACAGTTTTCCTTTTATAATGCTTTGGATACCAGGGAGAATATCATCCTGGCAACTCAGATTGGTACTGGTATAAATTTCGGCAGTGGATATGAATTTTTCCAGATGCCAACCCTGGGTGGCAAGCAGGGGCTGCGGGGATACCGTACCGAAAGATTCTATGGAAAAAGTACAGTATGGCACGATACAGACCTCCGCATACGCCTGGGCAGTAGTTACAACCCTACCCTTCCGCTTACTTACGGTATCTTCGGCAGTTTCGATTATGGCAGGGTTTGGCTCAAAAATGACCCTTCCGAAAACTGGCACTACACCTACGGCGGAGGAATATGGCTGGCACCTGTGGATATCCTGACCATTACAGCAGGTGCCTTCATACCAAAAGAAAAGAAGGAAGAAAAACCCAGGATTGCGGTGCAGATAGGTTTCTGGTTTTAAAAGGGTGCCTTCCAGAAATCACTGCAACCAGGTTAATGCAAGGCCATCATTTTGTTACGGACGAGAATACAAGCCCCAACAATGCCGGCGCGGTCGCCCAGTTTGGACAGGACGAGCTTGGTATCGTTGTTAACAAGGCTCAGGGAATATTTATTAATAGCGGTTTGCACCGGGTAGCGCAGGTAATCACCGGTACCTGCCAGCCGTCCGCCCAGGATGACCAGTTCCGGATTGAAAATATTGATCAGCAAAGCGATACCACGGCCAATCCGCTCACCTATTTTCGCGATCAGTTCAATGGCCAGTACATCATCCTTATGAACCGCCCTGATAATATCCTCCATATGAACGTTTTCGGGATCAATGTGCTGCAGGGATACAACAGAAGATGATCCCTCATGCAACTTTTCACGGAACATGCGGGTAAGAGCCCATCCCGATGCTTCGGTTTCCAGGCATCCCTTTTTGCCGCAGTGACATAACAATTCGTTATCAAACAAAGGCATGTGACCAAACTCACCGGCGTATCCTGATTTGCCGTAATAAATACTTCCATCTACCAGAATCCCCACCGCAATGCCATAATCCAGGTTCAGGAAGAGTACATCCTTTTCCTCGTTTACCACCCCTTCATAAAACTCTCCATAAGCCATAGCCCGAGAGTCATTTTCCAGAAATACCGGAATACCTATTTTACTTTCAATGATCTCACTTAAAGGCTTTTCCTCAAAATGGAAGTAACTGTAACTATGCCCGGTCTGGTAATTGATCCGTCCCGACAGATTAATCCCGATACCCAGTACCTTTTCCTTGCCCACGCCGAGCTCCTTGATAAAAAAAGATATATAATCGTACAGGATTGCCAGCGAATCAGGGGTATTGTTGAGGTCGTAAGGAAGTTTTTCCGAGACCTTAATCAGCTCGTTTTTGAGGTTTGTAGCTCCAATATTGATCTGATCATGCTTCACTTCCACACCAATAAAAAAAGCAGAATCAGCTATCAGTCCGTATAACGAAGGTTTTCGGCCACCGCTAGACTCTATTTTTCCATAATCTTTCAGCAATTCGTCCTGGATGAGTTCGTTTACCAAAGCGGTAATTTTAGGAACACTGATATCCAGCTCCCTGGACAAATCCGGTATGGTAGTATTCCCATTTACCGCAAAATAGCCTAGTACCGAGCGCTTTAAATTATTTTGTTTGGTAGAACCCGACGGAAACCTGATATTAACACTCATAGAGACGAACCTTACTTTTTCCAAACTTACTGTTTATTTCATTTATTTTTCACCGAAAAGCTACATAACTATTGGTTATCTACTTTTCGGTGAAGAAACGGGCAACGTGTGACCACATCCCATCATCATGCTTTAGGCCAGGCAGTATCAATGCCCTGCTTCCGTACCATGTCCTGAAAGTCAGCCAATCTGCCTTTATCCTCTCTGATGACTTTCGGAATCACTTTCTCCCTGATAGCCTGGGCAACCAAAATTCCGACTGCCTCACCGATACTCCATTCTACCGGATGAAGACGGTAACAGCCATTGGTAATATGGGTTGTTCCAATATTTTTGTTGGCCGGTAACAGATTTTGAACCCGCTGAGGAATCAGGGCGCCAAGCGGGATCTGAAAAGGAAGGGAGGCGAAATCAATATAATTATCTCCCGCGGAGCTGGGATGCAGGTCAATATGATAATAACCTATTCCTACGCTATCATAAAAATCAGCAGCTTTCAGATTAGTCTTTTCGCCTGTCACCAGACTTCGGTTTTCAGCCCCGACATGTTCTTCCAGAATCGTGAACAAAGACTTTATCCTCCTCGACTCCCGGATATAAGGATACTTCGCCAATCCATCTTCCGTTCCCATCACATCACCGCGAAGCCGCAACCCAGCCCAGCCTTGTCCACCGTCGGGACGGGGAACTTCGGTTTGCAGCCAGTATAGTAATGACAGGCTCAGCTGTTTTGCCTTCTCCACATGCTTTTTAAAGTCCTTTTCACTCACATCGATCACGTCGCCCAGGAAATAGTCATTCTGCGGCCAGTTGACGATCGTAACGTCACCCGGATAAGTCCCTGCCGTAAAGTTCTCCTTGTTGATGATCCTTCTGTAATTCCAGAGATTCAGCCTTTCCCCCGTCCGGATACCTTCCGGATGAAATCCTAACTCTTTTCTTTTCAGAGTTTTCGGATCCGAATAACCCAGATCCAGCAGCCTGCCCGACCAGGGTTGTTTCATCTTGGGTATCAGGTTTTTCCAGAATGCATATTCCGCCGGTTTATCGATCACATGGTTTTCGCCTTTGAGATAATCCATTGCAAAACACATAGTAAAAGACTGATTGTTATGTGGATTGGCAACGTCCGCTGCGTGTAATTCCCTGGTATCCTTTTTTGCTTCCGCACCCGCCACATACTCCGTTCTGGTAAGCGGGAGCAGCTCTCCGGTTTCGGTAGCATCCACAAAATAAGGTGCTGCAAGGATAAGCTCCCTGCCGGTAAATACATTTCTGGCTTGAAGCGCCTTCACCTGATCAGCGGATACATCCGCGCCTGTGATTTTATGTCCTGTAAGTAAAATCAGTTTTCTGCTGCTCAGATACGGCGCAAGCATATTCAGCAAAACGGCTACTGCAACCCGCGGCTCATGACATAATCGGGAAACGGCTCCATCGCCCGGATTAAGGAACTGGCGAGATCGTGCATCCGGGGTTAAGGGGTAATTGCTTTTATAATACTGGCGCACAGCGGTCCGGAAATCCCGGTATGCCTGCGTGGCTCCGTGTGTTTCAATCCACTGGTGTTCATCCGGTGGTACACCCTGCTGCGAAAGCTGCCCGCCTATCCATTCTGTTTCCTCGGTAAGGATAACCGACAAACCATTTCTTAAAGACGACAGCGCAGCCGCACAGCCACCCAGCCCACCACCCGCTATGATCACGTCGGCAGACAACTCCTTTGTGTTGGCGGTATATAATGATGAAGATGCGGCAAAAGCTCCGGATGAAAAAAAAGAGGCAGAAGCTGCTGCAGTACTTCCTATGCCAAGGTATTCAATAAAATTTCTGCGATTCATGAAGGTAACCTGTTTTTTAATAATCTACGATTGCCACTGGCTTTTCCTGAGCGGTAATCAGCTATGAAAGATGTCGTTCTTATGCTTATAACCGTTTATTCCAAAAAATAGGATATAAACATAACAAATCGCGGGAATTAAAAAAGCCACCTGCCAGGTGGTATGATCCTTTAAAACACCCTGGGCGAAGGAAACAACGGCCCCTCCTGCAATGGCTGTCGATAACAGTCCTGATGCCTGGGTAGTATAACTTCCGACCCCTTCCACCGAAAGTGAAAAAATAATGGCGAACATTACCGAATTACATAACCCCACCGCAATCATACTCCAAACCGCCGGATATCCGCTGGTACTGACAGAAAACAAAATTAATCCGATGGATACCGCCGCGGCTACGCTCAGTATCAGTGGGGCTTTCAAAACCCTCAGACCGAAAAAACCGAACAGCCGCCCTACGAGCATACTTCCCCAATAAAAAGCTACAAAGGTATTGGCCTCACTTTCGGTCACGGAAAGTAGTTCGGATATATAATTGGTCAGGAAAGTACCAATGGAAACCTCCGCTCCTACGTATGCGAATATGGCAATAATACCAAAATTAAGGTTGCGAAAAGAAAAAATGCTCCGCGCTTTTATCAGGGAGTTTCCACCTGCCTTTTGAATGCCGATTACCGGGAGAGAAAGAAAATAAACTGCCGTCGCTATCAGTAACAATACCAGAGCAATACCCAGATAGGGGTATCTTACAGCTTCACTTCCCGAGACAGCACCCTGCAGCGGAGCCAGAATGAAATAAGCACCAAACAGCGGAGCCGTTGTGGTACCGATTGAACCCACTCCCTGGATCAGTGTCAGCCGCGCCGATGCCGTTTTGGTGGGGCCCAGTATGGTGATGTAAGGGTTAGCTGCAACCTGCAATAGTACAATGCCGATCGCCAGGATAAACAGGGCCGTCAGAAAAAGGTAATACTGATGAAAAACCGATGCCGGATAAAACAGCAGCGCCCCAAAGGCTGCAACCAGAAAACCCAGGACCATGCCGTTTTTGTAACCTACCCTTTCAACCACTTTGCCCGCAGGAATGGACATAATTCCGTAAGTCAGGAAGAAATAGAACTGTACCAGGGACGATTCCGAATAACTCAATGTAAAACCTTTTTTAAAAAAAGGTACCAGGGTATCGTTCAAACAGGTAATGAAACCCATCATAAAATACAATACAGCGAGCGAAATCAATGCCGGGGTATAACTTTTCCCTGATTCCCCCGACTCATTTACAACCGTTGCCTGTGAAGGTAAATTTGCCATATCCCAGCTTTTACTTTAGTGATTTTTTTGCTGCAAAAATTGATAAAATCAGACGGTGATCACTCCCGGCTCCTTGGCCGAGATAGCCTCCAGCGTTTTCCAGCATTGGAACAACCCTCTGGGTACATGAAAACAACCTTTCCATTTTCCGCCCTTCAGAGGCAGCAAAACCTTTCCCTCCCGGTTGAGATACCCAAACCATTCGCCGTTTTCGGGATCAGGGAAATGAGCCCAGGTGTAATCGTGTACTTTTTCAAACCAGGCCCTGCACCTTTCATCACCCGTGAGCTGATATCCTTTCAGCAGGCTGATGAGCGTTTCTATGTGTACCCACCACAATTTCTGATCCCATTCGAGCTGTAAGGGAGGATGTCCTTTCACATCCATAAAATAAAAGATACCGCCATATTCCTTGTCCCACCCATATTCCAGCAGGTTCAGGGTGATATCAACCGCTTTGCGGATCAGCTTCTGGTCACTGGTTCTGCGGGCCAGATCCATCATGAACCACATAGACTCCAACCCATGCCCGGGGTTAACCAGCCTGCCCTCGAACGAATCCGAAAACTTTCCATCCGGGGTAACATTCTCAAGAATGATCCCAAGGTCGGGCTGGTAAAATTCTTCCATTACCGCATGAATCCCTTTGGCTATGCTGTCGCTGACCAGGACAGGATCGAGCAAATGTTCAATCTCCAGTACCAGGTTGCAGATGATCATCGGCAGTGCAAAACTTTGTAACGGCCTGGTTCCTGGGTAATTCTTATTATAAATCCCCTTGGTGTTATCTCTCTTCCGCAGTATCCCATGAAAGGTATCCAGCGCAATTTGCCCATATACGCTATTGCCGGTAGCCTTAAAAAGCTGCCCGAAAGCCATGGAAGCAAAACAATCCGAAAATATATTGTAGGGTTGGATCAGCGGTGCTCCCTGACGGGTGAGCGAGAAATACCAGTTGCCTTCCTGATCACGACCATGCTTTTCCAAAAATGCTGCTCCCTGAATGGCAAAATCCAGCCATTCCGTTTTTTGTTCTACCTGATTGTATAACATTGAAAAACACCAGACTTGCCGGCATTGCAGCCAGATGAACTTATCGGTATCGAATACCTCGCCAGTCCTGTCCAGACAGGTAAAATACCCTCCAAATTCAGTATCCCCCGAATTTCTCAACCAAAAGGGAATTACATCATCCAATAAAGCATTTTTGTAAAGTTGAGCATACTTGTCAAACTGCATTGTTTAATAGTCAGGTTTAGGTGTTTCAAATTATAGCAAAAAGATCCTTTATATAAATAACTCGCTGTACTAAAAGAATAAAAATAAATTTATCTAGCAACTTAATATTATTTTTTATTTTACTTTCAACAAAATACCATATTTAAAATTAAGTTCACAAGAAATGGCCATTAATATTTTTTTCGGATCAAGATCAAATGTTATCAAATCTGGTGCTTGTTAGAAACGGGCTCAAGGAGCGTATGGAAAGGAACCTGAATTCCCCAAAAAATAGTCCGAACCCCTCCGCAGAACGTATTATTAGATAGGTTTCAATAAACAATCTTTAATAAACCGTGCGTCGGGAATGCAATTTAACTATATCACTTTTATACTTATTATACTCGGCGTACGCGCCTTAGCCCAAACAGATCTGACCAAAACAGATCCTCAGAGGGCCTCAGCTGCTATTATTCTGGAGCAACCAGCCGACGATGCAAGGATTAAAAACCGTCAGCATGAGCGGGTACCTTCCCTGGTAACATCCGCAGATGGGAAGACCATCTTTGTTGTCTGGTATTCGGGCGGAAAAGAAGAAGGGCCGGGTAATTACGCCACACTGGCTGTGAGTACGGATGGTGGCAAAAGCTGGAAAAATGATCAGCTTGTGGTATTTCCTAAAGAATCTACTACCCGGGTGTACGATGCGGCACTGTGGCGCGATAAGAGCGGGCAGGTCTGGCTTTTTTATGCTACGGCACTCAATAATGAATATTGGGATCTTAAGGGAGGTGTGCATGCCATACCTGTTACCTGGAATGGTAAAAAAGTGGTGCACGGTAAGTCGAGGTTGCTGTCTTATGGCATTATGATGAACAAGCCATTGTATGTCCCACAGAAAGACTTCGCTCTTTTTCCGGTTTCTGTATGGAAATTAAGTCCTGATGCGCTACAAAAACCAGGCTACGTGCAGGATGGTACCTTCATCCATCGTTTTGACTACAATGGAAAAAAGAAAAGAGCACTTACTACACTAGTGCCTTACTCATCGGTAAGGATGGCAGACAGTGCCCGAACTTATGACGAGCACATGGTCGTACAGACCTCCGATAATGGTGCTATGCTGTGCTTCGTTAGAGGAGACAAGCGGACGATTTATTACTGTAAAAGTACAGACTATGGCGCAAGCTGGTCAAAGTTGGAACCGTTTCGCCTTACCGGACCCACTACCAGCAGCCGCTTTCATATCAGGAGGCTGGCTTCCGGCAACCTGCTTCTGGTGATGAATGATAACCGGAACCGGCTGGATATGACGGCCTTTATCTCTAAGGATGGTGGTAAAACATGGCCTCACAAGTTACTGCTCGATGAACGTGACTGGGTTTCCTATCCTGATGTGGATCAGACAGCCGATGGCACTATTCATGTGACATATGACCGGGAGCGTACCGGTGCCATGGATATTTTGTATTGCCGCTTCAAGGAGGAAGATGTGATACTGGGAAACCAAAAAAACATTTTCAGAACCCGTGTCAATCCCTGAAATGTGCTGGGACAGGTGGCTTTTTTGCTTATCGGGATCATTCTCCTCTTCATTTTTCTCATCGATATACAAGGAAGACATCATTCTGCAGATGGATAGAAGTTAACTCAAAATTTTCGAGGATAAACTCTGTTAACAGAAATTGAATGATGGGCAAGAAACTCTCTAAAACTATAAGGCTTTGAATGACTAATTATTATTGCTAAATCTCGTGAGGGCTGATCAGATTTTCGCCAGGGATACTTTGTGCTTCTGTATATAACCTGTAAGGCCTGCCCGACTCCGATATACTTTCGATCTTCCGGATATCTCCAAGACGTCGGATCAGATCTACGGCATCATTAAAATGAACCAGATGTGTGGCCTCCACCGCGATCCAACCGACAAAATCCCGGCCTCGGCTGATGAAATTCATACGCTGTACAAATAATACTCAAAAATTTTAAATCAGCGCGAATCAGTTCTGCTGTCTGCTACTTAACCGACTCCCTCAGCACCTGATACCGCGACCGGAAAAGGTTCAGCTGTTTGAGATAGGCAGGGTCACCGGACAGGTTTTTGGTTTCGTGCGGGTCGTTTTTGGTGTTGAACAATTGTTCGTAATTAAACTCTGTATATTTCATATACTTAAAATCAGCCCCCACTACCCCTTCCACCTTGGGCAGCCGCGGGCTCCCCAGAAAAGTATGTTCATAAAAAAAATCGCTGCGGGCCGGGACCTTCCCCCCCAGTACAGCCATAAGATCAACTCCCTGCATACCCAGCGAAACCGGTACCCCTGCAAAACCAAGCAGCGTGGGCGCTATGTCAATATTCAGCCCGATCTTTTTCGTTTTCTTCCCGCTCCATTTCTGTGGAAGTGCCCCGCCGGAGATGATCAGCGGAACCCTGATTGCCTCTTCAAAACCAAACCACTTCCCTTCCAGCCCATGCTCGCCAAGTGAAAAACCGTTATCTCCCATAAATATGATGATGGTGTTTTGATCTATCCCCATCTCCCTGAGCTGCGCTACCAAATTCCCTACCACCTCATCCACGCCGGTGATCAGCCGGTAGTAGTTCCTGACGGTTTCCTGCCGCAATTCGGCCGTTGACAGCAAAGGTTTCCAGCGTTCGCGGCCAATATTTTTATCGGTTCTAAAAAAATCGGGCAGACTGTTCCAGTATTCGGGAGCAGCTGTAACGGGCTCCGGGATCGTAACGCCCTTATATAAATTACGAAAGCGTTCCTGCACCGGATAGGTAGGAGGATTTCCGTCCAGCTCATGGGGCGCCTTAAAGCTCACCGAGAGGCAGAAAGGCTCCTGCCTGCCAAAGCGATCCAGAAATTGCCGGATGTCTTTTCCTACGCTATCAGTATGATGGATGATTTTTCCACTCTGGTTAACCAGTTCGTACTGAGGCTGTCCCTCCTTGGCACTGGCCCAGTAGTCAAAAAGAGAGTCAGGCTGATTATTGACATCAATGCCGAATTTTCCGATAAAACCCAGTTTATAACCAGCCTTTTTCAAAAGTGCGGGATAGGTCTGCGATAGTGCCTCCGGCGAAAAATCAGTATTAAAATCCCGAATGTTATGACGCGAAAGATACTGTCCGCTCAGGATGCTGGATCGGCTTACCGAGCAAATGGCCGTGGTTACATAGGCATTTTCGAATAATATTCCTCTGCCCGCCAGCGCATCCAGGTTTGGTGTTTGAATGATGGGATTCCCTGCCGCCCCCAGCGCATCCCAACGGTGGTCGTCGGTGAGTAAAAAAATAATATTCGGGCGGTCATTACCCCTTTTACTCTGCGCGAAAAGAGGCATGCACCCAAAAAAAGTTATTAAAATCAGTATCAGTTTTTTCATCAGGCTCAGGAAAATCTCATCAGCATATTATTTCACGATCAGTTTACTCTCAGACTGTCTTTACCATCGTAATGATACCCCCACCGGCTCATATATTCATCAGCGGGCAGGAATTCATCTTTTGCATCGGCTAATTTTTGTTGTAAAACCTTTTCGAGCTCGGCCTGCAAAGCTGCTGAGCCTGGCTTACCAATCAGATTGCGGAGCTGATACGGATCTTTCAGGTTATCATACAATAGCCATGGCTCAGCCAGATCGCGGACATAAGTATACCTGGCCGTCCGGATGCCGCGGTACTCCCTTCCTCCGTTCGAGAAATTGTATTCATGGAAAGGTACCGGTAGCTGGATCAGCGCGGCCTCATTGCCTTTCGGTTTTTTCTTTCCGGTTAAAATCGTCGTATAGTCTGTTCCTTCGACTGATTTAGGAATAGGAATCCCGCTCAATCCAAGCAAAGTGGGCAGCAGATCTATGTTACTGAAAGGCATGGAGATATCCTTTTGCTGCACGCCCAGCCGGGCGGGGTAATGAATGATCAGCGGTACCAGCACCGACTCATCCCATGGCTTTTGTTTCCTTAGCTTACCATGCGAATACATCATATCTCCGTGATCCGATGAAAAAACCATGATGGTATTATCTTCCACACCGGCTCTTTTCAACGCAGCCAGTAAATCGCCCGCCGCTTTGTCAAGGGCTGTACAATGTGCATAATATCCGGCGAGATCTTTTCGGGCCTTTTCTGTGAGCGAATCCGGAACATTCCGTCTTAGGGATAACTGTGCAGGATTGTAAAGCTTGCGGTAGTTTTCCGGTGCAGTGGCGTAAGGATCATGGGGCGGCCCCCATGCAAGAAAAAGCAGAAAAGGTGTTGTTCTATTTTTATCAATAAAACTGATCGCGCTGTCTGTCTGCGGGAAAACATCGTATCCGGGCCAATCATGTTTCACATCGTTTTCATCAAAATAAAAAGAATGATTGTAGTCATGGGTCACTTCTCTTGCTTTCCAGTACTCAAAACCCTGACGCCGGTCTTTAGGCACGGTACGGTTCCGGGCACTAAATTGTTTCTCGGAAGGGTGATGACCATTTACATGCCATTTACCGATATATCCCGTTTGATAACCCGCCCATTGGTATATCTCCGCCATTGTGAGTGCTTCATTTTTAAGCGGCCGGTCATTATAGAATACGCCATGCGTTAAAGGGTATTGCCCCGTCAGCAGGCTCGCGCGCGCCGGGCTGCAAACGGGTGTAACCGAAACTGCCGTTGAGAAAACCACACTTCTCCGGGCCAGTTTATCCAGATTCGGCGTTTTGACATCTTTATTACCAGCGTATCCCAGCGACTGTGCATTCCATTGATCCGCCAGGATAATGATCACATTGGGCCTGGGGTTCTTAACAGAAAGTTGAGCCGGTTTCGGATCCCGGTCAACTTTCTCAACGCCTGCCACAGAGACTACGGCGAGGCCTCCAAGTATACATTTGAGTAAATAACCCTTCATTTTCTATTGGCCCTGGCTCAAAGCAGGGTAACCTTTCTTGAGTAAAGCCAATAATTCATTTCTGATACTTGCGTGCTCCGTACTTTTGGCCAGATTATGAAACTCATCCGGATCTTTGTCATGATCATAAAGTTCTTCTCCCGCCTTTCCTTCATCCCAAAGTGTATACCGGTAACGTTCGGTACGTACACTCCTGCCAAAAAACTGGTTCCTGCGAACCTGCGTATAAGCCGGTTTGTCCCATTTAGCATCCGGTTTTTTCAGGAGTGGCGTCAGGCTCTTTCCTTGTAATGCCTGCGGTGGCGACAGCTGGCAAAGTTCTGCCAGGGTCGGGTAAATATCCAGCAGCTCTACAGTACGGCCGGATGTTTTCCCTTTCACACCTCCGGGCGCTGCAATCAGTAGCGGAACGCGTGCAGAGTTTTCAAACAAACTCTGTTTCATCCACTGCCCGTGCTGGCCTACGTTGTAACCGTGATCACTCCAGAGTACAATAATGGTATGATCGGCGAGTTTCAGCCTGTCCACAGCGTCCAGCAGCTTACCCACCTGAGCATCCATGAAAGATATGGTTGCATAATAAGCACGAAGCGCTTCCTGACGATCCGCTCTGGACAGCCCCCAGTTGGCTGGTTTGGTAAACAAAGCCGCATCCGGAATATCATCAAAATCGTTTTCAATTTCCCTGGCAAGCGGCACGGTCTCAACGGGATACATATCAAAATACTTTTTGGGCGCTACATAGGGCGAGTGGGGCCTGTAAAACCCAACGGCCAGAAAAAACGCCTCATCCTTTTTCTGTTCCAGTAATTTGATCGCCTCATTTGCGACCATTCCGTCGGTCTGTTCATCATCAGTACCTTCCGTTGCACGCCACGCCAGTGCACTGCCCAGTCCACGATCCGGAGTAAGGTTTTTGATAAGCGACTCTTCGGCCTTATCACGCCCTTTCGGGTTAATTCTATGATCCCAGGAGATCGGATCGTCCAGACCATCCGTTCCTATTTGCCCGGGTACCCCGTAATGGTAAATTTTCCCTACTCGGGCGCTGTAATACTGGTTATTTTTAAACAATTGCGGCAGGGTTACAATGTCCGGCAGGTTCCTCCGGAAATGCGTCTGCAGCTCGTAAATACCTGTAACATCCGGGCGCTGTCCCGTTAAAAGTGACGAGCGGCTGGGGCTGCATAGCGGAAACTGGGTATAGGCCCGGTCAAATTTCACGCCCCGTTTGGCCAGTCTGTCGATATGAGGTGTTTTCACAAAGGTATTTCCGTAACAGCCCAGGTCGGTGTTGAGATCATCCACTGCAATAAAAAGCACATTGTACTTTTTCTTTGGCGGCTCGTTTCCGGCGCCTGCTCGATAGGTGGTAAGGATAAAAAAACCCGCCATGGAAAAAGAGACGAGATTCAGAAAAGCACGTTTTTTCATTATGAAAATCATTTATTGTGAAACTAAGTCCGAACTGGCCCGTTCAATTCATTACCCAACCATTCCCCTACTGCTTACTGAAAACTGCCTACTCCTTCCCTTCCTTCACTGTTGGCGCATCCTTCGTATTCACAACGGGCAGGGCCTTTGCCAGCTCTTTTTTGACAGACGCAAATTTTTCATCTTTTGCAAGATTCTTCCATTCCTGAGGATCCGTATCGTGATCATATAATTCCTCAGAACCATCTTCATAACGAATATATCTGTATTTTTCAGAACGCACGGCATGGTTACCAAAGCCGTGGGTAGTAATGGAAGGATGTTCCCATTTAGCGCCAGGATTCCGCAGCAGGGTGGTAATACTGTTTCCTTCCAACTCCCTTTTTACGGGCAGCTTAAATAGTTCAACCAGGGTGGGATAGATATCCAGGAGGTTTACGGTCCGCTCAGAAACCGAACCTCCTTTGGTAATTCCCGGTGCATACACAATAAATGGAACGCGTGATGCCTCCTCCCATAAGGCAAATTTACGCCAGTGTTCCTTCTCTCCCAGATGCCAGCCATGGTCTCCAAAGAAAACGATCACCGTATTTTTAGCATATTCGCTATTTTCAAGGGCATCCAGCAACCGGCCTATCTGCGCATCTGCAAAGGTGATGCTTGCCAGATACCCCTGCACCGCCTTCTCCCACTGTTTATGATCGGTTATGAATTTATGATCGCCTTTCGGCTTCGCGATTTTCACACCTGCTTCTGGTATATCGGCCAGGTCGTTACTGATAACCTTTGGAAGTTTAATTCCCGCCAATGGATATTGATCAAAGTATTTTTGCGGTACATACCAGGGTAAATGAGGTCGGGTGAATCCGATGGCCAGGAAAAACGGTTTCTCGTGTTTCTTGCCGAAATAGTCAATTCCCTGGTTCGCAACCTTGTAATCACCCATATCTTCATCCTGCACGTCCACCGGGCTCCAGTCAAAATGGGCGAAACCGTTAACCGGCGCTTTGGGAGGTACCGGTGAATGGGGAACATCAAAGTACTCGGGCCATGACGCTTGGTCGTTAAAGGAATTATGGAAAATTTTACCAGCACCTTTGACGTCATAACCGTTGGCCGTAAAGTACTGTGGCAAAGTAACGGCGTCCTTCATCACCGGGCGCCAGGGCTGGTTATTGTGATATACCCCGGAAGTAGACGGACGAATGCCCGTCAGCAGGCTGGCCCTGGAAGGATTACAGGCCGGAGCGGCACAATAGGCTCTTGTGAAGATCAGCCCTTTTTTTGCAAGTTTATCAATATTAGGTGTCTTAATGCCGGGATATCCGCCAAAAGGCCCAATCCAGTCATTCATATCATCCACAGCTATAAAAAGCACATTGAGCTTTCCCTTCGGCTGAGCGGCGGCTGATAAACTGCTCAGCAATGATACCAGACAAAACCCAAGCGTATAACTTAGCTTCAATAAAAGTCGTTGTTTCATCATTTGTTTGTTTAACAGCGGCACGACTGATGCCGTGCCACTGATTTAATCTCCTTTTTCAGCAAAACCCGGAACCGGTTCCAAACCCGGCAGAATTACCTTGGCAACACCGGGGTCTCCGAATTTCCAGGCAGGGAGTTTGGCCAATTGCGTCTGAAAAACCTTCCTTACTCTTTCACCTTCTGCACCAGCTTTCCCTTCGGGGATCGGGCTGGTTTCTTCGATGTCTTTCAACAGATCATAAAACCTGCCGTCCGAATAGAGTTTATACCGGCGATCACGGAAAAACCGGGCAGCATTTTTATTCGCTCCTTCTGAATGTATGGGTGAATAGTGTGAAAAAATCCATTTTCTTGGCGTGCCCTTTTCACCTTTGATCTGTGGCAGGATACTTACTCCATCTGTATCCCAAGCTTTCGGAACCGGTACCTGGACGGCGTCCGAAATTGTGGCCAGGATATCCGTAAAATCTACCAGATCATCCGTTTCATGCTTTTTGTATTTACCACTGCCCCAGTTCACAATCAGCGGGACATGATGCCCGCGATCCAGTGTCAGGCCTTTCCCGCCCGGTATCCTGCGGCCGTCTTTCAGCTGTGTGACAATTGCCCTGCCCGTTCCGTTATCCCCGGTAAAAACAATAATCGTATTTTCATAAAGGTTAAGTTCTTTCAGTTTCCGGATTATCTTACCTACATTTTTATCGGAATAGGCTACCATATCCCGGAAATTCAAAGTATCCTTTTCGTGACGACCTGCTGCATTGTTCTTCCAGCTTTTGCTGTCGGGTGTTGGCAGGAAAGGATCATGTACCAGGGCCATTGGAAAATAGGCCAGGAATTTTCTGTCTTTATTTTTTTCAATAAAATCAATAATGTAATCCGTGAAAATGTCCGGCCCGTAATCATCGTCGGTTGTTTTCAGAATATCTCCGTCCCTATCAATCAGCGGCCTTGCATATCTTTCTCCTTCCCTGCGCGGTTTACTCAGCTGCCACAAACAATATTGGTCAAAACCGAAATGTTTGGGTAATTTCTGATTAGGACCCAGTTGCCATTTCCCGGCGATTGCCGTGGCATATCCTGCCTCTTTGGCCAGATGTGCAAATGTTTTTTCATTCTGATTCAGAAAACCGAACTCGCTGTAATTCTTATAGTTATACTTCCCCGTCATGATCTGCACACGGGATGGTGTGCAAAGCGGCTGCGAAAATCCGTAATTAAATTTGAGGCCTTCGCTTGCCAGTTTATCAATGTTAGGGGTTTTGTAAGTACTGCCATAGGCACCTATACACTCCTTTCCCATGTCATCGGCCAGGATGAGAATGATATTCGGTTTTTCCTGAGCAAAAAGGCTTAACGACAGTAGCAGCGTCATCGCCAGTAATATCGTTGGTTTTAAATTTACATGCACGGTCGTATTGTTTTTATTGCAGATCATTCATATTTGATGGTTACCTTTTTCAACTTTCCGGTAAAGGCAAACGGTGCCTTGTACTGATCGGACACCTCGGTTTTCTGGTCGCGGCCGACGTCTGTCCCGTCTATATTCCTCCCACCCTGGATGGCCGCCTGTGCCGCTGTAAAACTTCTTTCACCCACCTTTGTATCATTTACAAAAAGACTTTCCTTACCCACAGATTTGCCTGCCTCGGCCGGTCCGTTAAATTCATATACCAGCCTGAAACTAACCTTACCCTTGGGCACTACATCAGGCGCTGTGAAATTGAAAACATCCCGGGCAGTTTTATGTGTATAGTGAAATTTGCCATCTTTCACGAACAGGCTGATACCACTTTTATCCCCTCCGACGGCAAACAAAACGCCCTCTTCATTTCCGCTCACAATTTCTGTCTCAGCATTGACTGTAAAAGAACGACCGTCATAAAGCGGGCTGCTCACACCTACCAGATTGTCCACCCCGGGAAACAAAGTAATATTTGGCATTTTGCCATATACCGTTCTGCCGGCGGGCATGTCATGGGCTGTAAAATCCTTCAGAGGATATACATAGTACTTTTTGGCTTCCTGGTCAAAAACGGCCTGTAATTCTTTCAACTTTGCAGGATTTTCAGATGCCAGATTGAACCGTTCGTTAAAGTCGTCGTTGAGGTTATATAACTCCCAGACGTCCTTACTGAAATCGACCTTTTTCCCGCTGGGGTCCGCATTACTGCCTGCCTCAAAACTTTCCCAGACCTTGTGCCCCCGGGAAGCCTTCCAGCCGTCTTTATAAATAGACAAAGCTCCTGCAATTTCGTAGTACTGTATGGTATGTCTGGAAGGTGCTTTTGCTTGGTCTATGGCATACGCAAGGCTGGTTCCCTCAAAAGGCTCCTGTTTGTAGCCGTTGATTATTTTGGGGGCTTCTCCCTTGATCATTTCAAGGGTGGTAGGTAAAATATCGTTCACATGGCCATACTGATTGCGGATACCTCCTTTGTCTTTGATCCCTTTGGGGTAATACAAAATCATCGGGTTGCGGGTACCTCCCTCGGTATTGGCATCAGCTTTCCAGTAACGGAATGGCGTGTTGGCTGCGGCCGCCCAGCCTATCGGATAATCCGTGCTAGACTCATCCGTTCCAATAAGATCCTGTGCCTTCAAAATGGCGTCAATGCGTTGTTCACCCTGCAGCCGGTTGATCTGCGGATTAATGGTACCATGCTGAGTACCTCCTTTGCTGGCGCCGTTATCTCCCAGAATCACAGCGATTATCGTGTTATCGAGCTGGTCTATCTGCTCCAGATAATTAACAATCCTGCCAATTTCATAGTCAGTGTAGGAATAAAAGGCAGCATACACTTCCATAAAATGCGCATAAGCCTTTTTCTCCTTTTCGCTGAGCGAGGCCCATTCCTTCACACCCGGATTACGTTCGGGCAAAACAGCATTTTTAGGAATAATACCCGATTTTCTCTGATTTTCGATCACGATCTCCCGATATTTATCCCAGCCGAGGTCAAACTTTCCCTTGTACTTATCAATCCATTCCTTTGCTACCTGGTGCGGAGAATGTGTGGCGCCGGTTGCCAGATACAGGAAAAACGGTTTTTCTGCATCCACTGATTTCTGATTGGCGATATAAGTAATCGCTTTGTCAGCCAGCAGTTGATTTAAGTGTTTGTTATTAGGTTCAATATCCAGCTTGGTATTGTCTTCCCAAAGTTCTGGATGCCACTGATCGGTCGCACCGGGAAGAAAGCCATAGTAATGATCAAACCCTCTGCCTGTAGGCCAGCGATTGAAAGGCCCCGCCTGTGAATTTTCAGTTACCGGCGTCAGATGCCATTTCCCCAGGGCGAAAGTACTATAACCGTTTTCCCTGAGAACCTCAGCAGCAGTTGCCTTTTCAAACGGAATATAAGTATCATATCCCGGGAAATCGATGGCAGCCGGGGTGAGCAAACCTACGTGAGCCGAATGATGATTCCTCCCCGTGAGCAGCGCTGCACGAGTGGGAGAACAAATGGCCGTGGTGTGAAAATTAGTAAACCGCAAACCCTGGTTGGCAAGCTTTTCAATGTTAGGTGTTTCAACCAATCCGCCAAAAGCAGTGGTGGCCCCAAATCCTGCATCGTCAATCAGTATCCAGATAACATTAGGAGCATCTTTGGGTGCCTTTTTGTTATAGTTGATTTTAAAAGGTGTTGACTCCTGTAATGTCGGGTTGATCTTACCGTGCCAGGGCTGCTGCGGACTATGCTGCGCCAGGACAGAAGTGAAGCTTACCAAGCCGCTCAAAAGCGCCGAGAGTATCTTTTTCATAGGGAATATCATCTGCTGTTTTAAAGAATGGAAATGTTATTTTCCCGTTGTTACGGGCACAAAATCGGGGTTGGGCTGTGTAGGAACCGGTGCATTTACAGCCGTTTTCCAGGCTTCTAGTTTGGAAAGCAGCTCCTTGGTTTTAGCGGGATTCTTTCTGGACAGATCAACCCATTCACCTATATCCGCTTTAATATTATAAAGCTCAACACGGCCATCTTCATAAAATTGGTGTAGTTTGAAATCTCCTGAACGCACCACACTCGTTGGCCTGGTACGGAAGGTATCTTTATGCCGTTTATCTCCTTTATATCCTTCCAGGTAGGCCGGGAAATGCCAGAAGATATCTCTGGCCGGCGTCGTTTTCCCAAGCAGCAGCGGCACAAAACTTTGTCCGTCCAGCTCGCCGTTGAGTGGTTTCTGAATATTGGCTATTTCCAGCAAGCTCGGATAAAAATCAATTCCTATCACTGGTGTTTCCGTTTTGGAACCTGCTTTTGTTTTGCCCGGCCATTTGATGATCAACGGAACCCGCACCCCTCCTTCATAAAGCATTCCTTTGGAACCCCGCAAAGGCGGCTGGGCCGTTACCGCACCCATTCCACCATTATCCGAGAAAAAAACCACAAATGTGTTTTCAGCCAGATGCAACGTTTCCAACGATTTCAATACCCTGCCGATACCCTCGTCGGCACTTTCGATCATCGCTGCATACGTTGGATTGTTGTGATACTGGTCGCCTTTTTTACCTTTATATTTCTGAACGACGGGTTCTTTGGCCTGGATGGGCGTATGCACCGCGAAATAAGATAGATACAGGAAAAACGGTTTCTGTTTATTGGAATCAATAAACCTGATCGCCTCGTCGGTCAGGCGGTCGGTAAGGTATTCCCCTTCTTCTCCGGTCTCAATTCCTTCGTGCGGAGATTTATCGCCGTCTTTGCTATAAGGATAAAAGTAAGACGGTGTTCCCGGCGAGCCTCCGATCACATGGTCAAAACCCTGGGCCTGCGCATCAGCTCCTTTGTTTTTCCCTCCCAGCTGCCATTTTCCTATCAGGCCGGTGTTATATCCCGCATTTTTTAGTTCTTCGGCAATGGTTACAAAGGAAGGGTTCAGTACCGTATTGTTTTCGATCGGTATCAGTTTTCGCTGAGACGATTCCCCACGGTCAGAATTGGACACGGTGAAAATACCATGCCTTGGTGTATACTTTCCAGTCATCAGTGATGCACGGCTGGGAGCACAATTTGGCCCTACCGAATAGGCCTGGGTAAAGCGCAGGCCTTCGCTGGCGAGTTTGTCAATGTTGGGCGTTTCGTAATATTTGCTTCCTGCAACACCCAGGTCAGTCCAGCCCCAGTCGTCCACAAGGATAAACAGGATATTGGGTTTTTTATCATCCGGCTGACCTTTTTCAAGCGCGCGTGACTGCTTGACAACTAGCGTCATAAGGACCAGGCCAATTAACAAAATCTTGTTCTTCATAAATCTGCTTGTTTTACTTAATAAGCTGTGATAGCTGATGATCTCCTTAATTACCAGACGTTTACTCCCAGCCCGGGTTTTGAACCAGCTTGGGATTTAAATCCATTTCACGCTGCGGTATCGGATGCAGGTAGTGTTTCTCTGCAGCGTTAGTTTTTCCTATCTTGTGCAGTTCGGCAATCATCCGTTTGGTTCTGATGAGATCAAACCAGCGCTGAAATTCAAACATCAGTTCCAGCCGTCTTTCCAGATACACCGCTTCCCTGAATTCATCCTTGCTCAAACCAGCCAGATCTGCCAGTCCTGCTCTTTTTCTCACCTTGTTGATGGCTGAGTAAGCCTCAGCACTCGGACCGCTTGCTTCATTTACTGCCTCTGCGTAAATCAGCAGGATTTCGGCAAAACGGATCACCGGGATATTTTTGGCAGATTCGGTGGGGTTACCAATTTGCGCCATATCAAAATATTTAAAGAACCGGGGCTGGAACGTAACTTCCTTACCCGTTGTAGGACTCAGAAGAGACGTAAAAAAGGTAACATCACGGCGTTTGTCTGTGGCAGCATACAACGCATACGTTGCGGGATGAGGTTCGTCCGTACCGGCGGCAGCGACACCAGGAATACCCACAGGAGTGGCCGAAGAAGCCAGCCGGTTACCCTGCCCGTTGACATTGGATTTACATTGGGCCGAAAAAATATGCTCTTTGCCATTCTTGGTAGCCACGTTAAAAACATCCGCAAAGTTGTCAAACAAGGCATAACCATAAGGCCCGTTGATCACCTCCAGGCTTTTAGCAGCCGCTTTCCCCCACTCCTGCCGGGTAAGGTACACCTTTGCCAATATGGATTTGGCAGCACCTCCGGTAGCTCTTCCTGCATCGGCGCCTGTGAAGGAATTAGGCAAGGCTTCGGCTGCGGTAAGATCCGCGATGATCTGCTGATAAACTTCCTCCTTGGGTGTCCGGGCTATCTGTATCGAGCCTTTATCAAGCGACCCTGTTTCATTCAATATCAAAGGAACGTCTCCCCACAGCCTTACCAGATTGAAATACAGCAAACCACGCAAAAACCTGGCTTCATTCACAAGCCGCGTCCGCAGGGTTTCATTCATATCGATCCGAGGAATACGCTCGATGGCAATATTGGCGCGGTTGATCGCCACATAACTTTCCCTCCACAACTCGTCGACACGGTCGTTGGTAGTGGAATGGGAAAGTACCGAGATGGTTCTGACATCCGCATTGGTAACCCGCAGACCGGCAATAGCGTCGTCCGACATGATCTCAAATGCCAGGTGACAAAGACGGTTGTACATGGTAAGCCCCCCGTTATTAAGTGCCGCGTTGTATACACTCGTCACAGCCGAAAGCGCATCACTTTCAGTTTTATAAAATTGCTCCGTGGTAATCAGAGACGCGGGATTTTCGTTCAGATCAGTGCAGGCAGACAGGGTAAATAACCCCAGGAATATATATAGTATCTTTTTCATTAGGATATAATCAATTTGGATAAAACAGCAGGAACGCCTCAGAACGTAATATTCAAACCACCCAGGAACGATTTGCTTCCGGGATATACGCTGTAATCAATTCCCTGGTTAAGTGTACTTTGTTCGTTGCGGCTCACTTCCGGATCATAACCGGTATACCTGGTAATTGTAAACAGGTTCTGGGCCGATACATAGATCTTTATATGGTTTGCGTGAATTTTTGAAGCAATGCTTTTGGGCAGATTATATCCGATCGTCAGATTTTTGAAGCGAAGGAAAGACGCATCTTCCACGTACCTGCTTGTATTGACAGGAGCGGGATCTTCAAAGGCACGCTGTACAACGTTGCCAGGGTTGGCCGGTGTCCATCGATCATAAGCCGCCGTTGATGCATTTTGCTGCCCTGTCAACAGTTCCAGCTGTTGCTTGTTCTGATTAAAGAGCTTGTTGCCATAAGTTCCCTGAAAGAAAAGACTCAGGTCAAAATTCAGGAACGAGAAGGTATTGGTGATCCCTCCCTGAAACTTGGGCTGAGCGTTACCGATCAATGTACGGTCATCGGCCTGGGTAATTTTTCCATCTCCGTTGATATCCACGTAACGGCGGTCGCCTGGCTTGGTTGTAGCGGGGTTGATCGTGGGCAGATTTGCTATATCATCCCCTGTCTGGAAGAGGCCATTGGTTTTGTAACCATAAAAGGTACCCAGCGGCTGGCCCACCTTTGCAATATTGGCTCCCGAAATAATATAATCTGCACCATCACCAAGGGTTAACACTTTGTTTCTGTTCAGGGAAAAAACAAAATTGGTATTCCAGGAAAACACGCCGGTAAAGTTTTCTGTATTAATACCGAGTTCAATTCCCTTGTTTTCCACCGAGCCATAGTTCTGCAGCGCGGTTGTTTGTCCGGTGGTGTATGGGACGGGGACGTTCAGGAGCAGATTGGTTGTTTTCTTATAATAGGCATCAAAAACGAAGTTGACCTTATTCTTGAAGAGCGACAAGTCAATTCCCGCGTCGTACTGTGCTGTGGTTTCCCAGCCCAGGTCCGGATTGGCAATTCTGTTGGGCGAAAAACCGATATAGGTTTGTCCGCCAAAGAAATAGGTATTGGAGTTCAGCGTGGCAAGCGACAGGTATTGTCCGATCTCCTGGTTCCCCGTTACCCCTGCACTGAGGCGAAATTTCAGATTGCTGATCGTTCGGGCACCCGATAAAAATTCCTCCTTGTAAATATTCCAGGCAAAAGCCGCAGACGGGAAGTACCCCCATTTTTTGTCCTTGCCAAAACGGGAAGAACCATCCGCGCGACCCCTCACTGTAAAAATGTATTTCTGGGCCAGGGTGTAGTTGATCCTCCCCAGGAACGAGTTCAGTGCCCAGGCAGACGAACCTGATTCGGGCTGGGTATACACCGAGCCACTGCCCAGGTCGTTGTAAGTCAGCTGATCCGTGATAAATGATTGTGAGCCCGCTGTTGCGCTTTCTGTTTCAAAGGCCTGTTGTGTATATCCCACAACTATATTGAAAGCATGCCGGTCGTTCAGCGTTTTGGAGTAACTCAGCGTATTTTCATTCAGCCAGGTTGACGAAAAGCGTGTTCCTACATAGGCCTTTCCTGTCGGGTTGGAATTGGCTCCCTGATAAATGTCCGAGGGTATATAGCGGTTTTGTTTGTTATTGATCACATCGGCCCCAAACGAAATTTTACCCACAAGTCCTTCTATGAAAGTGTACTCACCATACACATTCCCCAGAAATCGGTAGGTTTTGGTCCGGTTGATTTCCTTTTCCAGTGTCGCAATCGGATTTCCCAGTGGTGTTTCAAACTCACTTTGATAGGTATATTTACCGTTGGCATCTCTTACATTGACGGTGGGCGGCATGGACAACAACGCATTGACGATCCCCGCATTGGCTACGCTCGACTCGATTTTGCTGGCTGTCAGATTAACACCCACCTTAAATTTCGCGGAGAAATCGCGGTCCAGGTTAATCCTTCCCGAGTATCTTTCGAAATCAGTATGCTTGAGTACACCATCCTGCCTGAAGTAATTTCCGGAGACCGAATAGCGGGTCCTGTCATCACCACCGGTGAAAGAAAGCTGGTGATTCTGTATCGGTGCAGACTGGAACGCTTCGTCCTGCCAATCGGTACCGCCGGTTAGTTTATCCAGTTGGTCCTGCGTATAATATGGTGCTTTTCCTGAATTGGCCCTTGCGTCATTTTTAAGGAGTGCCCAGTCTCTGGCGTTCGTCATTACGTCCACCTTTTTGAGTACCTTCTGCGTACCATAATAGGCATCGTAAGTAAATGAATTCTGCCCTGCTTTTCCCTTCTTAGTGGTGATGATCACAACACCATTGGCACCACGGCTACCATAAATGGCTGTTGCAGAGGCATCTTTTAATACATCGATGGACTCAATATCACTGGGGTTTAGACTGGCCAGGGCATTGATACTGGGACCGTTCGTTACACCCGCGCTTGCGTCTGCATTGTTATTGTAAACCGGGAATCCATCAATCACATAAAGTGGCTCATTTCCACCCGTAATGGAATTCCCCCCACGGATACGGATACTGACCGCACTTCCGGGCTGGCCCGAAGACTGCGTGACCTGCACGCCGGCGGCAGCCCCTTGCAAAGCCCTGTCAAACGAGCTGATAGGCTGTTTTAGAACAAGCTGGGGAACCGAAGAAACCGATCCCGTCAGGTCCCCCTTTTTTTGCGTTCCATAACCAATCACCACCACTTCGTCCAGCACGTTGGCCGTTTTCAGGGCCACTTCGGCAGGTTCTTCGGTTAATTCGTAAATATCAATTTCCTGTTGCTGGAAACCAGTGATACCTACCTGAATTGTAAAGGGAAGATCTTTGCCAGCCGGTATGCTGAACCTGCCGTCCAGATCTGTACTGGTATACACCGAAGTCCCTTTAATAGAAACTGTTGCACCGGGGATTGTCTGTCCCGACTCGTCCTTTACAACGCCTGTAATGAACGGCGGGGCAGCATTATGCTGCGCATAAGCATTGTTAATTAATAGCGCTAAAAGAAAACTCAAATAAACGTATTTTTTCATCATAGGTTGGTAAACGGCATATATACATACCGTTTTTGGATTAAAAACAATAATTAAAGTGGGTCACAACAATACATAGGACAACCTGCCGGGCTACCGAAAAGCACTATACGTACATTTTTGTACCTGAAAACATACTCCTGTTTTCAAGGTATCTGCAGGTGTTATTATTAATTCATTGCGCTTACAGACAAGTTATAACCAAACATGATCAGGGACGTCTGTTTATCTGGCCCGAATTTCACCCTGATGCATATACGCAACGCGCTAAAAGCACCAGTTGTTCGGTTTGAACTATTTATTTCACTACCGAGAATCTTTCTAGTTTCTGCTTTTCTGTTTGCAATCTTTTCGATTCTGGCTTTAGATAGCCAAACTTACGCAGATCCTCCCCGGAATGTGCCGCTACCCAGAGCAGGAACTTTTTGGCCTCCGGATTGGAGTTATTTTTTGCGATTGAAAAATGAAGGTATTCCACAGGAACATTGCTCACCTTTTCTGATTCCAGCCGATCCAGTACCTGGTCGAGATTCTCCAGCGATTTTTCGTCCTTTGAAACCCTGCCGTTTCCGTCCAGATCAACCGGAATAATGGTAATTCCTTCGGCAGGTTTACGTGTGTTCAGATCATACGCAAGGCCTGGAATGGTATAGGTGATCCCGGTTTCATCCTTCAGCAACGCCTTGATCAGATGTTCGTCTGCACCTGCAATGGTCTTACCTTTGATTTGTTGCTGTTCATAACCGAAATACCGGGCAAATGTCAGCGGTGCTCCTGCTTTTTGCAGACGGGTATAAATTGTAAACGGAGCGGTGACTGACTTGTCCTTTTCAGCATAAATATCATGAAAGAAGATTTGCTTGTAAGTCTTTTCATTAAACCCTTTGTCGGCATACTCCCGGGCAAAAGCTGATTTCGCATTGGCTATCGGAAGCAGGGCATAACGGGCAATAGACACATATTCCCTGGTTTCCTTCACTTCCTTCTCATGTTCAAAAGCTTCAATCAGAAGATCGTACTTTTCGGGATCTGTTATGGTTCTTGTTTCAATAACGATCTCAACTTCGGGATTCTTTGCCGTATATTCCTTGATCCACTTATCTACCAGCGGGTAGGCAAAACGAACACCTGTAATAATAACCTTGCTGGAAGACTGCCCCTGCGAAAACGCAGCCGGACGGAATGAAAATAACAAACCTGCTGCCAACAATAAAATTTTAATTGCTTTCATAATTCAGAATGATAACTAGAAATCATTTCGGACCTGCCGTCACGGTAAACCCGTGCGGTAACAGTTCCTGTAAAAAATTGGAAGAAGTACCAGCGGATCTCAACAACAACAGCTGCCAGAACCCTGGTTTTGCAGATTACCCACCATGCACACGGATCCTGCCCGCGAAGAAGTTACATTCATCGTTCTCATTGTCATGCAAATTTAATATCCTGGTTTAGCGGTGGTTGAAAAACCAGAATAACTCTATTAATTTGATAGACAAAGTAAGGTTAATAAAATTAAACAAACAAATGTTTTTTAGGTTTTCAGGAAAATTAATCAAATCGCTTGCCTCTGTCAATTTAACAGGAGGAACACCATTCAAATAATTAAATAAAATATCTGTATTTTTCTAAAATTATTCGTTTACGTGCCAGGAGGTGACCACCCAAACCAGATGCTTTAACGGACAGCCACCTCTTCATTAATCCGGGTCTGGAAACGTTTATATGCAACGGCCACCGCTTTGTTTTACCCGGGTAGGTTATTTGAAATTAAACTTTCAACGGTTACATTTTAATTGATTTTTTATTTTAAATTTACCCAAATGGCTATTGTGTGTTTGTAAGAGGCTCTGTACCTATCGGTTGAGCAAAAGTATATCCGAGTGGGTTCTGCTAAACGATATGCAACATCAGATTTCACTTATCTTGTACCATCGGTGAAATTTTTCTTCATAACTCCACTTCTAGCTTAAACCCTTGTTTCTATCAGTATCGTTTTCCTAACCTTTCCGTTTGCTATGCAGTACCTGCTGGAACTTTATGAAAAGGATGAAGAAGGTATTAAGGAAGTATTGACCAAAGTTCACGCTCAATTTGAAATACTTCCATCCCGGCTCCGTGCTTATTTGAACAGCAATGATTTACCTCATCTGAAACTTTTTTGCCACCAGATGACCAACAGCGCTTTGCTGGTGGGTGCAAAAAAATTACTGAGCCAGTTGTCCGAACTGGAAGAAGGTATTTCGGACCAAACCCTAAGTGCCCGGGAAATTGAAGGCCGTATTAAGTTGATAGAAACCCTGCTGCCCTCCGAAATAGAATCCATCAGCATATACCTCCAATTTTATTCCTAAAACTTTGACTAATGAGCAACGACATCGGTAAAACAGTATTGATCATGGGTGGCGGGGTAGCGGGATTAAGTGCAGCACATGAATTATTAAAAAGAGGTTTCCGGGTTACGATTGTGGAAAACCGTAGAGAAATACTCGGTGGAAAAGCCAGGAGCGTGAAACACACCTTCCCAGGCCTTAGCAACAGCCTGCCTGCCGAACATGGCTTCCGTTTTTTCCCAGGCTTCTACGGAAACATCACCCGTACCTTAAAAGAAATCAAGCTTGCCAACGGTAAGTCAGTCTTTGATAATCTGGTACGAGTAAGGTATTATACTTTTTTGTTTACCGACGGACGCGAACCAATTAACATTCCACTCAATATTGTATTCGATATTATTCGGGGTAAGTCCGAGGAGGTCATTGGCGAGCTCAAATCATTGAAAAAGGCATTTGATGAGAAAATACTGGATATCAGCGACTCGGGACGAGACAATTTTATTGAGAAACTAGTTCAATTGTATACGTCTTGCGAGAGTCGTTATCTCACCGAATATGAAAGGGTGCCCTGGGAAGAATTTATTGAAGCAAAAAGGCCTTCTTACGGCAGAGATTACAGGTTACTGCTTGCCGAAGGGGTGACAAAAAACCTTGTCGCATGCCGAGCCGATCGCTCATCTACCCGAACAGGAGGGAAAATCCTTTCCCATATGATCTGGCAAATTGTAAATCCTTTTGGTGGAAGGGCAGACAGAATACTCAATGCTCCCACCCGTATGGCCTGGTTAGATCCCTGGAGGAATTTTCTCGAATCTTCCTATCCGTCGACCCTCACAATTATACCTCACCGCTTTGTTGACAGACTGATTATAAAAAAAGAGGAGGATAAGGAATATTGGGGTGCTCCGGATTCAATCGAGAAAATAGAGGTTAAAGACTTTAAGGGAAACGTACAAACCCTGGATGCAGACTATTTCATTTCGGCCTTGCCGGTAGAAAGACTGGATATTCTGCTGGACAAGAGTACTCCCATTCTGGACAAAGACCCAACATTGAGATTCATAAAACCACTATGCAAAGAAATAGATTGGATGACGGGCATAATGTTTTATCTCAAAATTGACCTTAAAATCAACGATGGGCATATCACCATTACTAACTCTCCGTTTGCGATAACAATTATTTCGCAGGTGCAGTATTGGGAAGAATATATCAAAACTAATCCGCTTCCGTCCTATAAAGGACAGCCCGTTAAATCTATTCTCAGTGTGATTGTTTCTAATTGGGATGAACATGGTGTCTTTGTCAATAAGCCCTTGAAGCGGCTTACTGAAACAGAAGTAAAAACCGAAATATGGCATCAAATAAAACAGTGTGTAATTATCGACGATACTGGACAAAAAATTCAGTTAAATGACTCAGACTTTTTTCGGGATCTGACGTTTCTGGATGACTCCATTGGTCCAGACCCGCAAAACCCGGATATTCTGGCAAACAAAGAACCGTTACTGATCAATACCGTGGTCAGCCATTCACTCCGTCCGGATGCACATACCAGGATTTCTAATTTCTTTCTGGCAGCCGACTTCGTCAAAACAAACAGTGATCTGGCAGATATGGATACCGCTAATGAAGCCGCACGCCGTGCTGTAAACAATATCCTCCAACTAGAGAAAAAACCAAAGCGGCAGTTTTGTAAGACTGCCTCATATGCCTTGCCAAGCCCTTTCGGATTATTCAGTATTCCAAGAATAATGGATGAAAGAAATTTCAGGAACGGGTTACCCTGGCAAAAACCGATGATGTTCTACTGGTTTTGCAAAACAGTTTTGATGATTGGCTTTAAGGCTATAAAACTGCCCAAAATAATATTGTACCCTTTAGTTCCACTGGCCGTGGTAATCGCATTTATAGCCGTTATTATTAATTACCTGGTTGTAATTGTCTGGAAATTCATAAACTCCCTCTATTTTGTTCGATAAACTCTCTTATAAAATTCCTTCTGAAATCACTGATGAAGAGCAAAGGAGCCGTTACAGGCATTTTAACACCTGCTGCCAGTTAACCGTACTGACGATGGTTGTGGTGGTCATTGCCAATGAAGCCCTCGATTTTCATCAGGTACAAATAAGTTCACTTGTCTTCCTGGGAATTTTTGCCTGCATCTTTATATCGTTTTATACCGGAGCACTATCCTTAAATCGTGCTGTCAATATTTATATTACAGCCGGGGCTGGGCATGTGGGGGTATCCGCTTATGTCTCAGGAGGATTACAGAGTCCGGTTACTTTCTGGTGCATCCTCATTCCTCTGTATGCTTTCTGGTTACTTAACCAAAAATTTGCATGGTTCTGGTTTCTGGTTTCGATACTCATGCCTGTTTCCTTTCTTCTGATGGAAATCTGGGGAATCAAATATCAGGAAGCATATCAGTTCTTTGAGGGCGATCACCGTTACTACGCCCTCACCGTAATTCTCTTCCTTATCCTTAATGTCTTTATTGTAGGTAACTCCTTCGAAAACAACAAGATCAGTTCCCTCAATGAAGTCAACGCCGTCAACGGAGAATTACGCGATGCGCTGAACAAACTGGAAAAAATCAGAAAAGACCTGGAAACAGCTGAAAAACACAAGGATATGTTCATCGCGCAGATGAGCCACGAAATGCGGACTCCTATGACGGCCATCCTGGGTACCAGCGAATTACTGAACAACAGTCCCCTGAAAGAGGGCGAAGAGGAGTTGCTGCAGATACTCGACCGCTCTTCCAAACACCTGCTCTATATCATTGATGATATCCTGGACATCACCAAAATACAGACTGGTAAATTCCACTTCCAGAAGGTAAGCTTTGACTTGTCCCCGATTCTGCAGACCGTCTACAACACCAATAAGCTCAGGGCGGACGAAAAACAGATCAGCCTGCTGCTGGACATGGAAGACGACATTCCCGAAAGGTTCACCGGTGACCCCTACCGTATTACCCAGATACTGAACAATGTACTGAGCAATGCCATAAAATTCACAAACAAAGGGGAAGTAAAACTAACCGTCGGATTTAATCAGCGGGCCAATATCCTCGCCGTCACCGTGAGAGATACCGGTATCGGTATGTCGGAGGAAGAACTGAGTAAAGTATTTGATATCTTCAGTCAGGCCAATTCTGACATTTATTTGCAATATGGCGGAACGGGCATGGGCCTGAGTATCACCAAACAGCTGGTGGAACTCTTCCAGGGAAAAATCCATATCAAAAGCAGGCCCGGTGTGGGTACGATGGTCAATATCACACTACCCATGGACCAAAGCAACATTGCAGAATATGAACAGATTCAGGAACCTGGGCTCAAAAGCAGAATCAGGGAAAAACTTTCGGGACTCAAAATATTGATCGCAGAAGACAACGAGGTGAACCAACTGGTGATCAAAAGAATCCTGCATTCGGAAATACCCACGATCCGGATCGAATTTGCTTCCGACGGAGACGAGGTACTCTCCATGGTAACCAAAACGGACTACGACCTGGTGCTAATGGATATCCAGATGCCCAAAAAGAACGGAATTGAAACCACCAAAATCATCAGGGAGCACAGCCTGCCCAGGATCAACACCCTTAAAATTATTGCACTGACGGCCTCTGCACGAAAATCAGAAGCTGAAAAATGCCTTGCCAATGGCATGAATGGCTATACTTCCAAGCCCGTTGTCAAGGAGGACCTGATGGGGAAAATATTTCATCTGCTTTCTGAAAATCAGGATTTTTCGGCAACGTAAATGTTGTAATTCCACAGCCCGCGCTGGAAAGCAGCGTATTGGTAATAGGCCGACTGCATATTCTGCGTCAGGACCTTACCTCTTAAACCCACAGTTCTCAACACAAAATCACACACCACTCCGGGATAGTAGCAATAGTAAAGTCGTTTGATACTGGGCCAGACCTGCAAATTACAATTATGCTTCTGAATTTTTGAAAAACCCGACTTACGAAGACTATCTTCAAAATCATTTTCATAGGCGTAATCGGCAATGGCCCAGCTGTCGGTCCATTTCTTCATGATCTCACGGTCCTTTTGATTTCTTGCACTGCCTGCCCAGAAGAAATCAATAACAATGAGTTTCCCTTCCGGTTTCAGGATCCTGAAAGCTTCATCCAGAAAAATGCTCTTATCTGTTGCATAACATGCACTTTCAATGGCATAGGCCAAATTAAAAGACGCGTTTTCAAAACCGGTATTACAATAATCTCCAACTTTAAAAGTCGCAAAGTCGGCCCCCTGTGTATGAGCAAGCTCACTTGCCTGGCTTATTTGGGATTCAGACAAGGAGAGTCCCGTCACATGGCAGCGGTACTTACGGGCAAGGTATATGGCCGGTCCACCCACACCACACCCCAGATCTGCCACAGTCTGGCCCGGCTGCGGCTTTCCATATTCCGCCACTTTTTCATTCATATTTATCAATGCATCCCTTAATCTCCTGGTATCTTTTTCCCAATAGCCATAATGCATGCAATGGTGGGTGTTCAAATGCCAAATGAGTTCATAATCTCTCTGGCATTGATTGTAGTACTCAACAATCTGAGCGTGATAAACATTGTTCATCTTAAAGTACCTGAAAAAGGGAGAGTTGTGATAACCGGTCGGCCAGCGCGTTTCAGATTGCAGCACAGCTATTTGGGAATTACTGATGTACTGACTAACCAAAAACAAGTTACATATTTTTTTGATCCGCCAAATAACAGGTCTGTAAATTATTAAGAATAACGACCTGGTACTGATAAAACGGAGGGTATATAAACGTAAAATAAATAGTGATACCTCAGCCCATCACAACCTGGCCATGGCAAAAGCGAAATGTTGCACCGAAAGAGAGCGCACAGGAAATAGAAAATCACTATCCAAACCTCGTTAAATTAACCTGGCAGGGTTTCAGAGATCGTGATAATGATAAAAAAAGGAGAAGCAAGAATTAAAAGACCGAAAGAAAGATGGTCCGGATACTGAGAAGAATTACCAGCGCACCAACAACCAGCATCATTGGGCGGCGTTTGATTTTGTTGACCAGCAATGCACCGAAAGGTGCCGCAATAACACCTCCGATGATGAGGCCCAATACCACCTGCCAGTTATTTATCTCAGTAAAAATAATAAACGTAATCCCGCTGGAAAAAGCGATAGCAAATTCCGCTGCGTTGACTGTCCCGATGGTATAACGCGGATCCCTCCCCTGCCCTATCAGCGTAGACGTTACAATGGGCCCCCAGCCACCGCCACCAACAGAATCCATAAAACCACCAAACGCAGCCAGAATACCCACACGCCTGGTTTTGGTTTTGGCAAGATTTTTCTTCAAAGCCTTCCGGATGATGATCAATCCCAGCACCGCCATATAGGCAGCAACAAAAGGTTTGATGAGGTCTCCATTAATATGGTCCGAAAGCAGATATGCCCCTGCAACAGCACCTGCAACTCCCGGAAGAATAAGGTTCTTGAATAACTTCTTGTTGATGTTTTTAAATCGGAAATGAGAAACGGCGGATGCTCCCGTGGTAAACATCTCAGCAATATGTACACTTGCACTACTTACCGCAGGAGGTACTCCCAGCGACAAAAGGAACGAATTGGAGGTTACACCATAAGCCATACCCAGGGCACCATCCACCAACTGCGCACCCAAACCAACCAAAAGATAGAAAATAAAATCACTCTCAAGCCCTAAATCACTGTTGTTAAAGAAATGAAGAATTTCCTGGTAATAACGCGAGAATATGAGAACTACCAAAACCAAACCCGGGACTAACACATACCAGTATTTCTGACTGGATAGTTTGAAGGCACTTACTTTTTCCTGCATTACAATATTAAATTTAGACTGGTATACTTAAGCACAAAAGTATGTAAAACTATCTATCCTACAAATTTTATAGACTAATAAAGTATTATTTTTTCACCTCACCCTGCCAGGCGTAGGGTTATTTCCCCATCCATTTTTTAAAATCACCGGTTTTTTCCCGGCTCACAATCACCTCTTTTTCAAAGGCAGGCTGCAGTGCCAGTGCAAGGCGATGGTTATAGTAAGGCTGGATTTGCGTCACTGCCTGGTGCGTGACGATCATACCCCGGTTAACCCGAAAAAAATGCTCCGGGTCCAGAAAACCTTCCAGTTCATCCATCCTGTAATCCAACACAAACTTTTGTCCCTGATAGTTTTTGAAAAAACTGATGCTCTCTTCAGTATAGAAAAATGCAATATCCCCTACTTCCACCGAAATCATGCGTGCTCCCTGTTTCACCAGAAACCTTTTCCGGTACTCCTTTGCGGGCTGCTGTAATCGCAGATTTTTAAGTATGTTCTCCAGACCTTCCGGTACTACGGTTACATTCCCACGCTGTTTGTAGCCGACCAGATCCTCATATTTCTTAAGACCGCGCTGCAAATCCTCTTTCTGAACCGGTTTCAGCAGGTAATCGATACTGTTCACTTTAAAAGCCTGAAGGGCATACTCATCATAGGAGGTGGTAAATATCACCATACTACGTATTTCAGTCCGGTTGAAAATTTCAAAACTCTGTCCGTCAGCCAGTTCGATATCCAGAAAGATAAGATCCGGCTCTTTTTCATTCTTGCCACGGTTTTCGTCGATCCATGTAACCGTAGCTTCGATGCTTGGCGTAACTCCTTTGATTACCACATGAGGAGCCACCTCCTCCAGCAACCTGGTGAGTTTCCGGACCGCCAGCTTTTCATCTTCCACAATCAGTATGTTCATTGATTCACAGGTTTTTCAGTTAACAAAGGCAATAGTACTACGAAATAATCCGGGCCGGCGCTTATCACGGGCTGTCTGGCGGAAAGTATCTGATACTTAGCGTTTATATTGGCCAGCCCCAGTTGAGTGGACCGTACATGAGTGGATTTGACGATTACATTATTCTTTACCTCCAGCAGGTTGCTCTCTAAGGATGTTATTTCAATAGTCAATGGATTTTTCTCCAGTATCGTGTTGTGTTTCACGGCATTTTCCACCAAAAGCTGTAAGGTGAGAGGCGGAATGAAACTTTCCAGCGCCACATCGTCCACGTTTATGTGCAGGACAAGGCCGGTGTCATACCGAGTTCTCAGCAAGTGATAGTAAGACCGTATGAAATTTATTTCTGTTGCCAAATCAGTCAATTCATGCTCGTTAGTCTGAAGAAGATAGCGGTACACCTTTGCCATTTCATCCACAAAGCGTTCGGCCCGTTGCGGTTCATCAGTAATCAATGCAGAGAGGGTATTAAGGCTGTTGAACAAAAAATGCGGATTTACCTGGCTTTTCAGACTTTGGAGTTGCCCCTGCAGGCCTGCTTTTTTGATTGCCTCCTTATTCATTTTTATTTCTTTCCATTTTTTCAGGGAGTAGTTCACCTCATACAGACAGGTAAGCAGGAGTATTGCAAAGAATTCAAAAAGATATACTTTTATTACACCGTCGGTACTTAGTTCTGCATTCAGCGGCCTGAAACGAATAATGAACATAACATACACGCTAATGTACACGCCGGTCAGTAAACAAAAAGCCAGAACGGTAAACCCCGCCCGTTTGGCAGACAAGTGAATGGAGGGGTACAGATCCGCAATGTACTGCACTGCCCAGTCATGAGGAATAAACGCCAGGGTTGTCATCAGCAAAACCATCAGCGTACCCCAAATAAAATTGGAGAAACTCTCCAGATATGGCTCCCCTATGAGCAGATAGCTGATAGTAGGCACAAACCAAGGTATCAGCAGCAGGAAGATCCATCTGCCAAACAGGCTCAGCCAAATGAACTTTCCAATACGCTTGAATCCGGAAGCAGGTCTCATGTGTAAATCAGTGGCAGGGTGACCGAAAACGAGGAGGTATCTTCCTTCACCTGGATGGTCCCGGCCTGGTTAAATAAAAATTTATAGCGGGATATCAGAGAAACCAACCCGGCGTTGTTCAGGGACATTTTAACCATGCGTTTCTGCAAGTTGTTTTTAATTTCCAACTGTCCGGTGGCCGTGGTTTTTATGCTGATGTAAAGCGGCTGACCGGCTGATACAATGTTATGACGAATGGCATTGTCGATCAGGGTTTGCAAACTGAGCGGCGCTATTTGCCCGTTCAGGTAAAGATCTGCCACTTCAACAGTAATGTGTATTCCGTCTTCAAATCGCGTTTCCAGCAGGTATATATAGGATCTGATGAAACGGATCTCGGCATCCAGCACAACAAGACTTTCCTCGCGGTCAGGTCCGTTGACAGTCAGCAGATAACGGTATACCTTTGACATTTCATCCACGAATTTTTCGGCCGTTGCCGGAGCATCGGATATCAAAATGGATAGAGAATTAAGGCAATTGAACAAAAAATGCGGATTTACCTGCTGCTTCAGAATTTCAAGTTCAGTCCGCAGTTGCTGCTGCTCCATCTGTCTCAGCTCCAACTGATTGGTTTTCCACTGCATAAAGGTATAAGCCAGCTCCGACAACCCGGCCCCGATGAGCGATGCGCCAAGAATACAAAAAACGGAATACAACAAACGTCCTCCATCCAGCGAATACCCAAAAAGCCCGATATAATCATACGCAGCGAGTACCAGGTACAGGATAATGACATTGACAGCTGAATAAACCACAAACCAGGCAACTACCCGATACAGTGTCTGGTGTGCTTCCGGATACATTCCGGAGACGTAAATTGCCGTTACCTGATTCACCTGATTGGCTAACAGGCACAATATCAGGTTAATTATTGTCCCTCCAAGAAATACGCCTGCATTGGCAAAATACAGTTTCCCCCACATCATGTACCCGATCAGCGGGACAAACCAGGGAAGCAATAAAAAAAGTATATAGAAATAAAGCCGGTTTTGCCGGACAGAACTAAAGTACTTTTCCAGAGATGTCAGATGAAAGCTCATGTTTAATTTTCCTGGGCAGTAAAATTAAACAGAACGCGGTTGATGGGAAGCAAACGCTGCCTCAAACATCAGAAATAGTTATTCAATTGTCGGAATATCCCTTTCAATCCGATTGTCGCCATTTAATCCGTGTAAGAACCATCTGCTGAACCATTTAACAGATGAACCGATAAAATGTGAGATTCAGGAAGGAAAACAGATAGTACAATGGCTTCTCCGTTTTTAATAGGCCACGATAGCACCAATTTTGCTTCCGCATCTGCTTTAATGCAGGCTGCGCAAACATCCCAAGTAATTACAACTTTATGAAAATTCAAAAACTATTATCGCAAACTTTCATTATTCTCTCGGCGCTTAGCATAGCGTCCGTAAGTATCATGGCATTTCAGGATCCACAATCGGTGATGGACCTTGTCAGGGTCCAGCTGCCCAATAACGACGCACTCTCTTCTATCAGAGGCGTTTATGGCGGAGTGGGTTTTACCATCGTAATAAGTCTTGTATACAGCGTAAGAAACTATATCCAACATGCGCTGGCATTTCTTACCCTATTATGGGGCTTTTATGCATTGTCCCGCCTGCTTACAATCATCATGGATGGGCCGCTGGGGGATTTTGGAAATATGTGGATCAAAACAGAATCCGTTCTTTGTCTGGTATCGCTGGCACTTTTGCTGTGGAACAAAAAACAGCCAGCAATACGATAGCTGCCTGGCTCAGGGCGGCGGACAGATACCCCGCCGCTCTGAACGTCATACCATCAGGAATGTGCTGAAACGGCAGACCTGCTTTCCAGGAAATCTTTTACAAATGCATCATCAACCAGATGCGGATAGGCGTCAATCACACGGGTAATTTCTTCATACTGGCCCGGCGACAGGTTTTCTTTCGGGTTCAGTGTCCATATTCCGTCCAGCAGCCCCTGCCTTCTCAACACCTCATGCACACCCGTGATGCATCCGTGAAACGCATGTGCCGGATCAAAGATTGCAGCGTTCATATCCGTTACCTCAATATTGGTGCTTAGTAAGCCTTCCATCGTCTGATAGTCCGTGCCGATAGATTTTTTTACCGTTTCCAGCAAACCGACAGCCTTTTGCGTCCAAACTGCCCAATGTCCCAATAATCCGCCAACGAACCTTTTTTCAATCAGCTCCCCTCCTACTTTAAAACGGTATGGCGTGATCAGATCCGCCACAATGTTATCATCGTTCCCGGTATAAAGCGCAATTTCATCCTTTCTTGAAGAATTGCATACCGCCCGTACCACGTCCAGAGTCTGATATCGGTTAAATGCAGCAATTTTAATGGCGTATACATTGGGGATCTCAGCAAACTGCTGCCAGAATTCATAGGTATAAACACGCCCTCCGATGGCGGCCTGAAGATAAAATCCAAAAACAGGAATGATACCGGCAACGGTTTTAATATGCTCAATAATTTCCGATTCAGGTTCTGTTTTAAATGCCGCCATACTTACAAGGCCAAGATCATAACCATGTTTTACGGCAATTTCAGCTTCCTTCACCGCCTGAGCAGTTTGTCCGCAAATTCCTGCAATCCTCAGAAATGTATCCGCCTTGGTACTGTTATTGATCTCATCCGCAGTAATTTCAAGTACCTTTTCGAAAAGATTTACTTCCGGGTCTCTTATTTCAAATTGTGTGGTATGCACGCCAATGGCCACGCCACCTGCACCACTGGCAATGTAATAGGCTGTTAGGCCGCGCTGTTTGGCTTCGTCCAGCTGCAGATTACTGTCCAGCGCCAGCGGATGGGCCGGAATTACCGTTCCTGCAAACAACAGCTTCTTTTTATCCTGACTTAATTCTTTCATGATTGCGATTATCTATCCCGATATTTTAATTCATAACTTTTTTACCCGGTTCGTTACCTACCCTAGAACTGCCCCTGTCTTTCCTGGAAATGCGTAGGCTTGTTAATCGTCTTGCCACCTTCCAGGAGCCAGTTGGCCGTGATCTCAATCATCTGTTTCAGGGTAGTACGCGGGTAACCGAACAACCGGAACGATTCCGCCGCGTTGCTCAGCAAAGCCGTGGGCTGCTCTTCATGCACAAATTGTGGCTCAGCCTTAAAAATACGTCCGAATTCCCCAGCCAGCCAGCGAAGAGAAACGGTTTCCGGACCTGTGATATTGAGTATCTTAGAGGGGGATTCGCAATGCAGCAGCGAACGAATTGCCATTTCATTTGCATCACCCTGCCAGATCACATTTACATGTCCCGTGCGAAGGTCAATCGGCTTCCCGTTCAGAACCGATTTTGCGACTTCAAGTAAAACACCATAATGAAAATCGATGGCATAGTTAAGGCGGTAGATCAGCAAGGGCGTGTGATACAGGGAAGAAAAATATTGAAACAGACGTTCCCTTCCCAGACACGACTGGCCGTACTCTCCCACAGGGTCAGCACTGAGTTCTTCCGTTGCACCACCGGAGGCAACTGTTGTGAAAGGATAAACATTACCGGTTGAATATACCACAATACGTGAATTACGGAATTTGTCAGCCACACGCCCGGGCAGGTAGGTGTTCATTGCCCAGGTATACGGTTCATTATTGGATGTTCCGAATTTTGTTCCTGCCAGGTATAAAACATTTTCTACCTCGGGAAGATCCTGCAACTGACTGTCGTCCAGAATATTGGCAACAATTGTTTCGATCCCCTCCGCATTCAGCTGTTGGGCAAGTCCTTCCTCACTGAAACGGGAAACACCTATCACCCTGGTATCCATGCCTGCCTCGTCTATTGCCTGCTTGGCAAGCCGGGCAATGCTCGGCCCTATTTTACCACCAGCGCCAAGGATCAGAATATCTCCCTTGATCTTTTTTATATCTTCAATTAAAGCTGCGGAAGGGCTTAGGAGTTTTTCCGCATAAGATGTGATATCCTTCATATTACTATCGGTGTTGTTAATTAAGTTAGATGTTTTTGGAAGCCGTTAAAACGCGAAACATAGTATTTACGGGTACGTACCCGTAAATATACAAACAAATTTTAAATTTCATTTTTTTTCAAATTATATCTAAAATATTTTGCGTAAATCCTCTTCCGGATACCATTCCTGTTAAGGGTAGTTCGAAACACCGCAGTTCCTTCCTATCAGCGAACCCGATGCTAAAATCTGACCGGAACCCGTGCCCAGGCCAACCGTCCTTCCTTAAATTTTCCCTTCCCTACTTTTTTTAGTTTTTTTAAAGCCCTGACATGAATCTTTTCAGGACAAATTCCGTAGTTAATAAATCAGCCAACGATGGCGCAAGCGTCATTAAAAATATGAATATTCCAACACGAAATCATTTTAAGTGAAGATTTTAAACGATCATTTAAAATTTGTGATTAAGTTCGTTGGAGAAAAGAAAAATGTATACGACATTTGCCTTGTCAATAAATAACAAGAATTGTGAAGTGTATCAATCAATCCAGTGAAGAGAAGCTTAAGGACGCAGCGAAGTCTGTTTTTCTTAAGAAAGGATTTACCGGCACAACGGCCAGGGATATTGCCGATGCTGCAGGAATGAACATTGCCCTCACCAATTACTATTTCAGAAGTAAGGAAAAGCTGTTTATTGAAATATTCAAGGACCTGTTTTCCATATACTGCACTAACACCCTCAAAATCATAGACCAGCCGATCAGTCTGAAGGAAAAAATAATAGAAATCATTGAAGAGGATTATCGGATGATGCGGCAGGAACCTACCCTGGTATTGTTCATTATGAACGAAATCCATAGGGACTGCGAAAATCTTCTGTCAGAAATATCCATGTACAAGGAGCTCCTGAGCAGGAAACTGATCGGGCTTATACAGGAAGAGGTGAAGCGTGGAGGCATACGGAATATCGAACCCGAGCATCTGATGCCGATCATTCTGGGGAGTATCCAGTTTATTTTTGTCGGCAAGAAAATGCACATGAAAATGCATAACATGTCTGAATCCGAATTTTACGAATATACCGAAACACATAAAAACCATGTTATCGGGATGGTTACCAATTATTTGTTCAATTCTTGACAGATGGATTAAAATAAGATTAAGACCAAGGAATTTAAAGGAAAATATGCGTGTGGGAACGAATATTTTAACATTTTAGAGACTGGTCCTACCAGGAGCCTCTAAATTTGACACCAAACATTATGAGAAGTAGATTACAAAACAGAGTAGCTGAATTTACAGAAGCCGCCCAGGCACGGGCAAAGGGCGTTTATCCCTATTTCAGAGCAATAGAATCTGCCCAGGATACGGAGGTGATGATTGGAGGGAAGCCGGTTTTAATGTTCGGGTCAAATTCTTATCTGGGGCTTACCACGCATCCTTATGTCATGGAAGCCGCACAAAAGGCCGTTGAAAAGTATGGAAGCGGCTGCGCAGGTTCCAGGTTCCTGAACGGGACGCTGGACATTCATGAGCAGCTTGAACACAGGCTTGCCAAATTTACAGGAAAAGAATCTGCCGTTCTGTTCAGCACAGGCTACCAGGCTAACCTGGGAGCAATTTCCTGTCTTACGGGCCGCAACGATTACCTGATTCTCGATGAGAGAGACCACGCTTCCATCATTGACGGTAGCCGGTTATCCTTCTCCAAGGTCATCAAATATGCTCATAATGACATGGCCGACCTCAGGAAAAAACTGAATCTGCTGCCTGAGGATGCCTTAAAGTTGATTGTTACCGACGGGATTTTCAGCATGGAAGGAGATATAGTAAAACTTCCCGAGCTCAACACCGTTGCAGAAGAATTTGGTGCTTCCATTCTCGTGGACGATGCACACAGTCTGGGTGTTATAGGGCACCGCGGTGCGGGAACCTCTTCGCACTTTGGCCTTACCGACGCGACTGATCTGATAATGGGCACTTTCAGCAAGTCGTTTGCTTCCCTGGGTGGATTTATTGCCAGTGATTACGAAACCATTGAGTACATCAAACACCGTGGAAGATCCCTCATTTTCAGCGCCAGCATGACGCCTGCCAGTGTGGGAAGCACCCTGGCAGCACTTGAAATCATCGAGTCGGAACCTTTTCATATGGAGCGGTTGTGGGCCAATACCCGTTACGCCAAGGAACTGCTGCTCATGAACGGCTTTGACCTTGGGCAAACCGAGAGTCCGATCCTGCCCATTTATATCAGAGACAACGAAAAAACATTTATGATCACAAAACTTCTTCTGGAAGAAGGCGTGTTCGTAAATCCTGTAGTATCTCCGGCAGTACGTACCGACGAAACGCTGATCCGTTTTTCATTAATGGCAACACACACATTCAGTCAGATAGAAGAAGCAATAGACAAGATGGCAAAAATTTACCGCGAAATCTGCCCAGAGGCAATCAAAGAAAAACTATGACAAGTATTGTCTCCATATCGCCAGGCAAAGAACTGGGTAAGTTCATTGATTTCCCGCATGAGCTGTATCGTAACAACAGTAACTATGTTCCTGAGTTATTCATTGCGCAGCGCGATATGCTCACACCAGGGAAACACCCTTTTTACGAACACTCAAAAATCCAGCTCTTTCTGACGTATAACGGAGGTAGTGTCACGGGTCGTATTGCAGCCATCCTGAACAACAACCACAATGCTTTCACAGGCGGGAAAGATGGCTTTTTTGGCTTTTTTGATTGTATCGATGATCAGCCAACGGCCAACCTCCTGCTTTCCAGAGCTTCCGAATGGCTAAAAGAGCAGGGAGCCGAAAACATGATCGGTCCGGTGAACCTGTCAACAAACGATACCTGTGGTTTGCTGGTTGAAGGTTTTGAAAGGCCTCCCATGGCTATGATGCCCTACAATGCACCTTACTATGAAAAATTACTGATTAACAACGGTTTGACAAAGAAAACAGATCTCCTGGCATATGAACTGAACGTGAGCGAGTCTAACGACCGATCAGTGAAATTACTGGATACTCTGCAGAACCGACTGAAAAACAGCGGGATAACGATCAGAAAAGTGAACCTGAAAGACTTTGATAATGAAGTCAGGAAGATAAGGGAGGTATATAACAAGGCATGGGATAAAAACCTTGGATTTGTACCGATGACCGACTCGGAATTCAATTATCTGGCGAAAGATCTGAAAATGATATTGGATCCGAATTTTTGTCTGGTAGCCGAAAAAGACGATCAGCTGGTAGGATTTGCGCTGGGAATTCCGGACATCAACCAGGTACTGATCAAAATAAAACGTGGGCGCTTGCTTCCGACAGGAATTTTCAAATTGCTTTTTCAAAAGAAAAACATCACCAGAATTCGTGTTCTGACACTAGGAGTGATAGAAGGTTACAGAAAAATGGGAATAGAGGCCTGCCTGTATGGCAACATTATTAAAAATACATACGGCACCAAGATTACCGGCGGCGAATGTTCATGGATGCTCGAAGACAATTATCTGATGAACCACGCTATTGAGCAGATTAACGGAGTATTATACAAAAGATACAGATTATTTGAAAAGACCATATGAGGGGCAAGGTACTGATCACCGGAGCAAGTGGGTTCATAGGCCATCATTTAGTGCAGCAGGCGCTGGAAAGAGGTTATGAAGTCCATGCAGGTGTGAGGCCTTCCAGTGATATTTCAGGATTGAAAGCCATGGAAACAACTATACCCCTTGTTTTTGTCTATCCGGATTTCAGCTCCCGGCAAACATTGGAGCCTCTTTTGAAAGAGGGACAGTATGACTACATTATTCATGGAGCCGCGGTTACGAGAGCAAAAAATAGGGAAGCTTACAATCTGGTCAACGCAACTTATACACTTCATCTAGCGGAAGCTGCACTGTCAGCCAGACTACCCCTCAAAAGGTTTGTATTTATGAGCAGTCTGGCGGCCATCGGGCCACGGACCTATGCAGAAGCACAAAAAATCACCGAAGAAACAAAACCTTTTCCGGTTACATCCTACGGTAAAAGCAAGTTACTCGCTGAAAAATATCTGGCTGATTTAAAGGAGCTTCCGCTTACTATTATAAGACCAACCGCCGTTTTTGGGCCCGGCGAAAAGGACATTTTTATCTTGTTTAAGACCCTCAACAAAGGCCTCGACCTGCACATCGGAACAAAACCGCAGCGGCTGAGTTTCGTATATGTGAAAGACCTGGTAACAGCTACATTAACTGCTCTGGTGGCCGGAGAATCAAAAGAGCACCGCGCCTATAATATTTCGGACGGGCAGGAATATGACCGGTACGCATTGTCAGAGCTGTTTGGAGCACTAAAGAGGAAAAAGTTATTCAGGTTCCATGTTCCGGTAAAGATGATCAGAATGGTTGCCACGTTGCTGGAAGGATTTTCGGCTCTGTCGGGTAAAACACCGGTTCTGAATACGGAAAAAGTGAATGAACTAACGGCTGCAAACTGGTATTGCAGTATAGAAGCGGCCAGCAATGAGCTGCAATATGTGCCTCAATATAATTTAAAGAAAGGTCTTGCGGAAACGCTGGACTGGTACACCACGAACAAATGGCTTTAACCTTACGGTTAAAGCTGGTATCGGAAAAATCATTTTTCAGACAGATAACAGGAAGGTCTGAACAAATATGCGCCATGGAAAACAATACAGAATCTCTTGCGATTACAAAATGTTAAAGACACTATACATAAGATTTGCCCTCATGGCCGGTATACTCCTTCTGGGAGGCACAGGCGTGCTTGCGCAAACTACCACGATCAAAGGGGTAATCACCGACGCACAAACCGGAGAAACGCTGCCGTACGTTAGCATTGTCATTCCAGGTACCACCATGGGTACCTCCGCGGATGTAGATGGGAAATATGCACTTACTCTTAAGGAGAATTACGCTGCCATCCGGTTCACTTACGTAGGCTACGAGAGCATTGATAAAAAAATAACCGTTGGTGCTGACCAGGTGATCAACATCAAGATGAAGGTTGATGCTTCCATGTTAAAAGAAGTGACGGTAAAAGGCAGGGCCCGGTACCGGAACAAGGATAACCCGGCAGTACAGCTTATCCGCCAGGTCATTGAAAACCGGGATAAAAACCAGATGGCTAATTATGACTTTGCGGAATATGAGCAGTATGAGAAAATCTCTTTTGCACTGAGCAACCTTTCCGACAAGTTTAAGGAACGCCGTATTTTCCGCAACTATCAGTTCCTGTTCAAAGACCAGGATTCTTCCACCATAGGCGGGAAAAACATATTACCGGCTTATATTCAGGAGAAACTGTCTCAGGTATATTTCAGAAAAAATCCGTATACAAAAAAACAGTGGGTGAAAGCGAACCGTCGTGCTGAGTTTGATGCACGGTTTGTAGACAACGATGGCTTGAGTGCCTATTTTAACCGGCTGTATGAGGATATCAATATTTATAAAAATGATATCTCCATTGCCACCAACCTGCTGCTTAGCCCGATAGCCAATACCGCTCCTACTTTTTACAAGTACTTTATACGGGATACCGTAAAAACACACGAACCATGGCTGGTAGAACTGGGATTTGTTCCCCGAAACAAAACAGACATGCTGTTTGAAGGGAAACTCTTCATTACGCTGGATGGAAACTACGCCGTGCAAAATGCCTATCTGACGGTAAATAAGGATATCAATCTCAATTTCATGAGAGACCTGGAAGCACGTCTGGAATTTGAAAAAAGTCCGGATGGCCGCTATCATCCGAGCAAAACAACACTCGGAATGGAGTTTGCGCTGGGCGAAAAGGGTGGCGGTCTGTTCGGGCAGCGGGTGGTTAATTATAAAAACTATGAAGTAAACCAGCCCAGGCCGGATAGTGTTTACCGGGGCCCGGCAGAACAGGCAATCTATAATCCGCTGATCAAAACAGGGGAAAGTTACTGGCAGCAGGTAAGACATATTCCGCTGGAAAAGTCTGAAAGAGATATTTATCGAAACGTTGATACCCTGCAGACCATTCCGTCTTTCCGGCGCACCATGGACATCACTTCTCTCTTCCTTGCAGGATATAAATCCTTTGACATTGTGGAAGTAGGGCCTGTGAATACCTTTTACAGTTTCAATCCGGTGGAGGGTTTCCGGTTAAGGTTCGGTGGGCGTACGACCACAGATCTCAGTAAACGGATATTTTTTGAGACCTATGCGGCCTATGGTTTTAAGGACCAGAAGTGGAAATATTTCCTGAGCGGAACCTATTCGCTTAACAACAAGTCTGTATATCATTTTCCGCTGCACTACATCCGGGCCAGCTATCAGCGGGATACAAAAATTCCCGGGCAGGACCTCCAGTTTGTGCAGGAGGATAACTTCCTGCTGTCTTTCAAAAGAGGGCAGAACAACCGCTGGCTTTACAACGATATCTATAAGGCAGAATATGTGCGGGAATTTCAGAACAGGTTCTCCTACAAAGTTGGCTTCACACACTGGAACCAGCGCCCGGCGGGTATACTTGAATACAAGCCAGTGGAACATATTGACGGTCAGCCCACCGTGGCTCAGCTGAGCAACACCGAGGTAAACCTGGAATTAAGGTATGCCCCCAACGAACAGTTCTACCAGGGCAAACTATACCGTACCCCGATCATCAATAAATTCCCGATTTTCACATTGCGGTATAATGCCGGATTAAAAGGTGTGCTGAACGGCGAGAACAGTTATCACAATGTAACGGCCAATATTTCCAAAAGGATATACCTGTCTCAACTGGGCTTTATGGACATTACGACGGAAGGCGGCTACATCTTCGGGAAAAACATTCCCTTCCCGTTGCTGACGATACACCGCGCCAACCAGACCTATGCATATCAGCTCAATTCCTACAACCTAATGAACTTCCTGGAATTCGTGAGTGATCATTATGCCAGTCTGGATGTACAGTATTATATGAACGGATTTCTGTTTAACAAAATCCCATTGCTCAAAAAGCTGAAATTGAGAGAAGTATTCAGTTTCAAGGCAGCCGTTGGCGGATTACGTGATGAAAATAACCCCCTTAAGGGCGCATCAGTTTACCAGTTCCCGGTTGACGACCAGGGCAGGCCTATCAGCTACACCATGGACAAGCAGCCTTACATGGAAGGCAGCATAGGCGTTGCCAACATTTTCAAACTGCTGCGGGTGGATCTGGTGAAACGTTTTAATTATCTGGATCATCCTAATGTTTCGGAATGGGGGATCAGGGCGCGGTTCAGGCTCGATTTTTAACAGTATCCTGAAAAAGTAATGAACAGGAACGGGATCATAGTAAAAGATAAATTATGAATTACGCAATTATAGCAGCAGGAGAAGGTTCAAGGTTGGCAAAGGAAGGTTTCGAACTTCCCAAACCGATGGTTACCCTGCACGGAGAAACGTTAATCGACCGGCTGATCGGCGTTTTCAAAAATAACAATCCCGAGACTATTCATATCATTATCAATGAGGAATCCGAAATACTGGAACGACATCTGACCGAAACGGATTACGAACTGCCCTTACAAATCGTGCGTAAGTCTACACCAAGCTCTCTGCACAGCTTTTATGAACTACTGAAAAGTGCGAAAAACCTCGGCTCAGTGTGTCTGACAACTACCGATACCGTGTTCAGGGAACCGGAATTCAGATCGTTTATTGAAACATTTGAAAAACATCAGGAAATAGATGGGTTAATGGCCGTTACAACGTTCATTGATGACGAAAGTCCCTTGTTTGTTGTAACCGATGACAACAAAAACATCACAGCTTTTACGGATGACAACCACCAGCATACTTCCTATGTTTCTGGAGGGATGTACTGCTTACGCGGAAAAGCACTGGATGTAGTAACCCAGGCCATTGAAGAAGGAACAAGCAGGATGCGAAATTTTCAGCGCCAGCTACTGGAGAATAAATTACAACTAAAAGCATATCCGTTTTCCAAAATTGTGGATGTGGACCATGTTGCAGATATAAAAACAGCCGAGCTTTTCCTCAACGAAGAATTTGTGGCCTAAGCCGGAAAACAAAAAAACGACACCAATTTAATTAGCTGCGAGCTACCCGCTGGAGGCTGCAGCTACACATTATGGAAGATATAGACATCCTGGGTATACACAGAAATAAGAAATTTTCGCCGAACCATATCGGGAATGACGATGCCATTTTTTCACTCACCATGAAAGCCCTTGAAAACCTTGGCGCAAAGGTGGGAATATGCTCGGAAGATGATTTTTTGAGCCGTGAGCATATTGGGGAACAATACATTTTCACCATGGCAAGGCAAAAAGATGCCGTTAAAAAACTACAAACTCTTGAATATAACGGAGTAGTGGTGGTGAACTCCGGAAATGGAATTGAAAACTGTTACCGTACCAACATGACCAACGGGCTGGTGGACAACGGGATACCTTACCCCAAAAGTTTTGTAGTGCCCACCACCTACACCGGTGATGATGTTTTTGACCAGTTACCGGGAAAAGGATTCTGGATCAAAAGAGGTGATTTTCATGCCATTCATAAGGAAGATGTAACTTTTGCCTATTCGAAAAAAGAAGCCAAGGAGATAATCAAAGAATATGCACTGAGAGACATCCCGGATGCCGTCATTTCCGAACACCTCGTGGGTGACCTTGTGAAATTTTACGGGGTTTATGATACCGACTTTTTCTTTTGGTTTTATCCTTACGACAACAACCACCATAAATACGCGGCCTACGAAAGTATCAACGGGAAGTCGATGTACCATGCTTTTGACGAAAATCAGCTAAAACAGGTAGCAGCCGCATCTGCCGAAGTGCTGGGGATTGATATTTATGGAGGTGATGCAATTGTAGGCGAAGACGGCAGTTTTCATATCATCGACCTGAACGACTGGCCCAGTTTTGCTCCTTGCCGGGACGAAGCCGCCGGATACATTGCCGAAAGAATATTTGAAAGATTCACAAAATTAGCCTGATGAGCGACCTGACTAAGAAAGATACCGTTGCATTTGCCGGACAAGAAACAACTTCATTCGAGAATTCCTTAAAATCGAATGATACCGAGGAAAAAATTGATATATGGTTTTACCGCCCCATTGGGTATCAGATCGCACTGTTCTGTGCCAAAATCGGGATGACCCCCAATACGGTAACCATAATCAGTATCTTTTTTGGTGTGGCTGCGGGTATATTGTTTTACAGCCAGAATCTGGGAGTTAATATCATTGGAATGCTCTCCCTGGTGTTTGCCAACTCACTGGACAGCGCCGACGGGCAGCTTGCCAGGATGACAAACAACAAAAGCAGGCTGGGCAGGATACTCGACGGTGCAGCCGGGGATTTCTGGTTTATATCCATTCACATTGCCATTTGTTTAAGAAGTATGAACGAAGGCTGGACCGCCCTGATATGGATACCGGGTGTAGTAGCAGGTTTTTCACACGTAGTACAGTCCGCTATGGCCGATTATTACCGGAATGTCCACCTGTTTTTTATCAAAGGCAAATCGGGCAGTGAGTTGGACAACAGCCGTGAGCTGCAACGGGAGTACGACCAGCTGACATGGACACAGAATTTTGGCATGAAACTGGTGGCACGTTTTTACCTCAACTATACCAATCTGCAGGAAAGCCTGTCACCCAGGCTTCAGAAACTGCTGATGCTGATCCGCGGAAAATACAGAGCCGGTTTGCCAGCGAACCTGATTACGGATTTTCGGGTTCAAAACAGGCCGCTCATGAAGTATACCAACATTATTCAGTTCAACACCCGGGTTTTGTTTCTGTTTTTGTGGCTGTTTATGGACCAGGCCTGGGTTTATTTCTTCTTTGATATTTTTGTGTTAAACCCCATTCTGATCTACATGTGCGTGCGTCAGGAAAAAGTGAGCGGATATTTCTACAATAAGATTTCGAATAGTAAAGAATATGGGTACCAAAGTATATAAAGCCATTTTTATGCTGATCGGCATATTCTCTCTGGGCTATATGATCTATGGCATCGGAGTAGAAGACCTATGGCTGAATATACAGAAAACGGGTATCTGGTTTGTGCCTGTCATCGGGAGCTGGCTAGTCATCTATATCCTGAATGCTTTTGCTTTCAAAGCCGTGATCCATGAACCCGGCCACCCCCGAACCGACCTTTCTTTCCTATCCGTTTTGAAACTGACCATTTCCGGTTACGCCATCAATTACATCACACCATTTGTAGCACTTGGAGGTGAGCCTTACCGCATTATGGAACTCAAACCCAGGCTGGGTATACACAAGGCCACTTCTTCGGTCCTATTGTACAGCCTCATGCATATGTTTTCCCACGTTGTATTCTGGGTGGTTTCTATCGGTCTCATCCTGGCAGTGATCCCGGTCAACAGCATCATGCTGGCGGGCTGCGGCCTGATGCTGGCCATCAGTCTGCTTTTAGGATTTTGGTTTATAAGGGTTTACAAAAAAGGATTCACCGTCAGCACCGTTAATCTGCTGAGCCGGGTACCGCTGATTGGCAAAAAAGCGAAAATTTTTGCCCGCGAAAAAGAAGAAACGCTGCATGAAATTGACAATCAGATCAGGATTTTCTATGCCGACCGCCGGTCGCGCTTTTATTCATCCCTGGTACTGGAATTTGTGGCGCGGGTGGTTGGCTGCCTGGAAATTTATTTCACTGCTTTTGCCATCGGGTTGGATATGTCTCTCACAGAAGCATTGATCGTCAGTTCAGCGTCTTCGCTTTTTGCCAACCTGATATTCTTTTTCCCAATGCAGCTGGGTACCCGTGAAGGGGGCCTTGCCCTGGCCTTAAAAAGTGTTGGATTGCCTGCGGCGGGCGGAATATTCATCGGTGTAGTGATGCGGATCCGGGAAATTGTCTGGATCATGATCGGCTTGGCACTGATGGGTAAAAAGGGCGTTGCCCAACACGAAGGCCCGGTGGAAAAGGATGGAGAATTAAGTTACGCACATCAAAGTGCTGAAAGTAAAAGAAGAGTATGGTAAAAGGAGTTTTGATAGATTACGGCGGTACAATAGATACCAATGGCCTGCACTGGGGAGCGGTGTTGTGGGATAGCTACCAGAAACATCAGGTAAATATTGACAAGGCCTTGTTTTCAAAAGCTTATGCCTTTGGAGAAAGGTCCCTGGCCATCCACCCGATCGTAAAACCTGAGCATTCGTTTCACGATACCCTTGTTCTAAAAACCGAACAGCAGTTTAAATTTTTAAAAGAGAACGGATACCCGACAGACGACCGGCTTATTGAATCCATCGCAAGTGACTGTAATGCCTTTGCACAGCAAACAGTGGAGCGGGCAAAACCGGTACTTACCTCGCTGGCACAGGAATACCCGCTGGTACTGGTTTCCAATTTCTACGGGAATATCCACACGGTGCTGGAAATATTCGGGATTGCCCATCTGTTTAAAACCATTATTGAGTCGGCCGTGGTAGGCGTAAGAAAACCGGATCCGAAGATATACCAGCTCGGTGCCGATTTTCTGGAACTCGACCCTATGGATTGTGTGGTGATAGGCGATTCATTTATAAAAGATATTGTTCCTGCAAAACAGTTGGGCTGTCGGGCGATCTGGCTCAACGTGACAGGCTGGGAAGAAGCGAAAACCGCTAGTGACGGTCAATGGATGGCAGACGCCGAAATTACAGAATTTGCCAGCGTGACCAACGAAATGAAGAAATTGAAATAGTAATCATTTTTGGCCGGTGGATAACCACCGATCGAATTTATCTTTCAAAAAATTATGTACGATATCTGCACCATAGGGCATATTACACTGGATAAAGTGGTAACATCCCAATCTGTAAAATACATGCCCGGAGGTACTTCTTTCTATTTTTCGAAGGCATTGCAGCATTTTGACCTGCGCTACATCCTGGTAACCGCACTGGGTAGCGGGGAGAAATACATTGTTGACGGACTGCGGGAGGCCGCTATTGAAGTACATGCGCTGGAAAGTGATTTCACCGTACACTTCGAAAACATATACAGCCACAACCAGGATCACCGCGAACAGAATGTGCTCCATACGGCGGCGCCTTTTGATGTACCCCAAATGCCTTCGCTTTCCTCAAAAATTTTTCATCTTGGCCCCTTACTATCTGACGATATCTCGGTTGCTCTGGTAAAAGAGCTTGCCTCAAAAGGTGAAGTATCTCTTGACATTCAGGGCTTCCTGAGATATGTAAAGGATAAAAAAGTTTACTACACCGACTGGGCCGATAAAACAGAAGCTCTTCCGCACATCACGTACCTGAAAGCGAACGAGTTTGAGATGGAAGCCGTTACCGGCACTACTGACGTGCAGGCAGGTGCCCGCTACCTGGCAACAATGGGCGTACGCGAGGTGATCATTACTTTGGGAAGCAAGGGTTCCGTGATTTACAGCAACGGAGAATTCCATGAAATCCCCGCTTACCAGCCCACTGCTGTGGTAGATGCTACCGGTTGCGGTGACACCTACATGGCGGGCTATCTGTACCAGAAAATAAAAGGGGCTTCAATAGTCGAAGCTGGCAGGTTTGGAGCCGCAATGGCTACCTTAAAAATAGAATCGTCCGGACCTTTTTCCGGCAACAGGAATATAATTGAAAAATTAATCAGGCAGGGGGCTTACACACACGAAATTTCCACCCCTGTTTTTGATAAGTAATGAAGTTTTATTGTCATGAAATACGTCATCAGCATTATACTTATAGCGCTTCCGCTGCTGTTTTCATTCAAACGTTTTGACCGTGTCACGGTACATCCAGATTTAAGCCTGAGTGATCCGGATACCTTTCCGGTACCATCCAATGTTCCCAAGTTGCTGTTTTACATTCAACGTGACCCGAACACCAATACGATCGTCTATGAATTAAACCAGGACGAGCGCGGGCAGATCAGTGAAAAACAGCCCGTTCACACTTTCTGGATCCGATACCCCGAAGGCGGTATCCGTAAAGATCTGAATTATCTGCAACGAAAATTTGCCTACGGGATCAATTCCAGGGCACTCGGTAACGGCGTTTTTGAGCTGCGGTCTGTCGCATACTCCAAACTTCCGATGTATTTACGGCGTGATGTCAAAAATCAATACCATGTGTATACCGACATCAATAATAAAAAATGTATGCTGAGCCGGGTTTTTATCCGGATCGACGGCGGTTCGTTCTGGTCTCCCAACGTACTCTATATAGAGCTCAAGGGAGTAGATATTGCAACGGGAAAAACAGTTGTTCAACGCATAAAACCATCCTGACATGGCTAAGAATTATGTTTCCAACTCAAGGGAATCATCAAGGATGTTCAGAAGTAATTTTCTTGAGTCTCTTTCTAAAGTGCATTTCAGCGTCCCTCTTTTCATCTTTGTGCCGGTCATCGGTTATTTTAGCTGGAGGGCCCTCTTTCCCGGAGAAATGGCGCTGATAACCTTTATGGGCTATTTCCTGGCAGGCCTTTTCATCTGGTCGCTCACTGAGTATATCATGCATCGTTTTGTATTCCATTTCAATCCCAGGGGGAAGCTCATGGAGCGCATCCATTTTATTTTCCACGGTGTACACCACGATTATCCCAATGACGCAAAACGCCTGGTCATGCCACCGTCGGTCAGCATACCACTCGCTACCGGTTTTTATTTTCTTTTCGGTGTATTTTTGTCAGTATTTCCCCTGTCTGCATTCTTTTCTGGGTTCATCACGGGGTACCTTTTTTATGACATGACGCACTATGCGCTACATCATGCCAATTTCAAAAACGGCTTCTGGAAGAAACTCAAAAAGCACCATATGACCCACCATTATTCGGATAGTGAGACGGGATATGGGGTTACTTCCGATTTCTGGGACAGAGTATTTCGGTCCAATTGATATCAGTTAAAATTATTTCCCCGGGGATAATTTTCAGATTTTTAAATTATCCCCAAGTTTATCTTTTGCCTGTGAACCGGAGTAGGCACAATCAAAGGATTCTTTCTCCCCTCACCCTCACATGAAGGTCAATCCCCGGCTTGACGTACATACCATCCGGGGCCGCTTTGTCGCTGGCGTATGTCATTCCCCATTTGGTTCGGTCGATAGTCAACTTACCGTCAACCGTAATTTGTTCATCCGTGATCGTGATCCTAGCCGGGAAGGTAACCGGATGCGTTTTCCCAAGCATGGTAAGCCCGCCGGCAATCCTATAATTTGCCTGAGGGGTATGCTCCCAGGTTCGGTCTGTATATTTCTCGATTTCTGTGAGATCGAACCTGACTTCGGGATATACCAGCATGTTGAAAAAATCGGCGCTCTGGAGATGCTGTATCAGCTGGTACTTGAGATCAGCCGTGGGGAGGTTCAGGTTCACCAGGGTGGACAAGGGCACACGGAAAGAACAAATTTGTATCTCCCCGTCTTCCAGGGTAATCTTATCACCCCTGACCGCAACCGTTCCGGTGTTGGAATCACCATTTTTCAGATACCCCTTCCAGGTTATCACCGACTTACCTTTGTCCAGGGTATATACCGCCGGCGGTGATTGCCTCGACTGACAGTTCCACAACAGACACGCAAACGCCAGAATCGGAATTGTTTTCACTCCCATAATACCTATAAAACCATATAATTGGTGTGTAAGAAACCAGTCGCAGTAATGTCTCACCGCCCTGTCATTTCGCTCAGGCTCAACAAACCTGATGCTAGAATTCTATGACGGGCATGGAACCCGATGCCGCCGCTACCTTCCAGTCAGTGCCGGTTCTCTTCCAGACCCGCATGTACAGATACCTTCCTTCAAACGGATGTCCTTTGTATTTCCCCATGACTTTCTCCACCACCAAAACCATTGCCGTATTTCCGGTAAGGTTGATCTGCCTGTCGAGGATTTTTACCTTCCGTATTTTCATATTGTCTGAACCTGTCGTTCCTAGCCCGGTGGCATACATGGCTCCGGGCCGGTCCCGTCCAAGGACCACCAGTTCATCATGAAATAATTCTTTTAACTTCATCTGATCATCTGACTGAACGGCCGTCAATAAACGCTCCTCCGCCTCGATGATCTGCTGGTGATCTGTCATCATTGATTTAAATGTTGGGATTGCATTTCTGTTTTCCATTTCTCCCATCCCTTCCCGGTTTTATCTTTCCGATAAGTCAGTACCCTCCATAAGTTTTCCATCGGGCCAAGCGTGTGGTACCTGAGCCATACACTACTGAACCATAACTGAAAAGCATAAATGAGTGCCACCGGCACGAATGATCCGGCCAGGGTAAGCCTTCCCGCCATTCCTCCTGCATATCCATAGAAGACCATCATGCAAATAAACGTCTGCATGATGTAATTGGTAAGCCCAAGCCTTCCTGCATGGGCAATCCATAAAAGAATTCCTGAGGGTCTTTCACGCAAGGTGACCGATAGAAAGGTAAGGTACACAAAGGTAAGAGAAGCAATGCCCAGAAATTCAGAAACTGAGATAATCAGACTTTCTCCGGCCCGCAGATTTTCACTGAACGGCTCACCTGCAAGCAACGGTAAACAGGAAATAAATTTCAACAGCAAAGCAACAGGAAGGATGCTCCACGCAATCATCAGGGCCTTGGCCCTAAGTGTTTCAATCCGATAGAAATAACGCATTTTACCGGCTATGAGGCCAAGCAGGAACATCATTTCATAATGAATGATATTCATAAAACCGTTTTGGGCGGACATGGCGTACAGCATCACCACACCTAATTTTTGCATGGTCATCACCTCAGTTAGCGAACCTTTTCGCCAGGTATGTATCACCTGCATGATCACTTCCTCCGTAGCTACTTTGTTTGCCGCCGCGGATTCGGCCGATACCGGGAAAAACAATATTTTGACAACCTGCAATACGATGAAAAAAGCAGCCAGTATACCAATCCACCTGATCAGAGATGGGATCGACTTCCTGTTGAAATACAACAGCGTAAAACCAAGCAGGGCATATTTATGCAGGACATCGCCAAACCAGAAGACTAAGGCATGTATAAGCCCCAAACACAACAGTATCCAAAGCCTGCGACGAAAAAGAGCGGCAGCATCCAAACCGGCCTGCTCATTTTTTTTAAACATCAGGTAAAAACCCAGTCCAAACAGAAAGCTGTACAGCGTATAAAATTGCCCCTTAAAAAGCAGGCGGATCAAGAACTCAACGGGAAGGTAGGCTTCGGGAATATCGAGCCTTAAATCATATACCTGCTCAGGCTGGAGGAACGCAAACAGGGTATAGGTCTGGATGTTTATCACCAGAATACCCAGCACGGCAATACCTCTGATCATATCAAGGGAAGCAAAACGCCCGGGGTATAAGGAATTCATCTTTTACGTTCTTCAATGCGTTGATTTTTAAAGCACAAAAGTCGGAAAATGAGTTTTCTCCGGTTATAAATTACGTTTCAAATGCTATAAATTCTGTTGCAACCAGGGCAAGCTATCGAAGAGCAGTACTAAGCCTGTGCGTACTCATGGGGTGTCATTTGGTAAAACTCACGGAAGCATTTTGAAAAGTAAGCCGGACTGTCGAAACCAACTTTATAGGCCGTTTCTGAACTATTGTAACCTTCTTTAAGAAACTGTGCTGCTCTTTTCAGGCGGTAATTCCGCATGATATCACCGGGTGCCATGTCAGTGAGTACCTTCACTTTCCGGTGGAGGCTGGCGCGGCTCATCCCGATACGCAACGAAAGTTCTTCCACTCCAAAAGCAGTATCGTCAAGCTTTTCGTCCATGATCTCATATATTCTGCTGATAAACGGATCGGTCGTAGGCAAAGGTTTTTCGGCGGGCTGGATGGAGTCCGCAGAACTGATTTCAACACGCATTCTTTCCCGCATACGTTGCTGGCGTTCCAGGAGATTATTGATTTTCAGCTGTAACTCCTGAATATGAAAAGGCTTGGTAAGGTAATCGTCGGCGCCGGTCGTGAGGCCCTGCAGACGATCATCAAAAGCTGCCTTTGCCGTTAACAAAATGACCGGAATATGACTGGTTCTTTGGTCTTCTTTCAACTTCCGGCAGAAGGTAAAGCCATCCATTACCGGCATAAGCACGTCGCTGATGATGAGATCAGGCAACGCTTCGAGAGCTTTTTCCATTCCTTCGGCACCGTTAGCAGCAAAGCTGACACGGATGAAAGAAGGAAGTGTATCCGCAATAAATTCAGCCAGTTCTGTATTATCCTCCACGAGCAAAACAGATGAAAGTTCAGATGGGAGGTCAGTATATTGTCCCGGCAATGGTGCCGTTGCCTCTGCTACGTCAGAAGGATCATGGAAACCGATGGGTTCTGTTACGATGGCCTCCCCGGCGGCAACCAGCCTGTAAGGCAGCGATACCCGGAAACATGTCCGCCAAAGCGCTTTATCTTCCGGGAGACTGGTCACTTCGATTTTACCATGCTGTAAATCAACAAGCTCCTTTACCAGCGAAAGCCCAATACCCGTGCCATAGGGTTGCCGGTCGTTTTTCATTTCAGTACTTTGGGTATCCACTTGATAAAACCTGTCAAATATATGAGGCAGTTTATCCTCTGGAATACCCATGCCGGTATTGGTTATACTTAGCAAAATGCCGGTATTCTCCGAAGCAGAATCGGTTTGGTCCAGTTGGTTGGGTGCTGATAGCGCAATCTCGATGGTTCCGTTCCTTGGAGTAAATTTAAGGGCGTTGGAAATAAGATTTAAAATAATTCTCTCAAGCTTCTCCACATCAAACCAGTACGCTCCTGCTTCCAGACTATTTATCCAAACTATTTTTACTCCTTTCCGGTCTGCCTCGTCACTGAATGAAAGTACCTGGTCCGATACAAACCTGCCGACGTCCCCCACAGATTCCGTGATTTTCAATGATCCCGATTCCAGTTTTGAAAGGTCCAGCAGCTGATTGATCAGCCTGAGCAGCTGGTACGCGTTCCGTTCTATGGCTGTCAGCCACCGGAGCTGATCAGGGGTTGCAAGCGTTTGTTTCAGGCGCTGCGCCGGTGTCAGGATCAAGGTCAGCGGAGTTCTGAACTCATGTGTGATGTCGGAGAAGAACTTTGTTTTGAGTGTATCCAGGATTTTCAGCTGGTTGGCTTCAGTTTCTCTGAGTATTACCTCCTGTTTTAATCTTTCGCGGTTTACGAGGTATCTGATGTATCCCCATATCAGCCCACCCACCAGGAAAGCATAAAACAGGTATGCCCACCAGGTCTGCCAGAAGGGCGGGTGGATTACAACTGCCAGTTCCCTGATCAGCGGACTCCACTGCCCGGTTGTGTTGGATGAGTTAATTCGCAGCAGGTAATTTCCTGGTGGCAGCTTGGTATAGGTTGCCACCGGATTATTGCCGGTTACCAGCCAGGATTCGTCATAACCTGCAAGCTGGTACCTGTACCGTAGTCTGCCTGGCCGGTTAAATTCCAGGCCTGCAAACTCAAAAGAGAGGGTATTTTGTGCATAGGACAGCGACAGTTTCTTGATATGGTTCAAAGCTCCCGGCAAATGCCCTTCGGAGGTGGTAGTATCAACAACCAGGTTGTTAATTTTAAGGGATGTAAATGCAACCTGCGGATGGTAATAATCCGCTTTCATGGCCGTGGGATCGAATAACGTCCACCCTTCCGTTCCGCCAAATGCCAGGCGCCCGTCCGGAAGCTGAAAATGATGGAATCGGTTAAACTCATCTCCGGGCAGGCCATCCCCGGTATGAAAGGTCTGCACCTGATGGCTGACCGGATGGAAGCGGCATAATCCTTTATTGGTACTCAACCATAAATACCCCGCTTTGTCGGCTTCAACCGAGTAAATCGTATTATCCGGCAGGCCATCCTGCATCGTAAAAATCTCACTTTTCAGCGTTTTTTTATTCAGTCGAACCAACCCCTCATAGGTTCCTATCCACAGCAGTTCGGGATATGCCACATCCTGTTGCATTCCCTGAACCATATCCGTTGGGAGCATATCAGGGTGTGTTTTCCTGTTGAAGCGGCCGATTTGCTTAGTTTTTATATCCACACAGAGGAGGGCATCTCCCATTCGGGTGGTTATCCACAGTTTATCTTTATCTGCCGCAAGATCGACCAGCGTGATATCTTCGTTCCCATCCTGGATCACGGAAGATGCAAGGAATGTGACCCATTTTTGATTGACTGAATCAAACTTTCCTACAAAGCCATTGTATCCGATGACCCACAACGTTCCGTCTGGTGTAAAGTCTATTCCTCTTACACCCAAAGCGGGATTGTCCGCACTGGACACACCGGGAACAGGCGGGAGTACCGTAAACGTTTTTTGGACAGGATCGTAGTACCCGACTTTGTCACGTAGCGCAATCCAGACTCGCCGCTGATCATCGTAGACAGATCTGAAAAAATAACTGGAAGTACCAAACTGATTATCCGACAAGGACCAGCCCGAAAACTGGTCCAGGGAAATATTCATCTCCTGCTTAAGTAAATCATAATGAAATGAATGCCTGCCCGGGCTGGATTCAAAAAAGGGCGTGGTAAGGTCTATCTGGTGAATGCCAGAGGCGTCGGTTCCCAGCCAGATCAACCCGGAACGGTCAATGAGAAAAGATTCTGCCGCCCTTAGGTACTGCTTGCCTATGTCGCCAACCTTGACAAGGCCCTTTTCATTTTCATACCGGTATACATTGCCATCTGCCTCTACATAATCATAACCGTCGGGCCCGGCTTGTATACATTTGATGCCCTTTTGGGGATATACCGGCAAGGTCACGGTTCGGAAATTCCCTGCGAGGGGATTAAAGAAAACCAGCCGTTTGCGATCACCGAACATGATTTCTCCATTCCTCCGTTCGTATATCCGCACCACCTCGGCTTCCGCGTTTACGTAGTTATTAAAATCGAGTCCGAAAGGGATTGCGGTATGAACAAAACGACCGGTTACAGCACTCAAACGGCTGATACTCTTTTGGCTTACCACCCATATCTGCCGTTTCTTATCCTCAAACAATCCCCTGATGGTATCACTCAGGAAACCATGTGTTCTTTTTGTAAAGTGTGTAATATTTCCTTTGCGCCAGTCATACTTATAAATCCCATTTGCCTTTTCGATGACCCAAAGATTTCCCTGAAAATCCCTCAGCCAGCCTCTTCTGACAAACTTTACAGGGTGGGAAGTAAAAAGAGTGCGTGAGGTAATCTGTTCGATCGCCTCCGTTGCCGGATCCATCACATCAATCTGTAACGATTCATGTTCTATGCCGATAAGCCCTTTTTTATCTTCTGACAGTGAAATAATCACATTGGAACTGAGCGAAGAAGTATCCTTATTATCATGGCGGAGAACTTTGAAGTTGATGCCGTCATACCGTGCCAGACCGTTGCGTGTTCCTACCCAGACAAAACCATTTTTATCCTGTATCAGTCCTGACACAAATGATTGAGGAAGGCCGTCTCGGGGGGTCAGTATTCTTACCGGTTTTTTGGGGACTTGTGCGTTTAAAGGATACCTTAGCCCAAACAAGGTAGGTACCAACATCAAAAACAATAATCCTCTGCAGGTTTTGAGAAACATTTTAAACCGGAACAATCGTCACGAAACCAGTGTAAAAATGGGTAATAAAATCCAGAACTACACATTTCCAGCCTAATTTTAAGGGCGAAAGCCAGGTAGCAGCTATATGGCTCCATCTCCTATTTTCATTTACAATCAGAATCACGAAGTAAGTTAAAGATACTGACTAAATCTTTTTGTAAACCGTTACCAATGATTTTGCCTTTGTTGGGTTGGCTGTTTTGGGATTATCGGCATAGCCGAAGTACCAGGTCATCGTGTTGCCGGTCACGCTCACCGAATATACCTGAGCCGGAAACCGGGTATCGGTTGTGGTGATGGTGACTTTATTTCCGTTCTGTTTCCAGGTTGTTTTCCCGTTCTGGGATTCTATAATTGCCTTCAGATTTTTGCAGTCGGGGGCATTGGTAACCAGCGTTCCGTCCGGTTTGAATGTATAGGTGATGGTGGAAGCACAAGGCATATTTTTTAACTGGTCCTGATGCGTATCCGATTTCTTCCCGTTACTTTCTTCCAAAACAGCGGATGACATTTTCCAGGTTCCCGTAATATTTTGGGCATGGGCAGCAGGTACTGTCAGGTAGCCAATGGCAAAGACAGATAGCGTTAATAATAATCTTTTCATTTTGACCTGTGGAATACCCTGTGTTACAAGACTATAAAGTTATTGTTTTTATTTAGATTGTAAAACCGTTATCCAGCAACGAATATTTCCCCATTGGGTACCTACCACCGTACCGCCTTGAATTTCCACCCCGGTACTTTCTTTTGCATTTCTATTTCATCGTCCCGCTTTTTGAGACCACATTTCAGATACTGCCTGTGAAGTACTTCCAGGGCTTCTCTGTCCAGTTCTACCCCCAGCCCAGGGCCGGTCGGAACGCTAACCGCCCCCTCTTCAAATTTAATGCGTCCTCCCACAATTACCTCGTCCGACTGCCAGGGATAATGTGTATCCAGGGCATAAGGGACAGCAGGCAAAGCGGCGCCCAGATGTACCATTGCCGCCAGCGAAATCCCCAGATGACTGTTAGAATGCATGGACAGACCCCGGCCAAATGTTTCACAAATACCTGACAATGTGATAGAGGAACGCAATCCTCCCCAGAAATGGTGGTCGCTCAGAATGATATCTTCGGAACCCAGCTGAATGCTACGGGGGATATCTTCAAAAGAAGTAGTGCACATATTGGTGGCAAAAGGAATATTTAATTCCTTCCTGACTTTGGCCATATTCTCCTGTCCACGGACGGGATCTTCCAAATATTCCAGAATATGCTGCATTTCCCGGCCGTATTTTATGGCTGTTTCAACCTCCCAAACGGCATTGGGATCCACACGTAACGGTATTCCGGGCCCGAAAGCATCGTGGAGGGCAAACATTGTATCAACCTCCGTGCGTGGCTCAAAAACACCTCCCTTAAGCTTAACAGACTGAAAACCATACTCCTGACACATGGCTTTAGCCTGGGCCACAATACCCACCGGATCCAGGGCAGCAGCCTGCCTTGCCGCTGCCCAGCCGGTAGCGGCCGGATCGGTCCCGAATGCCAATTCTCCTCCTGCACCCTCATATTTGTAAAACAAATAAGCGGCAAAAGGTACTCTGTCACGCATTTTCCCTCCGAGCAGATCCACAACCGGGCGACTGGTAACTTTACCGATAATATCCAGACAAGCCACTTCCACCGCGCTGAAGATATGCACCAGCTTCCGCTGGTCCCAGGGGGCATCTCCTCTTTGCGACGCCTTTTCTGTTCCGAAGTACTGTGTGAGGACCTGCCTGATTTCATTGAGCTGAAATACGTCTTTGCCCATCAGCAGGTCCCGTGACAACTCCAGTGCCTCGTCTATACTACTGTTGCCCGGTATTTCGCTGATACCTGAAATACCATCGTCGGTGATCAGCTCTACAATGGTGCGCAGTGCATAAGGTGCATGCAGACCCGCCGCATTGAGCAGTGGCGGGTCTGTAATGGCAATCGGGGTGATGAACATATCCTTTATGAGCGGGCCTGGCATACAATTCATTATTTTGTTCTGTTTGAAATATTAACCGTAATCAGGATAAAATGTAAGAATTAATTTACCCTAACTCTTAACCTCATCTGAAACGGCCTGTAAAAGGCCGATGATATAACCATATGAGAAGGAAAATGCCTGCGACGTAGCCGCCGGATCGTTGTGATGCGGAACATGGTCGGGCATCACCATCCCACTGAAACCGACATCCCGGAGCGCTCTCACAACATGCAGAAAGTTCATGTCCCCGTTGTCGGGGTATACCTCCTGAAAGTTATTCCATCCGCCTTTGATATTGCGTAAATGAATATTAAATATCTGCTTACGCTCCCCTACCCATTTGATGATCGGTATGATCTCATTTTTTGGATCCTTCAATCCTTCAGCAATGGACCCTATGCAAAAATTAAAGCCATGATACTCGCTGTCGTACAACTGTGCAAACCGTTTGATACCTGCAAAAACATCCGGACTGTTCCACCTCGTGATACCTCTGTAACCCACCGGCGTCGGGGGATCGGCTATGTGATTGGCCAGTTTAACTTTGTATTCTTTGGCCACCGGCAGGCAACGGTCCAGCAGGTAAGTGATGCGTTCAAACATCATATCGATCGACACATCCCCGGCAATGGTTTTCGGATGGTTTTGTTTAAGGGCTTCCGCGTAGTTCCAGGTACTGTAGTGCGCATTACCACGCTTTGGGTCGGTAGTTTTTCCGGTACGTAAAACGGGGAGTATGGTTGTATTATAATTTAAAAGGTGTACCCCGGTTTTCCCGGCAACCATGATCATCTGCTGAAGTTGTTCTATTTCCCGGTCACGTTCGGGGCTTTTTCCCAGCATAACATTCGGGTATTCGGCTTTATCAATCCCCGACGACGCCAGCGGCCAGTGGTAAGCATCCAGGCTGATCCCATATTTTTCACAGGCCTCTCGCTTGCGCAAGGAGTCATCCAGATCCCAGCCTTTGCCGGGAAGGGTTTTAGGAGCTCCCCCGTCCAGGTTAAAAACTCCATGACGGGCTTTGAATTCCAGGTTTTCGATACTGGTACCGCCCGACTGGCATCCGACTTTCATCAGCACTTTTTTGGGCTCGGCAGCTGTCCCGGCTTTTACCTGTCCGGTACCTAATGCGGTAACTCCTACGGATCCTGCCGTTAAAACCTTAATAAAATTATCTCTTTTCATAACCAGGTTTGACTGTTAGCTTTAAGCAATGGCTGCCTGTCGGCTAGGGTGAACAAAATATGATTGATCCTAAACTTGTGAATTGATGGGTTAACTTTCTTTCAAAACCAGATACAGCGCACTATGGTCCAGCTCGCCATTTCCCATGTCCACAGCATGTTGCATTTGCACCGCCACCTGGGAAGTTCCGGTCAACGGTACTGAAAGTTCCTTTCCGGTTTCCAGCGCAATATCCATGTCCTTTTTATGCAGCCGGATTTTAAAACCAGGTTTGAAATTTCCATCGATCATTCGTTTCCCGTGAAGATCGAGTATACGGCTTTGGGCAAAACCTCCCAACAGTACCTCCCTCATCTTTTCGAGATTTACACCCGCTTTTCCCGCCAGTGTAAATGCCTCAGCCACCGCCTGGATGGTCATACCCACGATCATCTGATTACAAGCCTTGGTTGTTTGTCCGGCCCCCTGCTCGCCGATATGGACAATGTTTTTACCCATTACCTGAAAAAGGGGCAAAGCTCTTTCGAATGCGGCACTGCTGCCCCCCGCCATAATGGACAAAGAGGCCGACTCCGCCCCCACCTGCCCTCCCGAAACCGGAGCATCCAGCGCTTCCACTCCCTTTTGCTGCAGGGCTGCATGCAAATTCCTGGCTGTTGCGGGCGCTATGGTGGACATATCTATGAATAACGATCCTTCCCGGATACCCTGCAGTACCCCGTCGGAACCGAACACAACTTCTTCCACCTGGGGAGAATCCGGCAGCATCGTGATAATGATATCGCTGGCCGCAGCCAGCGTTGCAATATTCTGAAAAACAGTGGCACCTGCCTCGCTCACCTCTTTTGCGGCACTGCTTTTTTCAAGTATCTGAACAGGATACCCCGCCTTTATCAGGTTCATTACCATGGGTTTACCCATGATTCCCAGCCCTATGAATCCAACTTTTTGCATACGATTAACAGCTATATTTTGATACTTACATTTTAAACCATAGGAAACAATCGGGCGGCTATCAGCAACACGATCAACCCCACCGTACCCATTACCACCAGCATGGGCGAAAAGGTTTTGAGCGCTTCGCGTTCGGTCAGGTTGCTTATTTTTACAATGATCCAGAAACCGGCGTCATTCATCCACGGAACCAGTTTTGAGCCGCAACCTATTGCCAGCCCCAGGTATATCGGGTGAAACTCCAGATGCGAGCTGGTTGCCAAACCTGAGAGAATACCCGAAGCGGTGATGAGCGCCACCGTGGCAGATCCCTGCGCAGTACGTACCACCGCACTGATCACAAAGGCCATCGGAATGAGCGCCATCTGATAATCCTTTGTCATTTCCCCGATTCTGGAACTGATACCGGTTTGCTGAAGAATCCCGCCAAATGCGCCGCCAGCCGCTGTAATGAGGATGATACCTCCCCCGCTCATGAGAGCTGCCTGCACAAAAGTGGTCATCCCATCCTTACTGCCCTTTTTCTGGATTGCCAGAATAACCAATGCGATGAGCCCGCCGGTGACCAATGCAATATTCTTATCTCCAAACAGTTGAATCACTGCTACCAGCTTGACGGCAAAGGCCGATTTCACAACCAGCGTTTTGGATGCAAGCATGGATTTCAGAATATTATCTGCACAGATAAGTACCAACGGCAGTAAAACCGGAAGTACCGAAAGCCACAATTTCGGCAATTGAAAATCCTCCTTGGCTGCCAGGGCTTTGATATCTTCCAGCCGGGCATCCAGCGAATCGCGCAAAACAACAGGCCATTTTTTATTGACATAAACCGCAAAGAGGTACCCGGCTGTAATCGTGATGAGCCCCAACAGGGTACCTCCGGCCATCATCATGCCGATGGGTATGTTCATTTCCCCAATCAGGAATAAGGGGCCGGGCGCGGGAGGGACAAAGGAATTGGCCATGGCTGCACCGCCGGTAATAGCCAGCACCAGCAACAGATAATTTTTGCCTATCCGCATACTGACCGCCTTGGCCAGCGGTATCATCAGGAAAATAACAATGTCAAAAAAAACGGGAATTCCCAGGAAAAAACTGCTGATCAGAAAAGCAACTGGCGCATTTTTCACCCCCGTAACCTGAAGCATAGAACGCACAATCCTTTCGGCAGCGCCACTTTCCAGCATACATTTTCCGATAATGGCCGCCATCGCGATCAGGATACCAATTTTTCCGCAGGTACTTCCAAATTCAAAAGCGATCCGTTCGCCAATACTTTTGGCTGCCAGTGCATGAGCAGCTGCCGGGGCCTGCCCCTTGTCCAGTGCAAACTGTTCAATGGCTGAACCGGGTGTAAGCACAGCCACAGCAAAAGCACCAAGTAACAGTGCCAGAAACGGATGCAGCTGCAATACGATGATACCCCCAACAACGATGATCACTCCGATCAATAATATAAAAAGCGGGTCACTGAAAAATAACGGAAGGGTCATGAAAGCTCAGTTTAAGGTCTGAAAGAATTAAGTTTTTTTGCAAGATTCCTGGCGCCGTCCGCTACAAAGGTGGCGTCGGAACCACAGGCCAGAAACCGGATACCCAGGTCGTGGTAAATCTTGTAATCGTCTGGATTAAAGAAAAGTATCCCGGTGGCCTTGCCCGCCTTACCGGCCGCATCAACGGTGGCCTTTAAGGCTTCTTTAAAACGGGGATGATCAAACTGCCCAAAAATCCCCAGCTCCATGGAAAGGTCTGCCGGACCTACGAAAAGGACGTCAATACCCTCCACAGCAGCCACTTCATCCAGATGATCGAGTACCTCAACCGTCTCGATCTGCGCCACACCCAGCATGTTATCCTTTGCATCCCGGTAATACTGGTCAAAATACTGTCCGAAACCCGTTGCCCTTACCATTTTGGCGACCCCGCGTTTTCCATCAGGCGGATAATGGAGACCTTGAACCACTTTCAACGCACCCTCCGGGCCAGTAATCTTCGGGCACATGATTCCCTCAGCTCCCATATCCAGCACACGGTGTATACGCTGGCTTTCGGAGCTTTCCACCCGCACAATCGCCGCTGTTGCCGTATGTTCCAGCGCCTGAAGCTGATTGAAAACGTCCCTTTCGGATCCTGCCCCATGTTCCAGATCGATCAATACCCAGTCGAATCCGGCCAGTCCGACAATCTCCGCGGTCAGCGAACTTCCCGTATTCAGCCAGCAACCATGAAGGGTTTCACCCTGTTTGAGCCTTTTCTTGAGATTTTTCATTCAGATGGTTTTGATAAGTAATATGCGCGTCCTGGCACGTCCCTTCTCTATTTTTTATCCCACCAGATCCTCGTATCCAGCAGATCAGGGCCCTGTGACTGTATCGCCTTCTGGACATTGTCGTGATTTACGTTCAACTCGGCATCGGTATAGGTAAGTCTGCGGATAAATGGTTCGGTTTTGAGGTCGCTGCCAGGGTACGGATTTGGTTTCAGAACCGGGTAACCACTCCGGCGGAAGTTCGCAAAAGCCTCGGGCCCTATCAGAAAAGAAGCTACCCAGTACTGGGTATTGATTTCCTCCAGTTCCTTACCGGCAGGCAACGGGTGCGCAGCCAGGTATGCTGTAACAGCAGCGTCCTGTACGGCACTGCTAGCCCCATAATCCGCCAGCTGTTGCATGTGTGCTTTAATACCCTCCGCATAAAGTGTGGCGGCAGCGCCGGTTGTCCAGCCCCGGAAGGCGGCCTCGGCCAAAAGCAGCTGTGTTTGCGCATAAGTAACCAGAAAACTCGGGGCGGTCAGTGCTGCCATTCTGGTTTTGTCCAGCTGGCTGTAATCCCACAGGCTGGCCAGTTTTTTATCTGCCACATCAGCGCTGATCGTCGTATTGTCGTATCCCTGCGGCATCCCTATCTGAACACTCACAGCCCGGTTAGCCCGGGATTCCACCTGATTGGCACCACTCAAAGCACCCACATAACGCACCGCAATGGAAGCAAGCCGGGGGTCGTTATTGACCATCAGGTAATCAACAAATTCTTTATCGAGATAGAAAAAAGCCGACTGTCCACCATTCAGTGAACTGCCTACCGGATTACTGAAACTTGCTGTATGGCGGATCATCGCATTATCCTTATTAGAGGTCATCAAGCCTCCGGTCACAGCTTTGGCTACATATTCTTTTGCTTTATCAGGACTTACTTTTGAAAGCCGCATGGCGGCTCTTAACAGCAGAGAATTACCCAGCCGCTTCCATTTGGCAACGTCACCTCCGTATAAAACGTCACTTGCCACCAGCGGTTTGGATGCGTCCAGTGCTGCCGAGGCCGTTTCAAGCTCTTTCAGGATATCTGTATAAATTGCTTCCTGGGTATCATAGGCCGGTCCGGTATTGCCCGAAAGAAAACCCAAGCCGGCTTCCGTGTAGGGTACGTTTCCATAGGTATCGGTCAGGATCATGAAGGCATAAGCGCGCCAAATCCGCGCCATATTGTATAAATTGGTACGGCTGGCATCATCCTTGGTTTTGGCAACCACGTCGGTAAGTTCTTTGATAATACTGCGGTAAAAGGTGGTCCAGTTTCCGGAGGTGACGCCCCGGTTATCCTGGTTGAAATTCGCTGCGGAACCCTGACCGCTGAAAGGGGTGATCATCTGTTTAACGATCGTGGTTTCGTAACTTAGGTTTCCGTAAGTGGGCGCGCTGTTAACAATGGTGGTATTCAGCTGATAGGCAGGCTCCACGGCGGTGAGTGCAATGGGATTGATATTCATTTTATCAAAGCCTTTGTCACAGGCAGCGAGCAGGATAAGGGTTATGATCCCGGTGCTGAATAGGTTATATTTTTTTTTCATATCTATTTCAGAATTGAATTTAGGAGATTGAAACAGTTGCCGATGTTCAGAATTTGAGGTTGAGATTAAAACCCATACTGCGCGTGACAGGCAGCCCTGTTGCTTCCAGCCCGATAAGATTATCCGATGGGAACCCAAACTGATCGGGGTGAATATTAGGTACCCATTTTTTCAGGACTGCAACGTTATTGGCCACCGCGTTCAGCCTTGCACCTTTGATAAAAGGTATATTCCCGGGCAGAAATTTAGAGAAGTCATAACCGATGGTTACCTGCCGTAGTTGCCATAATCCCGCATTGTAGACAAACTGTTCTGCAATATTCTGCGAACGCACGGTTTCATAATAAGCCTGCACTCCCGACTTCGTTTTGTTCACCTCTCCGTTAGGATTTACCCCATCTCCGATCACGAACCCTTCGGCCCTACCAGGCAGAGTCTCTTTCATCAGCCCGTGTCGCCAAGCGTTGTGATTGGTACCGGATATCATTTTATGCCCCAGTTTGAAATCGATCAGGAAGGAGAGGGAAAGATCTTTGTAATTAAAGCTGTTGGTAATTCCTCCCACCCATTTAGGCAATGCGCTTCCAAAGGAAATCTGTGTGGCGGTACGCAAAGGTCTGCCGTTTCCGGCATCAAAAACCTGCTGCCCCTGTTGGTTTCTCAGATACCCGAACCCGTACAACTGCCCCATGGATTTGCCCACCACCTGCCGCAGTTCACCTGTAAAATCCCCTGTGCCCACCGTGATCATCGCATCGCTCACATCTCCACCCAGGTCCAGTACTTTTGTTACATTGTACGCAGCATTGAAACTCAGGTTCCAGCTCAGGTTGGTCTTTCTCACAGGAAAAAGGTTGACCATCATTTCCATCCCACGGTTCCGACCTTTTCCTACATTAATGAGTTGCGTGAGATATCCCGACGCATCCGAAGTCTGCGCCTGCAGTATCTGGTCAGAGGATAGCTTGTCGTAATAGGCAAAGTCAAGCCCAAGTAAATTGTTAAACAGCTTGAGTTCCAGACCCACTTCCTTTTCTGAAACCCTCATCGGACGCAAATTAGCATTGGGGACAGTAGATCCGCTGATGGAAGCAAGCGGCTGAGCCACGCCTGAAGGATTAGGAAATTGCTGTGGGTTAATGCCATAGAAAAGGTTATTGGCATAAGGCTGCACGTCCGTATCACTTCCCACTTCGGCGTATGCAACCCTCACTTTACCAAAGGTGATCCAGGCAGGAAGAGAAGCAGCAAGTGCCTGGGAGAAAACAAAACTTGCGGTAACCGAGGGATATATGATACTGCGGTTGGCCGGAGAGAGTGTTGAAAACCAGTCGTTTCTGACGGTTCCGTTCAGGAATAAAAAGTCCTTATAGGACACTTCCGCCGAGCCGTACACCGAGTTCACCTGTCTTTTCGAAAAATCATAAGTTGCATCCCTTTGCCTGCCGTTTCCGATCGTATATAAACCTCTGGTATAAAAATCCTGGACGAATACATTATGACGGCTCAGTTTCCTGTACATCTGGTTTCCCCCCACATTCACATTGATACCAAAATTACCGAAAGTACGGTTGGCCGAAAGAAGGATATCTGCATTCAGCTCACGCACACTCCGAGTATCCTGAACATACTGTCCGTTGACAAAACCCGCCGGGGCGGCTGGCTGGCGCTGGCTCCCGGTGGGCAGGTTATACTCCTGCTCCCGTGCATAATAGTCCTGCCCCACCCTGCCCTGGACATATAACCAGCTCGTAAAATTGTAGCGCACCGAAAGGTTACCGAAAACTCTGTCTTTATCAATATTTTCGAAACGTTTCAGAGCGAAATATGGATTGGTTCTGTTGGTAAACCGTGACCATACGTACTCATTCCCATTGGCGTCCGTAGCATATTTCTCGAGCAGGTCCAGCGGCATGGAATTAGCCATGTTATAAATGGAAACCGGGCTGTAATCCTGCTCCGCAATGTTTGGCGGGTTTTTCCTGGTTTCGTTGGAGTAATTGATGTTACCGGAAACAGTGAGTTTTTTGGCCATTGTCTGCGTAAAACCAAGGTTCACGGTTTTTCGGTGATAACCCGAGCCGGGAAGAATGGTACGGTTATCCAGGTTCGAAAGCGACAGGCTGAACCCGCCAAACTCACTTCCCGAAGAAAGGGTCAGGGTGTTCGTAAAGGTGTTCCCCTTCTGATAGTAATCGGTGATCTGGTGACGCTGCGGGGTATAGGGCACCTCTACGCCGTCAAACAATATCTGGGTCATGCCGGGTGCGAATTTTTCACCAAAACTCCATTGTCCTGATGTTGGGTTGGGGGTGGTAGGCCTTAGGCCATTTTCACCCTGGCCATATTCATATTGATAGTCGGTATAGTCAAGGGGTGTTTCGGTGGTGAAATTGCTGTTATATTCAATCCCGATCCCCACCCCGTTCCCGCTGGTTTTGGTGGTGATCATGATGACGCCATCCTTGGCGCGGGAGCCGTATAATGCTGATGCCGCCGCTCCCTTTAGCACTGTCATCGACTCAATGTTATCGGGATTGATACTGCTCAGGCCATCCCCGCTGTCCGACGTCCGGTTAGACCCTTTGTCACCGGCATCACCTTTTGCACCAAAGTTGGTATTATCAATTGGTACCCCGTTCACAACGATCAACGGAGAATTATTGCCTCCGAAAGAGGATTGTCCGCGGATCCGAATTTTGCTGGTACCAGCTGGCCCAGAGCCCAGTGAGGTAATATTCACCCCTGCCATTTTACCCTGCAGGGCATTCATGAAATTGGCAGTCCTGTTCACCGTCATTTCTTCTTTCGCTACGGTTGCGGTAGCATATCCAAGGCTTTTCGCAGATTTTTTAATGCCAAGCGCCGTTACCACCACCTCTTCCAGCGCCTTGCTTTCGGGTGCCAGTGAAACCGTCAGATTAGATTCGTTTCCTACTGTTACCTCTTTGCTCTGAAACCCTACAAAGCTCAGCAACAATACATTATCACCGTTCTGCAATTCTATCTGGAATATCCCATCTGCATTGGTGGTTGTTCCGCGTTGTGTTCCTTTAACGATGATGTTCACGCCTGGCAGCGCCACGCCTCTTTCATCCGTTACTTTTCCGGATATATTTCTGATGGCGCCCAGGATATCTGTCTTTGTGGTCACAGGAATTACACCGTGGTCAGGACCTGGCGCTGCAGCCGACAGGATAATTTTTCTCCCAGCCAGTTCATATTTCACTTTCAGTGGTTTGAACAGCCGGTTTAAAACCTCCTCCAATGTAGAATTGTTAGCGAGCAACGTAACTTTTTTGGAAGCGGAAATCACGTTGGAACTGTATACAAACCGTACATCGGTTTCCTTTTCAATGTCTGCCAGTACCTTCTTGATCTCCCGGTTTTCGGCCTGTACGGACAAACGGCGGTTCAGGTATTCCTGCGCTTTACCTGAATGGGCATAAGATACGCCCACAAGCATCAGCATGACAAAACTCTGTGTTATTGAAAACCTCATAAGTTTTAGCCAGAATTGTCTGGTAACGTGTTTTTTCATAAGTTTGACAAGGGTTAATGGTTCTTGTTAAAAGGAATTGTTGATACTGAGCCGGACTTTGGCGAGTGAAGACTCAGTGGATTGACCTATGTGGCAGTGGGATATCCGCTGCCATTTTTATTCACTGGGGTACTAAATACCGGAACTACTTTTGAGTTGCTTCTGAAGAAGGCCAGCAGGCCATTTTCAGTCACTTACTGACATCCTTTTCCGCTTACAATAATCTGGCCGTCAACAATTTCGTAACTTGCGGATATGGTCCTGCACAGAATATCAAGTTTTTCGTACATGCTTTCGTTGGACAGCGTGGCTGTAATTCTGCAATCCATGAAATTGCGTGCATCAAACTGAACCGTGATACCGTAAGCTTTTTCCAGGTCATGCAGGATCACCGGAAGCGGAACCTCATCATATCTGGAAATGTTTTCAACTGAACTTTTCGTTAGTTTTTCCGGATTTTTCACAAGCGTTTTGGAAAGCTGGCTGATATCCTTCTCGAAAATCGCCGCCTGGTTTGCGGTGATGATCAGGCCTTTTACTTCCTTTTCGGAGTGAACAAGCTTGGGTTTAGCCACATATACCGACACCTTGCCCGTCTGCACCTGAACCGTGATTTTTTTATCCTGATCAAAAGCCCTGACCACGAACCTCGTACCCAATACCTTTGTGATCACTTCACCCGTGTAAACCAGAAATGATTGCCCCTGCCTTTTTACCGAAAAGCTGGCCTCTCCCACCAGGTAGACGATACGGGAACTATCGGCAAACTGGGAAGGATAACGCAGGTAACTCTTCGGGCTCAAAACCACTTCGGAGCCATCAGCCAGCGTCATTTTGAGGGGCTTGCCGGTATCATTACTGGTCTGCACCAGATCAGCAGGACCTGTACGTAAGGCGGTTAAACCTGAAGCTTCTGTTTTCGTTTTGTTCAGATACCAGTTCAGGCCTACACTTACCAGCAGCATAGCGGCTACGGAAATCGCCCAGCGTACGAATATTTTTTGCGTGAAGATACGCGGCCGGCCCGATGCGACAGGAATACCAGATACAGTAGGATCAATTTGCCCCGCCCGTTCTATGAAAAGCTGTACCTCGTTCCTTATTTCCCTTTCACTGATCCGGTCAGCAGGTACGTCTGCAGCCCGGATAATGTGCTCCGCCTGCCTGAAAACCTCCTGTTTCTCGGGAAACTTATTCAGAAATGTGATCCAGAAAACCTCCTGATTACCAACTCCCTGGACCCAGTTACGAAAACTTTCATCATGAAGAAAATCCTCTAAGGTATATGATTTGTAGTTATTCATAGGTCCGGGCTTGCATTTCTAAACACCTTTATCACGCTTTGCACTATACGACGCTCGATCAATAAAGAAATTAGCTTTATGTAACACCATCATACTGCTTCCTCAGACTCCCCAGAGACTTCTGGAGTAAATTGTAAACCGACTGCCTGCTGAGCTGCATTACTTCGGCAATTTGTTCGAAACTCAGACTCTGGTAGAATCTTAAATAGATCAGTTCTTTTTGCCTGCCTGATAAATTATTGAGAATTACTTCCAGCTTCCTGATACGATAGATTTCGTGCTCCTCGTCAATCAGCCGGAGATCCGCCGCAAATTCAACCGAGAAAGAGTAATCTTCTGACAAGACCGATTGATGGGTGACATGCTTTTTAGACAGTTCCCTGAGTATTCGGGTTTTAAGAACAACAAGCAGATAGGACCGTACATTTTCAACTGAATTCACGGATTCCTGCATTTTCCAGAGCTTTACAAACATGTCCTGAATACAGTCCTTCACGAACTCGCGTTCGCCATAAAGGCGAAGGCCCCAATGGAAAAGGTCGGAGTAATAACTCTGCATGATATTAGCCAGTGCATACATATCGCCCGACTGATAGTCGTGCCAAAGTTTTTGGGCCTCATCAGAAGTTATACGTGCTTTCATCCTTTCAATTTACTGACACTTTTATTAGATGAGCCGCAAATCAGGAATATATACCCTACTATTTTTATCTTTTTTATTAAAATAATACATTAATATATACTAATAATTTCTGATTGTATTCGGAGGTAGCAAAAAACCATTCGGAGAAAACCGGATGGTTCTGAAATTTAATGCCCATATACATAGACTTTCCAAGTCTTGAAGACTTGGAAAGTCTTGGAAAATCTCTAAACGATCTTCATCGCCTCCGGATCCCAGTTAACGATTGTTTTCTCAAAATAGCTTTTGTTGGATAACAGGGCAGGCCCCGCTGCACGGAAGCCAAATTCAGCATCTTCCACAACTTTGGTGTTATTACGCATTGAGTCGAAGAAATTTGCGAAATGATCCAGCCTGTCGTCATAACCTTCGGGCGCCTTATACTCCTCCGTATCCGGTTCCGACATTTCGGGTTTGACGGGATATTTTTCATTGTAGCTCGCCAGGAACTGATCCTGCAAAGCTTTCGGGAAGGTACTGATGGAGTAACCGGGAGCGATCGGCATTTTTTTCCTCTTCACCGTGACGGTGTCTCCTAACAGGGTAATCTGCCCGTCGGTACCCACAAACCGGAAGCCCGACCCACCTCCGGAACCATCCACAAAATTGACCCTCAACGTCAGATTAAATGCTGGATGTGAAGCTGTTTTGGGATAGTCATAAATCCCTACCATCACGTCCGGTACGTCACGTCCGTCTTTCCAATATCTTAAACCGCCACTGGTCATGACGCGATTAGGCCCTTTGGAATCCAGAATATAATGCAGACCGGAAAAAAGATGAACAAAAAGGTCACCAGCTACGCCGGTACCATAATCCTGGTAATTCCTCCAGCGGAAAAAACGCAGCGGATCATAGGCTATTTTAGGAGCTTTGTCACTCAGAAAACGATTCCAGTCAACTGTTGCCGGAGACGCGTCGGGCGGCAGCGAATACTGCCATGCACCCTGCGCCGAATGCCTGTCGTAATATACCTCAATGAAATTGAGTTCACCAATGGCCCCTGCTTTGTACAGTTCCTTTACTTTGGCATAGATAATGGAACTCACCCGTTGGCTGCCTACCTGAAATGTCTTTTTGGAAGCCTTCGCCGCTTTGATCATGTCATGTCCCTGCTCAATTTTATGAACCATTGGTTTTTCGCAATACACTGCCTTTCCCGCTTTCAGGGCTTCGATACCGATCTGGGAATGCAGGTGGTCCGGCGTAGCGAGAATGATCGCATCGATATCCTTACGGCTCAGGATTTGGGAATAATCGCGGGTGGTCTGTATATCATTTCCAAACAGTTCTTTGGCGCGCACCAGGCGACCATCGTACAGATCGGCTACGGCCATGAGTTTCACCCCTGGAATTTTAAGTGCCGTGCGGGTATCTCCCATTCCCATGATTCCCGTGCCGATGCATGCGATCTGGATGGTATCGTTGGCAGTAATTTTCTTGCCTGCCCAGGGTATCTCCTGCGCTGAGCCGGGCCGACCGGCCAAAAGCGGGTTTACAGGACTGGCTGCGAGCAAAGCTCCTCCGGTAAGCTTCTTTATAAAGTCCCGCCGGTTTTTTTCGTTAAAATTTGACATAACAATGACTCACTAATTGGTTATAAATGGGTATCCTTTTAAACTGACATTCCACAACCGGTAAACGCACCGAGCCCTACTGCTTCACTGAAAGTTCTTCCAAAGTCCAGGCCTTTGATCTTCCGGCTGTTTGTTCTCTTATTTTTCTGACATCGTCGGGCCTCACCGGAGATGCCTGCCCGAATTCATACTTCACATAGCTCAATACCGAGGCAATCCACTGGTCGTCATTGTCGCCCATGGCCGGCATTTCAGTGGGATAAGTCTGCCCGTCAATACTCCCCGAAAGGCCGTGTAAAAGAATACGGACCGAGGCGTCAGTTCCCCTGCCAAGCCTTTTGGATCCCTGCAAAGGAGGCGCCGTTTTACTGACGAGACCTTTCCCGTCGATACCATGACAGGTGGAGCAAAGGGATTTGTAAATTACGGCACCATTCAGTACCAGATTCCTGTCCGTCTCATCCATACGGCCGAGGCGCTGGCCAAATTTCTTCACATCTTCATTTTTATCAATACTCCTCTGCGCGCGGGCAAGCATATCATTTCCGTCAGAAGCCCTAACAAGTTCCTTAGCCAGCGTCTTGGCCTTGGGTATTTTGCTGTACGATAATGATAATACCAGCTGCATACGGACGTCAACACTTGGGTCATTTTTCAGTACCGCGAGCTGTTCGATGAGCTGTTCGTCATTTTGTTTAAGAAAACCCTCACTCAGTATCACAGCGGCTTTGCGTACCTGCATATCAGGATCTTTTAATGAATTGACAATGATACCTCTATCTAACTCACCCAGCCCGTCCAGCGTGTAAAGTGCGTGCAGACGAGCCAGTGGCGAAGTAGTTTTAAGCCGTTTGTTCTGCTTCCCTTCCGCAATCTCTTTTAAATCAGGAACCACCGATTTATCATTTCTTAATACCAGCTCTTTCTGCGCATTATCGCGCCACCAGCCATTCGGATGGCCCAGGTAGCCGACCAAGTTTCCGGACGGTTCGTCCAGCAGACGAGGTGCCGGACCAGGATTGATTCCATCATATACCAACCTATAGATACGTCCGTGCTGAATGTTTTTATCCAGTCCCAGCCTTTTGATCTGCGGTCTAAGATAACTATTGGGCCCTGTCCAGTTACCTTCCTGGATAATCCCCCTGTTCATATCCACAAGATACAGACAGCCGTCCGGACCCGTATACATATTCACCACTCGAAAGTTCATGTCTGTAGAGGCAATGAACTCTTCTTTCTGATAGGCATTTTGCAGCGTTATTTTGCCATTATTATTGATAACCTTCGCCCTGCGAATTAAACGTCCCACCGGCTCACTGATGAGCAGATCTCCTGCGAGGTCACCTGGCAAACGGTCACCCCTGAATACGACCTGTCCGCAACTGGCGGTGAAATGGTTGAGTGTGGTGTCGGGGCGCAGCCTTTTAAGGCCTCCCTCTACGTCAGGCGTTTTGATAATTGGCCACACTGCATTGAAATCGTCCTGATACTGATCGTCTATTTCCATACGTCCGTAAACCGGGTTGATCTGAAATCCCAGTGCAGGTACCTCTCCGCCAGCAGAAGAATAAAACAGGCGTCCGTAATTGTCATGCGTTATTCCCCACTGCCCACCAGACCCGCTCGGGATTGAATCGGGTTTCAGTATACCATTGGCGTATCTGAACCGAACCGGATCCACAGTCTGATAAATCCAGTTATCAACGTTCCAGTCCAGCCCGCTGCGCTGATGCTCCAGGTTTCCCGGCGCCTTTTTGCCAGGCGTGTATACCCCCCTTTTCACATCCGCTACACCGTCACCGTTTGTATCTTTATAACTAAAAATGTCGTAAGTATCTGTTTCATTCACAAGCAGCTCGTGCCCGACACAGAGAATCATCCTTGGCAACAGCATCTTGTCGATAAAAACAGAACTTTTATCCATACGGCCATCCTTATCGGTGTCCTCCAGAAGCATTACTCTGCTGGTGGGTGCATGCTCGTTGGTACCCTCCACGTCCTGCATATAAGTGTTGAGTTCGGCTACATACATGCGGGCATTACCGTCCCAGGCAATGGCAACTGGCTCATGGATCATAGGCTCACTGGCTACCAGTTCAAGGTGATATCCTTTGGGAAGTTTGAAAGTTTTCAAACTTTGCTCCGGTGTGAGGTGCCGTGGAGAGGGGTTTTCGGTGAATGCCGGAATTGATTTCACAGATTCGTCCGTGGTTCTGGGTATGTTACTTTGCCTGGCAACCTGGCAGGTTACAAACAGAAATGCAAATGCAATAAAGAAAACCCAAATTTGCTTGTTCATGGTGATGTATTTATAATAAAAAAGGATTACGAAGGTTAAGATACGGGTTTTTCCTTTCCGAGTGGACAGTGGTGCAACAGGTACCGGCACGGATGAAACGGCTCACTGCGTTCCGAATTATTTTTTCTACCAACAGGTACTGTCTTAATGCTCAATATTAAAAGCTACTGGGGCCCTATTTTTACCGGCGGTCTGCCATAACTGATTGATATTAAAAACGATATACATGATCAATCTCAACGATTGCCTGTACCAGCCCAAGTGAGTCCAGACCGGCACGAAAAGGTATCAGGCATAAAAAAATTCCTGTTGGAAACGGATAACCTTTCGGTTATCTCCTCCAACAGGAATTACTTACTAATCCTAACCCTCTAATTTAACTATTCAAATCGGCTTTCACCTTTTCGATTTTGGCTTTGGTTTTGGCTTTAAAGTCATCCCACTTTTCGGCCGTTTCATCCTTTGTATTTTCCCATGAAGCTTTGAGTTCTGCTCTTTCTTCATTTAGTTCTTTTTTGCGAACCTGCCATTTGGCCTTTTCCTTCTCTGTGGCTTTTTCCATTTTGGCATCGGCCTCTTCTATTTTTTTGTCGATCTTATCAATCGCATCATCAATATCTGCCTTTAGCTCCTCCTTATCCTTTTTTACTTTGTCACTGAACTCCTCTCCTGCCTCTTTGATGTCGGCCTTAGCTTCAGCAACGTTTTCATCCATATCATTTTTGGCCTCTTCAACGGTCTCATTTGCGGATTCCTTTGTCTTGTCTGAACAGCTTGTCAGCGCAACTGTACCCGACAATAATAATGAAGCTACTAGTAAGGTTATCTTTTTCATTTTTAGTTTGTGTTTGGTTCCAGATCGGAAAACCAGGTTCCGATCATTTCCAAGCGTATATAGAAAAATACTGCCAGCACGTTCCGGAAGGATACTGCATCTGTTTCTGTGGAAAAATCTACGCAATGTGGTAACAGAATGACCGTGCAGCGCGCCTCATGGGATATCCCATGCTTAAAGAATGGGGGATAACGAAACTGTACAACGTTTAAAAATTGTTACTATCCATATTTATCGGCAGATTTGCATTCTTATCCCAATACCTGTCCCGCTATGTACCTTAAATTGTACCATTCTCTTTTCATTTTTTTAGCATTTGGTCCGTCTGTATCCTTTGCCCAGAGTGATAGTTTACAAGCTAAAAATCTGGATGAGCTGACCATCAGCGCATTTGCTTCTTCCGCCAACCGCCTGACTGCCAACGCATCAGTCGGACTTCTGACATCCAGATCCTTGGAAAGATATTCCCCCACTACCTGGGCCAATGCACTCAGTGCGATTCCGGGGGTTAAAATGGAAGAAAGGTCACCGGGCAGCTATCGCTTTTCGGTAAGGGGAAGTATGATCAGGTCTCCTTTTGGGGTACGTAATGTTAAATTTTACTGGAATGGGATACCATTTACCGATGCCGCCGGAAACACGCCTCTCAACGCTCTGGACTATGGGGCCATCGGAAACATGCAGGTGATCAAAGGACCGGGCAGCAGCTTGTACGGAGCGGGAACCGGGGGTGTTGTTTTACTCAGCAGCCGGACCGATGATGCGGAACGCAACCGGATTGAACAGGCAGTTGGATATGGGAAATATGGCTTTGTCAACAGAAGCACGGTTATTCAGATTGGAGAAACTTCGGTTCAGTACGGGCATAGTGAGCAAGACGGTTACCGCAACCATAGTGCCATGGCCCGGGATGCGATCCGGTTCACCAGCACCATAAAGGCAGGCGAAAAAGGGAGCTTGTCGCTGCTGGGAATGTATTCCGATCTTTACTACCAGACACCCGGAGGTATCAACCTTGCCCAGTATCAGCAAAATCCCAAACTGGCCCGTCCGTCAACAGCCACCGTCCCCGGAAGTGAAGCCCAGCATGCCGCTATTTATACAAAACTTGCCTTACTAGGCGCCAACTACAGTCTGCAGCTATCAAAAAACTGGAGCCAGTCGCTCGCTTTATACCTCACCACCACAGACTTTGCCAATCCGTTCATTTCCAATTATGAAAAGCGGGACGAACAGGGACTTGGAGGCCGGAACGTGTGGCAGAACAGAGCCGAACTCGGAAGTGTAAGAACCAACTGGACCAGCGGTTTCGAATGGCAATATGGAAAATCAGCACAGCGTAACTATGATAATTTAGCCGGTTTGCCGGGCAAACAGCAAACCGTTGAAGACATCCGCACCATGAATCTTTCGGTATTCAGCCAGTTTGAAGCAGTGCTTTTTGACAATCTCACAGCAAGCGCGGGGCTGAGCTACAATACACTGAAATATCAATACGAACGTTTTTTTGCGTTGCCCTACAGTAAAGAAAAACGAAATTTTGATGGGATATTCACCCCTCGTTTTGCACTCAACAAGGTCATAGGTCAAACCTGGGCCGTAACCGCATCATATAGCGGAGGTTTCTCTCCTCCTACGCTTCAGGAAGTACGGCCATCCGCAGGTGGCTTCCGGAAAGACCTGAATGCCGAACGCGGTAATAACACAGAGATTGGTATCCGAAAAATAACAAGGAAATTTTCCGGTGAACTGAACCTCTATCATTTCGGATTAAAGGAAACCATTGTGAGAAGAAGTGACGAGTCGGGCGCGGAGTACTATGTCAATGCCGGGAAAACAAAACAGAACGGCCTGGAATGGAGTGTTGCCTATGAAATTCTTTCAGAAAACGATGTTACTTTAAAAGCATGGAATTCAGGAACGTGGACCAAATACACTTTTGACAGCTATACTCAGGGAGAGGCTAATCTCAGTGGGAATTTAATACCCGGCATACCCCGTTTTACTCAAACCACAGGCCTGGATGTACTACTCAAATACGGTATTTCATTTTTTGCGACTTATCAGCACGGCAGTTCATTTTACCTGAACGATGCCAATACCATTAAAAATACACCTTACAATCAGTGGATTGGTAGATTGTCCTGGAAAAGAAGCTGGGGACGGCATTTGTACAGTGAAGTATCCGTTTCGGCAGAAAAAGTGAATGCCGGTATCTACAGCCAGGGGTATGATATCAATGCATTTGGAAACAGATATTTCAACGCCTCTCCAAAAGATAATCTCTGGGCTGGTTTAAAGCTGGGCTGGGAATGGGCAAAAAAGTGACGGACGCGAAACGAGGATAAAAAAAGGCTTAATGCATCTTTACATACACATACCTTTTTGCAGACAGGCCTGTTATTACTGTGATTTCCATTTCAGTACCAGTCTCAGCAGTAAGCTGGCAATGGCCGAAGCGATTGCAAAGGAAATCACACTTCGGAAGGATTATCTGACGGATAAAAAACTGGAAACGATATACTTCGGGGGCGGCACCCCTTCCCTGCTGGACCAAGCCGAGCTTGACCTGATACTAAATACCATCCATACCCATTTCAATGTTACCACCGGTGCTGAAATAACATTGGAAGCCAACCCGGATGATCTTCATCCGGACAAAATCAATCAGCTTGCAGGAGCGGGGATCAACCGGCTGAGTATTGGTATACAGTCTTTTCATGAACCGCACCTTAAATTTCTCAACCGGATACATTCTTCTTCCGAAGCAGAGCGCTGTGTAAAATTTGCCCAGGATACCGGGATCAGCAATATTTCGGTGGATCTCATCTATGCCATTCCAGCCCCCGACCATACCATCCTTCATCAGGATTTACAGCGGGTTTTTGATTTGAGAATACCGCATATTTCGGCCTATTGCCTGACCATTGAACCACAAACGGCTTTTGGCAGCTGGCTGAAAAAGAAAAAAATGAAACCCATTGATGAGGAGTTCGCTGCCACACAGTTTGAAATACTCGTGCACACGCTGGGACAAAACGGTTTTGAACAATATGAGATATCCAACTTTGCCAGCGAAGAAAAATACAGTCGGCACAACAGTTCGTACTGGAAAGCGCATCCATACCTTGGTGTAGGCCCCAGTGCACATTCCTTTAACGGAATCAGCAGGGAATACAACGTCTCCCACAATGCACAATATATCAATACGATAACGCAAGGGAATATTCCTTCAACCCTCGAGATACTCACGCAGGCAGATCAAACCAATGAGTACCTTTTAACAGGGCTCAGGACCAAGTGGGGTGTAAACATCCACCAACTCGCCGTGCTCTCCGGGGGGACTTTTTTAAATGAAAAGCAATCCATAGTGCAGTCTTTTCTGGATCAAGGCCTGATAAGCGTTCGGGACGCGGTGATCATGCTCACTCCGGCCGGGAAACTGTTTGCAGACCGGATTGCGGCGGATCTTTTTATAGACAGGTAGCAGTGGAATATGACCGGTAGGCAGTGAGCGGTAGGTTGTTAGGAGGTCAAACCTGGTTTGAGAAACTAGTTTTAGGTTAAATCAGAGGGCCGTACCGGAAACTGATTGTGTTTCGGGTACGGCTCCTGAACCGGGTTCGGCCTACACCAGCTCGGCGTTGAGTGAGATTTCAGCATTCAGTAACTGGGAAATCGGGCACTCCTTTTTAGACTTATCGGCAATTGCTGCAAACTGCTCTGGCGTGATGTCAGGAATCTGCGCTTTCAGATCGATATGACTTTTGGTAACCTGTCCTTTTGCCGGATCCAGTGTAATGGTGGCCGTTGCATTCAGCTCTTCGGCAGTAAATCCTGCTGCGTTCAGCTCAAAACTAAGTTTCATGGCAAAACAGCCCGCATGAGCCGCTGCAACGAGTTCTTCTGGATTGGTCCCTTTTCCATCCGCAAAACGTGTATTAAAAGAATACTGTGTATTTTCCAGCACAGTGCTTTGTGTACTGATTACCCCGGTACCCTCTTTTCCGGTACCCTTCCAAACGGCTGTGGCCTTACGATTAATCATGATGTTTCTATTTTTAATGACAGTATAAGAAGAAGCAAAGTAATATGTTCCTGTTATCTACGCAAATAAAATTATCCGGGCATTTGTTATCAAAATGCGAGTTTTTTTTATGCCAGAGGATAATTTACCTTGAATAATCCCACTTCAGGTGTAATTATTTTGTTAATTGAAGTTAACGTATAATCTAAGTTTAAACTTTAATATTGCAGATAAATCCAAGGCCTAACAAAAAACAATAATTTCTCACCAATAATAGACAGTCATGAACAAAAAACTGATGCCCTTTATCCTCATCTTCACCCTTTTGTTATTTAAGGGTTGTTCCGGTCCGACAGGCCCTGAAGGCCCGAGTGGTCCGACAGGCCCGACGGGCCCTAAGGGCGACCCGGGTGATGCCAATATCGGTGTTACCTTCGATCTAGAAGGCGTCAACTTCACCGCGGCAAATCAATATACGTTTGGCCTTACCTTTGACGATGCCGATGTCAATGTCTTGGAATCTGATGCCGTGCTGGTGTATATCCACTGGAATGATCAGAAAGTAGGCAATGAAACTCTTGCAGCATGGAGGCTTTTGCCCCAAACCGCCATTGTTGACCAAGGCATTCTGATGTACAATTTTGACCGTACTCTAAAAGATTTTTCAGTATTCCTGGAAGGGAATTTTAACCTGGCGAATCTTGCCAGCGACTGGACCCAAAACCAGACTTTCAGGGTAATAGTGATTCCATCAGATTTTGCCACACGGAAAAGCGGCGGTATCGACTACACAGACTATAATGCCGTGAAAAAGCTGATGAATATAGATGAAAGCAAAATCAGGAAAATCAAAGTGAAAAAATAGGCTGGTACTTCCTTCAATAATCCGGTATGAGACAGCCGGATTATTGAAGGCTACCATAGTCTAAAACTGTTCAAAAGGTATAAATCCCCTCTTTTCCTGTCAGATCCGCTCCTCATGAAAATAATCCTACCCCTGCTGGTACTGCCTCTTTTGTTTTCAGGCAATGGTTTTGCGCAAGATTTTGCCAAAGAAACCGAACGCTTCCGGGATCATTACAAGGAAGAATTCCTGATTTCTCCCAATGCTCCGCTTAAGAAAAGTGACCTTAAATACCTGGAGTTCTTTAAGGCTGACCCAGTATACCGTGTCACGGCCTCTTTTGAAAGGACAATAGATGCCCTGCCTTTTGAAATGCCTACTTACAGCGGTCGGAAGCAGACCTACGTACCTTACGGTATCCTTAAGTTCAGGATAGAAGGACAGGAGGGACAAACTTTGACGGTTTATCGCAGCCCCTCACTTCAGACGATACCCAAATACCGCGATTACCTTTTTCTACCTTTCAAAGATCTGACCAACGGAAAGACCACTTACGGAGGCGGCCGTTACATCGACTTAAAAACGGGAGATATTGAAGGCAACCAGCTAACCCTTGATTTTAACAAAGCTTACAATCCTTACTGTGCTTATAGCGATGGATACAGCTGCCCCATACCTCCCAAAGACAACCATTTGAAAATCAGTATTGAAGCCGGAGAAAAGAACTTTGGTAAGCGGCATTAAGTACACAGAAACAGCCACTACGCATTTTCCTAACTGTAAACAATTTCCTTTTGCAGCTCAAACAGGATATAAATCCCCTCTGCAGAGATCCCCAGATTTTTAGGAATCCAGCCTCCCTTTTTGTAAAACTCCACCGCTCCGGTATTATTCTGCAGACATTTTAGCCTGACGGGATATTCCACCAGATCGCGAACGGACCGTAACAACGCCTCACCTACGCCTTGTCTTTGATAGGCCGTCGCAACATAGATATGATGTATAAAATTCTCCTGCGGACATACACTGATAAAACCAATTATCTCACTGCCATTGACAGCGACAAGCACCGTCTCTCCCTCCGTATCCCTGTCGAAAGTGTCCTTAATAAAGTTATCCTTTTCCAGCCAGCCAAAACTCTGCCTGCGTACTTCCAGATACAGTTTTCTTAAATCTCCCCTATCCGTTTCGTTAAACTCTCTAATCTGCAATTGCATAAACGCCATCACTTTTGATCAAACAATTTAGAATTAAGGCTTAAAATTCAGAACTGAAATCGCCCTTCTTATTAATTTTCCCATAAAAAAAGCCTGGTAAGTACCGGGCTCTTCTCTATAAAATCTGAAAATCAGGACTTTAAAAACTCCTTCTGTTTCATGATTCGTTCAAAAACCTTTAGTTCGTGTTCCGAGTTAAAAATACTGAAGGGCAAATGAATGAATTGACCTCTGGAAATCACCAACACATAACCGTCTTTCTCCTTGAAACCTTCCTGGATCTGCTCCCATTTCATTACGCTCCCCTCCTTCTGGTTTAACTTCATGAGTATCTGACGGTTGTCAATTTCATATTGAAACTTTTCAAACATCGGTTTATACTGAGCAAGCTGTGTAATGCCTGCAAACTGAACCAACCAGAACAGGATATACAAGACCACACCAACCACAACCGTAATGTAAATCCAGATATTAGGATAAAGGCCCGTCAGACTTACCACTGCATTGATGAGGATCAAAGCCAGGGGTAAAAGCACCCACTTGATCTGCGATTTAAAGAAATAACGCATGGCAAGGGTGATATACTTCTTGGTTGGCAGCGCATATTTTTTAGTACGAACCGCTGCCGGATTCGTGGGCATTTGATAAACTGGCTGGTGTTTATTTACCGATACTTTGGCCATAAATATATTGATATTAGATAATTCTTTTCGTGCGATCCGCTCTCGGAGCAGAAAACCTTCAGGACTGCAAAGTTAGAAAAAAGCAATAGACTTATCAGAAAGGCGTTGAAATAAAAAGCAGTTAGCGGAATTTAATGTAATTTGCAGGAAGCAATCATGGCGCTGCACCTGCTTTAAATCAGTAACAAAATATTGTTTTCCCCTTTTTTTAAAACACATTGCGATCCTGAATCCGAATCCTGATATTTATCAATGAGTTTTCTTTTTCCGTCTTTTCTCTGGGGTTTACTGGCCGTATCGGTTCCGATAGCCATCCATATATTCAATTTCAGGAGGACAAAACGCATATTCTTTACCAACGTTGCCTTTCTCAAAGCGGTTGAAACCCAAACGCGCTCCGTCCGGAAAATCAAACACTGGCTGGTATTGCTCACCAGGATACTGGCTATTTCGTGTCTGGTTTTGGCCTTTGCCCAACCGTTTCTTCCTGCAAACGAAGACAAGGCCGCGAAGAAAACCGGTATTACCAGCCTGTATCTGGACAATTCATTCAGCATGCAGAATGAGCTGAATACCAAACGATACCTGGATGTTGCTACCGCACGCCTGAGCGAATTACTGGGGCTGTTCCGTAACGCCACTTCTCTGCAGTTGGTAACCAACGATTTTTCGGCTCAGGAGCAGGGGTTGTATTCAGCAGATAAAATAAAAGACCGGCTCACCACAGTTGACCTTTCGCACTCCCCCCGTACCTTTTCTGAGGTTTACAAAAGACAAAAAAATCTTATCTCCCGACACCAGCCGGGCGGTCACAACCAGATATTCTGGTTTTCGGATTTTCAGAAAAGTACGGCAGGTAATTTATCGGAAATTCAGGTAGACAGTACCGACAGGCTGTTTCTTGTACCGATACAGGCAGTGCCTGAAAAAAACATTTTCGTAGATTCTGCCTGGCTGAACACCCCATTTATCCGTGAGCTTCAGAATAATGTCCTGCTGGTTAAAGTAAGCAATTCAGGGAACCAGGAGGCAAAAAATGTGATACTTAAACTCACCCTGGACAATACCCAAAGTTCTACTGCCTCAGTGACAATCCCCGCAAACGGCAGCGCTACCGCTCGTTTCAATTTTAACCTGAAGGGCAAGGGATACAAAAAGGGGAAGATAACTTTTGATGACTATCCCGTTACTTTTGACAACGACTATTACTTTGTGCTGAATGCCTCGCCCATGATCCGCATCCTGCATATTTACGGACAACGGTCAGAAAACCATTTCATCGAAAATGTGTATGCCAACGACAGTTTGTTCTCCCTGCAAAGTTTCAGTGTACAAAACATGGATCCCGGCCTGATCAAAAATGCTGATCTGATTGTGCTGGATGGGGTATCCCGTCTGACGGGCTCCCTCCCTGCCGACCTGCAGGATTTCGCCCAAAAAGGAGGCAGCCTTGGCGTGATCCCGCCACCCGTTCCGGACGTTGCAAGTTACAGCCTGTTGCTAGGCACGATGGGCGTTACCGGCCTGAACGGCATAACACCTTCCAACGCCGCGCCACTACCGCTCGCTCCGCCTGATCGTAACAGTCCCTTTTTTAATGATGTATTTGAAGAATCTATCCGCCAGGAGGCCAACCTTAATCTTCCCGCCGCTACGCCGGTCTGGAGCTGGAACAATGCTGGCCAGTTGCTTCTCACTTTCCGTAACGGACAAACCTATCTGAATCAGGTTAACCGGGGCAAAGGCAGATTATACCTTTTTGCCGCCCCCCTTGCTCCCGAATACGGATCCATGGCACAGCATGCTATTTTCGTACCCATTATGTATAAAATGGCCGCAGCCAGCGTGAGAGAACAACGGACTTCTTTCACTTTTGACGAGAATCCAATTGTTCTGCCGGTGAACAACGAAGCGGGTAACACGGTTTACAAGCTGCGAAGCGGGAAAACAGAAATCATTCCGATACAACGGGCGGTGGGAAATCAGCTACTGCTGGAGATACCCAAGGGAGATGAAGGAGAAGGCCTGTCGGCGGGATATTATGACCTCGTGAAAGACAGCCAGACCGAACAGACTATTGCGCTGAACCATAATCACAACGAGTCGAAAATGGATTACTATAGCCCGGACGATTTAAGGAAAATATTTTCGGGCCGGAAGCATGTCCAGATATTTGACAAAATTGACGACGCAGCATTTGCCGAGGAATTCAGGCAACAGAATCTGGGAACGAGCTTATGGAAATATTTTTTATACGCCGCTCTGTTCTTCCTGCTGCTGGAAATTGCCCTGATCAGGCTGCTGAAATAAAACAGGCTCCTAATGCCATTTGTATTACACTAAAATCGGGGGCCTAAAGTAAATAGAAGTACAAAGGTTTTCTGTTTCTGACTTTTTAGCCCCAATTTTGCAGCGAACAATACCTTATTAAAATGCTTTCATCCCGAATAGGAATTCTTGGCGGCGGACAGCTCGGATTAATGCTCCTGCAGGCGGCTGTCGACTGGAATCTTGATATTCATATATTAGATCCGGACGCGGACGCTCCCTGCCGGAGAATCGCCCCTCACTTTCAACAAGGCTCTTTGCAAGATTACGACACCGTTTATAATTTCGGTAAAAGTCTGGATATCATTACAATTGAGATTGAGAAAGTAAATGTTGACGCCCTTGAGGCACTGGAAAAAGAAGGAAAAAAAGTTTATCCCCAGCCTTCGGTTATCAGGAAAATTCAGGACAAACGCATTCAGAAACAGTTCTACACGGAGCATCAACTCCCTACCGCTCCTTTTATACTAACGGAGAACCGGGATGATACCGCTAAACATATTGATTTCCTGCCTGCATTTCATAAGCTGGGAAAAGATGGTTATGACGGCCGGGGCGTGCAGCGGCTCCGGTCAGCAGAAGATCTTCCCAAAGCATTTGACCAGCCCGGACTACTGGAAAAAGCAATTGACTTTGAAAAAGAACTGGCTGTCATTGTGGCTCGGAATGAAAAGGGAGAAATAAGCTGTTTCCCTACTGTAGAAATGGTATTTCATCCAGAGCATAATCTGGTGGAGTACCTATTTGCCCCCGCCGAGATTTCACCGGCAGTTGATGAAAAAGCAAAAGATATTGCCCGCCGAACGGCCGGAGCTTTTGGTATCACAGGACTTTTGGCCGTTGAATTATTTCTCACAAAAGAAGGAGAGGTTCTGATCAACGAAGTAGCGCCGCGGCCACATAACAGCGGCCATCATACCATACGCGCCAACGCCACTTCTCAGTATGAACAGCACTGGCGGGCCATCCTCGGATTACCCCTGGGAAGTACTGTACCCTTTGGCCCATCCGCTATGGTAAATTTACTGGGAGAAGAGGGTTTTGAAGGACCCGCCGTGTATGAAGGAATGGAAACTTTACTGGCTACAGAGCAGGTCTATCCTTTTTTATACTGGAAAGCTATTACCAAACCCTTTCGTAAGATGGGGCACATCACAATTATGGACCATGACATGGAGTCACTTCGAGAGAAGGTCGATTTCGTCAAAAGAAATATCAGAGTAATAAGTTACAAACCAGCGTGATACTCAGCTCACGCTGGTTTTCTGATTTGATATAGCTGAAAAACAGATACACCTTTAATTCAAAAATATAACAAATGGTTGGGATCATTATGGGAAGCCTTTCGGACAGAAAGGTTATGCAGGAAGCGGCAGAGGCACTAAAAGAACTGGGGGTTTCGTTTGAAATGGAGATTGTTTCGGCACACCGCACACCAGAACGTATGCTGGAATATGCAGGTACTGCCAGAAAGCGGGGCCTTAAGGTGATTATTGCAGGAGCTGGCGGAGCAGCTCATTTACCGGGTATGGTGGCGTCGCTGACCAGTCTGCCGGTAATAGGTGTTCCGGTGTTATCCAGTAATTCCATTGACGGATGGGATTCTGTTTTATCGATCCTGCAAATGCCATCGGGTGTACCGGTAGCAACCGTTGCGCTGAATGGCGCACGTAATGCCGGAATTCTTGCTGCACAGATTATCGGAGCCTCCGATGAGGCCCTGGCGTCAAGATTAGATGAATTTAAGGTTAATTTAAAGCAAAAAGTGGCGATCATGAATGAGGAATTGAAAAATCAGGTTGAAAAGTAAGGTTGCTTTATTATTTTCGTAAAAATAACACCGCTAAAAATCACCGCTATCCGCTATGGAAGACGAATTCCCAAAAAAGAGAAATGTGCGCCCAACCGAAAAATCCAATCTGCCCATTATCACACTGGCCGTTCTGGTTCTACTGGTTTTAGCCATGTTATATATCGGTTATGAATATATTTCCGATAACTCGTCTGACTCGGAAGAGCTTACTTCGGTAGTGGTGGATCCAACGGTTGAAGAGGCCACTACGGAGGAATCTGTCTCTCCTGCCGATGAAGCCCCGGCGGAGACACCAGCCTCCACCTCGGAAGCCCCCTCACCAACACCAGTTGCGCCAAAAGAAGATAAAAAACCAGAGCCGGAAATAAAAGAAAAAACCAATGTATCGGCATCGTCAGTGGGTGGACAATCCATCACACACAAAGTTAAAGGCGGAGAAACCTGGTCAAGTATTGCGTCCCGTTACAATCTTAAACTGGAAACACTACAAGGCCTTAACCCATCAGTATCAGACCTGAAGAGTGACATGACCACTTTGTCTGTTCAGGTTCAGGCGGTACATACGGTTGGTCCGGGGGATGTGCTAAGAGTAGTTGCCAGCAAATACGGAATTACCAAAGAAGCACTGATGAAAGCCAATGGTAAATCAAAGGACTTTTCAGAAAGAGGAGAGAAACTGATCATACCATTTTCCAGCAGAAAGTAATATTTGAAAACCAGCCCTAGTCCTGACCTGCTACTGAGTTAACAGGTTTTAGTTTAAGTTCACAGTGTTAGCGGCTCGGCTTACCACTTACTTTGAGCGGCACTGGTTAAGAGTGAAGAATTAAGAGTGAAGAGTGTTACCCACATGGCATACTGCCTATCGGAGTTAACAGTCTTGAGTTAAAAGTCCACAGCTTTACCTACTCAGCCTACTGCTCACTTTGAACTGCCTACTTAAAACTAAAGTACACAACACTACCAACTTGGCACACTCCCTATCGGAGTTAACAGTCTTGAGTTAAAAGTCCACAGCCTTACCTACTCGGCATACTGCTCACTTTGAACTGCCTGCTTAAAACTAAAAGACACAACGATACCAACTCGGCCTACTGCCCACTTTGAGCCGCCTACTTAAAACTAATAGTACACAAGCTACCAACTCGCCACGGCCTACTGCCTACTCTGAACTGCCGACTTAAAACTAAAACGCTACCCACCTGGCCTACCGCCCGCTGTAAACTAAAAACTCTAAATAACCTCCGTTTCAGGCTTTGTGATTTTACCCGTCAGCTTGCCGACGGAAAGCCCCTGAACGATAATCGAGAACAATACCACGAAATAGGTTATCGAGATGATGAGATCTCTGTTCAGATCATGATCTATAGATAGCGCCAGGGCAATGGAAACCCCGCCACGTAATCCACCCCAAACCAGGATAATGAGCGACTGTTTTCCAAAACGCTTCCGGAAAGGAATTACTTTGACAGGAATCCAGATGGAGATAAATCTTGCAAAAAGTACCACAACGATGGTCACAGCTCCCACAAATCCGTATTGTTTGATATCCGGCAGCAGGATCAGTTCAAAACCAATGATCAGGAACAGGATCGCATTCAGTATCTCATCGATCAGTTCCCAGAACTTGTCCATGTAATCCCGCTCCGTTTCCGTTACGCCTCCCAGGTTCATTCCGTAATTACCCACAACAAGTCCGGCACCCACCATGGCCAGCGGACCAGACATGTGCAGCGCCTGTGCGGCCAGGTGTCCTCCCATGACGATAGCAAGGGTAATGAGCACGTGAACATTATAACCATCGGCTTTGTCCATCATTTTAGAACCGACAAACCCCAGCAATAATCCAAGGGTAATTCCTCCCAGGGCCTCCTTGATCAGAAGTAAAGAAATCCCCGAGAATGAAGTATTAACCTCTTCCCCTCTTGCCAGTGCCAGCATGATAATAAAAACCACAACAGCCATCCCGTCATTAAAAAGCGACTCTCCGGCAATTTTCGTTTCGAGTGATTTGGGTACCCCGGCTTGCTTTAAAATGCCAAGCACCGCAATGGGATCCGTAGGAGAAATGAGGGCCCCGAAAACCAGACACTGGATCAGCGGTATTTCCATATGAAACCAGCCCAAAACCTGGTACATGATGAAACCGATTACAAAAGTGGAGATCACCACACTCACGGTACTGAATATCACGACCGGCAGGCGCTGTTCTTTCAGATCCTCAAGATGTATGTGAACGGCTCCTGCAAAAAGAAGAAAGTTAAGCATGGCGCCCATCAAAACTTCGGTGAGATCAACACTCGCCACGAGGCTGCTTAGCCTGTCGAAAGTATGCGGGAAAATATTATCAGTGGCCAGTAAGCCAAGAGATACCAGCAATGCAATGACCATTACACCGATAGAAGAAGGCAGTTTTAAAACACGTGCATTGATATAAGAAAAGATAGCGGAAAGTACTATAAGTATTGAGAATGAATAATAAAGCTCCATTGAAAATATTTTTTAGACTAACCAAAAATACCAAAAACCAATCGGAATAGAAAGTATGAACTCTCATTTCGGCATAACTCTAACGATATTCTAATAAACCAAAAGGTACCGGAAGGGTTACCAGCGATACGGAGAAAGCACTTGATTTCGAACAAAAGCGTATATTTATTTTCACATTCGACTTTTTGAAAAGATGCGGTACCTATTCCAAAGAAATGCGATTCTGGCCATTGTTGTAATAAGCAGCTGGACCTCCCTCCGGGCTCAATCTTACCTGAAAGCGGGTTTTGACAAAATGGAATATATGGAATTTCTAAGGCTGCACGGGGGTATTTACGACGGTATGGGACAAAATAAATTACCTGAGGTCCGATCGTCAAAACTGATTTACCGGTCGGCTGTTACCGGGCTGGACAACCGCTGGGATCTTTGGAAAACGGACGATCATGTTTTCATGATCAACCTGCGTGGCACGACCACCAACCCGGTGGGGTGGCTTGAAAACTTTTATGCTGCCATGGCCCCGGCCACCGGCGAGTTAAAACTCACAAGGGATTATACCTTCAAATACAAACTCGCAGAAAATCCCAGAGCTGCCGTTCACATTGGTTTTCTGATCGGAATGGCATTTCTTGCGCGGGATATTGTTCCGAAGATCGACTCTTGTTATAAGTCGGGAGCCAGAGATTTCATTATCGCGGGACACAGCCAGGGAGGAGCCTTGTCCTATCTGCTTACTTCCTACCTGTACCAACTCAGGCAAGAAAATCTATTGCCAAAAGATATCCGTTTCAAGACCTACAGCAGTGCAAGTCCCAAAGCAGGCAATTCCTACTATGCCTATGAATACGAAAACATGGTGGCCGGCGGCTGGGGATACAATGTGGTTAATGCGGCAGACTGGGTACCCGAAACACCATTTTCTGTACAGGTCCTGGGTGATTTTAACACGACCAACCCTTTCACGAACATTGACACAATTATGAAAAAACAGAAGTTAATAACACGCCTCGCACTCCGGCATGCCTACAAGCGTCTGAGGAAACCGAGTGAAAAAACCCAACGGAATTATGAAAGGTATCTTGGAAATTTCGCAGGAAAACAGGTTTTGAAAACGCTTCCCGATTACGAGGCTCCGGTATATACCACCAGCAGCAACTATGTAAGAATAGGACCGACCGTCATCCTGCTGCCTGATGAGGCGTACTACAAAATTTATCCTGATTCCGGTAAAAATGTTTTCATGCATCATCTGCTGGATTCCTATTATTTTTTGGCGGCCAAATACCCCCACTGAACCACCCACCGTAACTTCCCGCATTTCAACGCTAATCTTACCGTAACCCAGTAAGGAATTGAGCAAGTTTCGGGCTTCTCTTAACTTCTGTGAGACATACCTTTGTCTTATCAAAATTATTTCAAGATATGAGCGAGCAGGATATCATCAATTATAACCGGATTGCCGAGGCAATAGATTATATCAAACAAAACTTTCAAAAACAGCCGGGACTGGATGAGCTGGCGGAAAAAGTGAACCTGAGCCCGTTTCATTTTCAAAGGCTGTTTACAGACTGGGCCGGGGTGAGCCCCAAGAAATTCTTACAGTACATCAGCATTGAATACGCCAAACAGATCCTGAAGGAAAAACAGGCCACATTGTTTGACGCTGCCTATGAAACCGGCCTTTCAGGTACCGGACGTCTGCACGATCTTTTTGTAAAAATAGAAGGAATGACTCCGGGAGAATTTAAGAATGGCGGAGAAAACCTCTCAATCAATTACAGTTATACCGAGAGCCCATTTGGGAATATGGTGGTGGCATCAACCCCCAAGGGAATTTGTTATATGGCATTTGCCGACGGTGAAGAAAAGGCACTGGCAGATATGAAACGGCATTTTCCCAACGCCGCATTCCGGCAGATGCTGGACCTCAGCCAGCAAAATGCGCTCTATATTTTTACGCACGACTGGAGTAAACTAAACCAGATCAAATTGCATCTGAAAGGAACGGAATTCCAGCTAAAGGTTTGGGAAGCGCTTTTAAAAATTCCCATGGGAGAACTTTCGACATATGGAAAACTGGCGGAAAAAATCCAGAGTCCCAAAGCTTCCCGGGCTGTGGGTACCGCGATAGGAAGTAACCCGGTCGCGTTCCTGATCCCGTGTCATAGAGTGATCCAGTCTACCGGGAATTTTGGTGGCTACATGTGGGGCCCCATCCGTAAAACAGCGATCATTGGTTGGGAGGCAGCCAGAACAGCCGGTAATTTTTAGCGTACCGGATACAATCTCTTAAAACGGTGACATAAAAAATGGACGCACTAAAATCAAGAATCGAAGCGGTTGACTGGCCGAAAATAACCGGAGAAATGCATGAAAAGGGATATGCTGTCATTCCCTCGGTACTGACTGCCATGCAATGCGAGGAGCTAAAAAGAAATTACGAAAACCCTGCCATTTACAGAAAAACAGTCACAATGGAGCGCCATGGTTTTGGCTTGGGTGAATACAAGTATTTCAGCTATCCCTTACCCGGTTTGATCCAGCGTATCCGTGAAGATATATATCCTAAACTGGCACCTATAGCAAATTTGTGGATGCAGGTACTGCAGATGGACTCCCGCTTTCCTGATACCTTCGAAGGCCTGCAAACGCTTTGTCGTGCAAGCAATCAGACAAAACCTACGGCTCTGATCCTCAAATATGGAAAGGGCGATTACAATACACTGCATCAGGACTTATATGGTGATGTGTATTTCCCAATTCAAACAGTTTTATTTCTGAACGAGCCAGATACCGATTTCACAGGAGGAGAATTTGTACTTACCCAGCAAACACCCCGCGCCCAGTCAAAAGCTATTGTTTTGCAACCCGACAAAGGAGATATGCTCATTTTCACTACAAATTTTCGCCCGGTAAAAGGCAGCAGAGGGTATTACCGTGCCCGCATCAAACATGGCGTGAGCGAGCTACATTCGGGTGAGCGGCACACCCTTGGAGTCATTTTTCATGATGCTTTAAACTGAATGGCTATGATCAGGCATAGGGATATCAGTGACTGCGATCTGAAATCAGCCATCAGAGCAGGTGTCATTGCTTTTGGCGGAAACATGAGTCTTAGGATTTACGGACAACTCGGGTGTAAGTCAGGCAAGCGTATGAAGCCGGAAAACCGCCTCTTTTTTAGGTCGGAGCAAGAAGCTGTTGCTCAAGGTTACCGGCCATGCGCCCATTGTATGAGAAAACAGTACATACAGTGGAAACAATCAATTTAGAACAGAACAAAACGTTATAGTTCCAATTTGTCGCATTTTGTGTAATTTTGCATATTACCGCTTCTTAGTTAGTATCACGGTGGTCGTTTTGAACCAGAACCATTCCAAAACCGTTAACTTCCTGGCTGGAAAGCCTAAACAAATTACTCCGGGCCCAACGTCAAGGTATTGACCGGAGGCCCTTTAAAAAACACAAATGACATTTCAAGATTTAGAACTCATTGAGCCTATATCCAAGGCTCTGAAAGAAGAAGGATACACTACGCCAACACCCATTCAGGTTAAATCAATTCCAATTATATTAGATCGCCGGGATTTGCTGGGCTGTGCGCAGACCGGTACGGGAAAAACGGCTGCTTTCGCAATTCCTATTTTACAGATATTGTCAGAATCGCCACTTGGAAGAGGAGAAAGAAGCAGGATCCGGTCGCTTATCCTGACACCCACCCGTGAGTTGGCTATTCAGATCGGTGAAAGCTTTGAAGCTTATGGCAGACACGCATCCGTACGCCATACCGTAATTTTCGGAGGAGTTGGACAAAAACCTCAAACCGATGCTTTGCAACGAGGTGTTGATATACTGATTGCCACTCCCGGAAGATTACTAGACCTTATCAATCAGGGATTTATAAAATTAAATCAGCTCGAAATTTTCGTATTGGACGAAGCGGACCGCATGCTGGATATGGGGTTTGTGCATGACGTAAAAAAGGTAATTAAGCTTTTACCCGCCAAACGCCAGTCGCTGTTTTTCTCTGCAACAATGCCCCCGGCGATTGTCGCCCTCGCCAACACGATCCTCTCCAATCCGGCCAAAGTAGAGGTTACCCCCGTCTCGTCTACTGCTGATACGATTCGCCAGTCCGTATTTTTTGTTGATAAATCGGACAAAAATTCTTTGTTGCTGCATATCCTGAAAGATTCAGCCATTACCACCGCACTTGTATTTACCCGGACCAAACACGGCGCCGACAAGGTTGTGAAGGTATTACGTAAGGCGGGAGTAACGTCAGAGGCCATTCATGGGAACAAATCGCAGAATGCGCGCCAGAATGCTTTGAAAAATTTCAAAGCACAAACGACGCGGGTTTTGGTCGCTACCGACATTGCGGCAAGAGGTATTGACGTGGACGATCTGACGCATGTGATCAACTATGAGATTCCCAATATTCCAGAAACGTATGTACACCGCATCGGGCGTACAGGACGTGCGGGTGCGAAGGGAACGGCATTGTCTTTCTGCGATGTAGAGGAAAAACCATACCTGAAAGATATCCACAAACTGATCGCTAAAAATATTCCGGTAGTAAAGGACCACCCCTACTCGAAATAATCAGATTTACAGCAGATAAATACAGGAACCACAGAGAAAAATCTGTGGTTTTTGCATTTGATACAGTTTAATAGGATTAACAGAATGCAAAAAAACACTTTTACAGACATCTCCCTTTCAGAAATGCAACAGCTTCGTAGCAACACGGATACTGTGGTGGTAGATGTACGGGAAAGTTGGGAATTTGAAGAATTCAATGAAGGAGGAATCAATATACCCCTGGCAGATATCAGGCAAAAAAGGGACCTTCTGGATCCCTTTCAAACCATCATTGTTATCTGTACCAATGGCGTCAGAAGCAAAGTAGCCGCCATGGATTACTGCCGGGTTCCGGAGTGGGCAGATAAGAAAATTTTGCATGTCAAAGGCGGCATCATCGAATCTGTATGAAGCCGCCGTTACTGCGTAACCCTGCCTTCATACACACGCATTGCCGGGCCTGTGAGGTATATTTCATCAAATGTATTTCCCGGCAGCGCATTAAATGATACCTCGAGCGTTCCTCCGACGGTATCCACGACAATGGGGCTAGCCCAGCCTTCCCGCAAATGTGCCGAAAGCGCACAGGCCGTTACACCGGTACCACAGGAATAAGTTTCATCCTCCACGCCTCTTTCGTATGTCCGTACACTCAGATGATTATTTCTTAGGACCTCAATAAAATTCACATTGGTACCTCCCACAGGTCCGTATTTCGGCCCATAGCGAATATCTTTCCCTATCTCCACCACCTCTGTTTCCTTGATATCGTCAACATAAGTTACATAATGCGGTGATCCGGTATTCATAAAATCGTACGCCTCATACTGCTCTACCTTGTTAACCGGGGACATTTTCAGACTGATCACCTCACCGTCCACACTTGCTTCGTGGGGACCATCCACGGCAATGAAGGAAGTGTGCTCACTAAAAATCCCAAGATCATGGGCAAAGCGAACCACACACCTTCCGCCATTTCCACACATGCTCCCTTCGCCGCCGTCTGCATTGAAATAAACCATGCGAAAGTCATAACCTTCGGCGTGGCGAAGAAGGATGAGCCCGTCTGCCCCGATACCAAACCGGCGGTGACACAAATGAGCGATCAGCTCGTTATCCACAGGGAAATTTTCCGATCGGTCATCGATCATCACAAAATCATTCCCCGTACCCTGATATTTATAAAATGTAATTTCCATAGTCCAGTTAACTGCATATAAAGCAAACAAAAGCCCCGCAAGAAAAATCGCTTGCAGGGCTTAAAAATTTGACCGAAAAATTCTTATTTCGATACCTTAAGCTCTTTGATACGAGCTGCTTTACCCTGACGTCCACGCAGATAAAACAAACGTGCACGACGTACCTTACCACGACGAAGTAATTCGATTTTCGCGATACTTGGTGAAAGAATTGGGAAAACACGCTCCACTCCGATACCATTGGAGATTTTACGCACAGTAAAAGTTTCACCTGTTGAGTTTAGGTTCCGGCGCTGAATTACCGTGCCCTGAAACTGCTGGATACGCTCTTTATTACCTTCACGGATTTTTACGTGAACGTTGATTGTGTCGCCTGATTTAAAATCAGGATACTCGGATTTACGATTTTCAATCGTAGCTTCAACGAGTTTGATAAGTTCGCTCATGACGAATGCTTTTTTGGATTTAAATTTATAGCTTGCTCCCAGCGGATGAGGTGACGCCCCTTCATTCGGAACAGCTTTTGAGAAAACGAGTGCAAAGCTAGCCTTAATTGCTGATATATAAAAGGATTGGACTAAAATTATAACGCCGGAACGGAAATTTGAGCGCCTAAGCCCTGCGTTTTTGAAAATTATCGGCTATGAAAATACTGAACGTAGGGCAAATAAGGGATTTAGATGCCTTCACAATTGAGAATGAGCCTGTTTCATCCGTTAACCTGATGGAAAGAGCGGCTCAGGCATTCTGCTGGTGGTTCTGTAACCAGTTTGTCAATACCAGGCCTGTAACTGTTTTTTGTGGCCAGGGTAATAACGGCGGCGACGGACTGGCCATTGCAAGGATCCTTTCACAGAAATGTTATGACGTCCGGGTATATATCATAGAACATACCGCCAATACGTCTGCCGATTTTTCGGAAAACCTGAAGCGGTTATCAGACCATCTCACGCCTTTTCAGATCAGAAAGGAAACCGATCTGCCCGATCTTTCAGAAAAAACAATTTGTATAGACGCCCTGCTGGGTTCAGGTTTATCGCGCCCTGCGGAAGGTATCATGGCAAAAGTAATAGGTCTTCTGAATACTTCCCGAAATAAAGTGGTATCGGTAGATATAGCCAGCGGCTTATTCATCGACAAATCCAATCAGGAAACGGATCCTATTATACAGCCTTTGTTCACCATCACATTTCAATTGCCCAAACTTGCATTTTTCATGCCACAGAATGCGGTTTTTGTGGGTGAGTGGCGGATCGTGGATATTGGTCTTGACACCGTGCACCTGCTGCAACAGCATACTCCCTATTACTATACTGACTCCGCTCATGCGGAATCAATCATCAGGCCGCGTAACAAATTTTCGCATAAAGGTACCTTCGGGCATGCACTCATTATTGCCGGGAGTTATGGAAAAATCGGGGCCGCCATATTGGCAGGAAAGGCTTGTCTGCGTTCAGGTGTTGGCTTGCTCACGCTCCATATACCTGAGTGCGGTTATGAAATTGCCCAGATATCGCTGCCCGAAGCCATGGTTTCTGTGGATGTAGATCGGAAATTCAACACAGCACTTGGGTCAGTTTCTTCCTATTCTTCTATTGGAATCGGACCCGGTCTGGGACAGGAAGATGCAACAGCTCAGATGCTGGCTAAACTTTTAACAGAAGCCAGGCTACCGCTTGTGATTGATGCCGATGCACTTAATATTATTTCACAGCATAATGATCTCTTAGACAAAATTCCAGCGAAAAGTATTTTAACCCCTCACCCCAAAGAGTTTCAACGGCTGGCGGGGGAAACCGCCAATGACTTTGACCGGCTGGAGACAGGAAGGAAATTTGCTCAGAAATATAATATAATCATTTGCCTGAAAGGTGCCCACACAGCCGTGATCCTGCCTAATGGCGACGTTCATTTTAATTCAACCGGAAATGCAGGTATGGCAACAGGCGGTACCGGTGACGTCTTAACCGGAATCATCACCAGCCTGCTGGCCCAGGGGTATCCCCCGGAGCATGCCGCCATACTCGGTGTTTACGAGCATGGCCTGGCGGGAGACAGGGCCGCATCCAGAAAAGGACAGAGCGCCATGATCGCCTCTGATGTGATCGAAAATCTGAAAATTGATTGAACAGTTTAAAGGAGTAGGCAGTTTTTAGTTTTTAGTAGGCAGTTCAGAGTGGGCAGTTGCCGAGTTTGTAGGGCTGTGGACTTTTAGTTTTTAGTAAGCAGTTCAAAGTAGGCAGTATGCCGAGTTGGTAAGGCTGTGGACTTGTAGTTTTAAGTAAACAGTTCACAGTGGGCAGTTGCCGAGTTTGTAACATTTGAGTAAGCAGTTCAAAGTAAGTAGTATGCCGAGTTGGTAATGATGTGGAATTGTAGTTTTAAGTAAACAGTTACAGTGGGCAGTATGCCGAGTATGTAACACTGTGAACTTTAAACTAAAAACTGATAACTCCGATAGGCAGTATGCCGAGTGTGTAACGCACTTAATTTTTCACTCTTAACCAGGATCGTTCAAAGTAAGCAGTGTGCCTTGGCGGTAGCGCTGTGAACTTTCAACTTAAAACTGTTAACTCGGAAAGAGGTCAGGACAAGAGCTGGTATGCCACAAAGGCTGCCGCATAAGCGAGCGTCATCATGTAAACCAACTGAATGACCGGCCATTTCCATCCCCTTGTCTCTCTGTAAACTACCGCAATGGTGCTCATACACATCATGGCAAAAACATAAAACATTAAGAGTGAATAACAGACAGCGGGAGTATACATAGCAGTCCCCGTCTCCGGGTTAACCTCCTTCGCAAGCCTTTCCTTAACGGTGGGTACATCCTCCGAATCACCACTGATACTGTAAATGGTAGCCATAGTACCTACAAAAACCTCGCGGGCTGCAAAGGAAGCCAGCAGGGCAATACCTATTTTCCAGTCGTAACCCAGGGGTTTGATCACTGGTTCGATGAGGCGGCCGAAACTTCCTGCGTACGAATTTTCCAGTCGTACGGAAGCCACGGCGGCATCAATCTCTTCCTGCGGCTGCTGCTGCATTTTCGCAACTACATTCTGTTCCGCTACTTCCATGTTATCTCCTGGGCCGTATGAGGCCAGCACCCAAAGGATGATAGATATGGTAACAATCACCTTCCCAGCTTCCAGTACAAAAGACTTAACGCTTTCGTACATCGTCATTCCGACATGTCCCCAGCGTGGCAGCTTGTAGGATGGCATTTCAAGCATGAAATAACCAGGCTCATTTTTAGGGATAAAAAGAGACAAAAGCCAGGCTGAGCCCAAAGCACCTGCCAGGCCCAGGAAATATAAAGCAAAAAGTACTAGTCCGGCCATGTTAAAAACACCCAGCACTTTTTCATCCGGTACAATAAGTGCAATGAGTATGGCATAAATGGGCAAACGGGCCGAGCAGCTCATCAGCGGTGTTACCAAAATGGTAAGCAGCCTTTCGTGGCGGCTGCTGATGCTGCGGGTGGTCATTATAGCCGGAACTGCACAGGCAACACCGGAGATTAATGGCACTACACTCCTGCCGTTCAATCCAAATTTGCGCATCAGTTTATCCATAATCACCATCACCCTCGCCATGTAACCGGATTCCTCCAGCACTGCTACCAGGGCAAACAGAATGGCGATCTGCGGAATAAAAATAATGACACCCCCAATACCTGCCAGTATGCCGTCGGTAAGCAAATCGTTCAGGACCCCTGCAGGTACTATACCTTTCACCCATTCAATGGTTGCCGCTGTACCGGCGTCAATTAAATCCATCGGGTAAGAAGCCCATGCAAAAATGGCCTGAAAAACAAGCAATAAAACTAAAGCAAAAGACAGGTATCCCCACAACGGATGTAAGAGCACGGCATCCAGTTTCCGCGTCCAGTAGGGCTGCTGTATAATACCCTCCGACTTTACCGCTTTCTGAATAATGGGCCTGAGTTTTTCATACCTGGCTATGGTTTCCGCTGCCAGGAAATTGCTTTCATCAAACCCGTATTTATCTATAACGGTATCCAGTTTTGTGCGGATGGGCTGTTCCAGAAAAGAAAAATTATCATGCTGGCATACATACTGCATGGCAACGTAATTATTGCTTAGCTGATAAAGTTCTTTCACCTCCTCGATCATCCTGTGATCCTTTTGATCGAAATCATAAAAGTAAGACACCTCCCCAATTCCGGTATTTTTTGCCAGTTGCAAAACCGCTTCCTTCAGTTTATCCAAACCCTCCCCGGTACGCGCGTTGATGCGCACCACGGGCACTTTCAATTGCATGGCAAGCTGTACAGCATTGACTGTAAGCCCCATATCCGATGCCACATCCAGCATGTTGAGCGCAAGGATTGTAGGCAAGCCCAGGTCATGGATTTCGGTAAAAAGTAACAGATTACGCTGAAGATTCGAGGCATCGGCAACCACAACCACTGCATCGGGATAATCGGGATGCAGTGGATTTGCAAGGATGTCCATCACCACGCTTTCATCAGCCGACTTCGGATAAATGCTATAGGTTCCGGGTAAATCCACCACAACCACCTCATGAGACTGGTTGCCTGCCGTTTTAAGAGAAAAACGCCCCGATTTCTTTTCAACCGTTACTCCCGGAAAGTTACCCGTCTTCTGACGGAGCCCTGTCAGGCCATTAAACAAAGTGGACTTTCCTGCATTGGGATTGCCAACCAGCGCAATTTTTATATTTTCTTGTTTCAAGAGTACTGTTAAAGAAGTTAAAAGTTATTCAATCTCAATGGCGGCCGCCTCGTTTTTTCTTAACGACAGGCAGTAATTTCCTCCGATATTGATACATACCGGATCCCCCAACGGAGCCACTGCATCCAGCCTCACTTCACAGCCCGGTATGCAACCCATTTCCAGTAATTTCAGAGACATTACCTTATCGTTAAATGATTTGATTATTCCCTTTTCTCCCTTTTTCAGGTTAGAAACCGTCCGGACAGACATACAACATTATTTAGATTGAATATAGTTAATTACAAAGTAAGCACTCGCGGCCCGTAAATCAAATATTTAACCTAACCATTTACATAGCCATTCCCTAAATCATACAAAATCATGACCATTTTATTATTACCCTGAGGCTTTATGTAGTACTTTTGTGGCGGAAAAGCAGGACATAGCTATGTGAAAAATCTGCAAGGAATTACACATATTATAGATAGACGCCATGATCCGGCCGTACTGCTCTCTGCAAACCATGGACAATTACAATTGGTAACCGTTGACCGGATATCAACAGCCACTTAAAAATTGAACGAGATCAAAACCCTCATATGGAAGGAGGTTACCCTTGAATGGCGCCAGAAATACGCAATCAGCGGAATGCTCCTGTATGTGGTAAGTACTGTTTTCATCTGCTACCTGAGTTTCAACCTGAAAAGGAACCAGCTGACACCCATCGTTTGGAATACCCTGTTCTGGATCATCCTTCTGTTTACAGCCGTAAACGCCATTGCCAAGAGTTTTTCGCAGGAACGTTACGGCAGGCTTTTATACTATTACAATTTGTGCAGTCCACAGGCAATCATTTTATCCAAAATAATATATAATTGCCTGATCATGATCGTTTTATCCATGATAGGATTTGGCTTTTACGCATTTGTAATGGGTAATCCGGTAGGTGATCCTGGTTTATATCTTTTAAGCATCATGCTGGCAGCAATCGGTTTTGCTTCGGTGCTGACGCTCGTTGCGGGGATTGCTTCAAAAGCCGAAAACAGTGCCACCCTGATGACCGTTTTGAGTTTTCCGATTATTCTTCCCATGCTATTGATGACGATCCGGCTTGCCAAAAATGCAATCGACGGGCTGGACTGGGACTCGAGCATGGACGAGATCAGGACTTTACTGGCTATTGATGCGATTGTAGTCACGCTGAGTTATCTGCTTTTTCCATATCTGTGGCGGAGCTAGTTTGGAGTAGGCGGTAGGCGGTAAAAAAATTAGAATAACGATTAAAACTAAATGAAATGAGAAAAAAGTGGTGGAAAATACTGTGTATCATATTGTTACTCTATGTAATGATCATGGGTTTTATGGGCCCGGTTCCTCATCTGCCCATTGTAAATGAAACGGTACGGAATACTTACTTTCACGTAGCACTATGGCTGTCCATGACAACGTTGCTGCTGGCATCCATGATTTTTTCGATAAGGTACCTGCGCGACGGAAATATCAAAAATGACGATATAGCCAGCGAACTGGCTAAGTCGGGTATCTTTTATGGTATACTGGGCTGTATGACCGGCTCCGTTTGGGCCAATTTCACCTGGGGCGACCCATGGCCTAACGACCCCAAACTAAACGGTGCCGCTGTGGGGATACTGATGTACCTTGCTTACCTGCTGCTGAGAGGTTCATTTGAAGACGAGCAGCGAAAAGCCAGGATTTCCTCTGTTTACAACATTTTTGCGTTCGCTGTATTTATTCCGCTGATCTATATTTTGCCCCGCCTTACCGACTCCCTGCATCCGGGAAGCGGAGGAAACAGTACCTTCGGGTCGTTTGATCTGGATTCAAACCTGCGAAAGGTTTTTTATCCTGCTATCATCGGGTGGATACTGATGGGGCTCTGGCTGGCGGAACTGCGCGTAAGGTTAAAAATCATTAACAGGGTTCAGCAGGACAAAGTGACTGATCATGCACGCTAATTTTTGTCGAGCATTAACATTTCAATATAAAATTTCGTTAAGAATAAAGATAAATATGAATACTCTGAAAAAAATATCATTGCTCTGCCTGTTCTTATTAACAACAGTAACAAATTTGCTGGCTCAAACAGCTGGAGACCAGGTGGAAATGGCTGATAAACTCAGGGCCGACGGGAAAATATGGGTGGTGGTGGCCGTGGTAACCGTAGTATTCCTGGGCATTGTGATCAACATGCTCCGGCTGGACTCCAAAATCACCAAGGTTGAAAAAGAATTAAACATCAAGTAATCAACATGAAAAAGATCCAAATATTCGGGCTTATTATTATTGCTGTTGCCATCGGCATCATTGTTTCTACGGCTGGTGATGCCAGTACCTATGTAGACTTCAGCAAGGCCAAACAAATGGCCGCGGACGGTGACAACGAAAGTATTCATGTGGTAGGCAAATTGAAAAAAGATGCCTCCGGCCAAATCCAGGAAATGGAGTATCGTCCGGAAATTGACCCTAACTATTTCACTTTCACGCTGATCGACAACAACAATGTGGCTCAGAAAGTAGTATATAAAAGTACCAAACCACAGGATTTCGATAAATCGGAACAGGTGGTTGTGATTGGGAAAATGCAGGACGGCGCTTTTACTGCCGAAAAGATCCTGATGAAATGTCCTTCTAAATACAACGAGGGAAAACTGGAAACCACTGAACATACTGCCAAAAAATCATGATTCATAGTACTATCGGAAGTGCAGGCCACCTGCTGGTAATTATTGCGTTTGTATCTGCACTCGTAGCTACCTATTCTTATTTTAAAGCCGGAATGGCAAACACTCCGGCCAGTGAACTGCCGGCCTGGAAGAGATTTGCAAGAATCACTTTCTACATCCACCTGGCGGCGGTCCTTGGCGTTGTTTTCTCGCTTTACTGGATCATCGGGAATCATTATTTCGAATACCATTATGCCTGGAAAAACTCCTCCCTTTCCTTGCCGACCGGGTATACCATATCCAGTTTCTGGCAGGATCAGGAAGGAAGCTTTTTGTTATGGATATTCTGGAACGTCATACTGGGCGCTGTACTCATCTACACCAACCGTTCCTGGGAAGCACCTGTTATGACCATTTTTTCCTTGGTACAGGCTTTCCTTACCTCCATGATACTGGGGGTGGTAATCCCGGGGCTTGATCTGAAAATCGGCTCTACACCTTTTCTTTTACTGAAAGAAGTGATGCCGGATCTGCCCATCTGGAAGGCGGACCCCAACTTTATCATGAAAGACGGAAATGGTTTGAATCCTTTGCTTCAGAACTACTGGATGGTCATTCACCCTCCTACTCTTTTCCTCGGATTCGCCACTACGCTCATTCCGTTTTCGTTTGCGATTGCCGGTTTGTGGACCAAAAAAATACAGGAATGGATACGTCCGGCTTTGCCCTGGGCACTTTTCTCGGCCCTGATTCTGGGTGTTGGTATTCTGATGGGTGCCTACTGGGCATACGAAACCCTCAACTTCGGAGGATACTGGAATTGGGATCCCGTTGAAAACACTTCCTTTGTTCCCTGGCTGATCCTGGTAGCAGCAGTGCATACCATGATCATTGGCCGCAGGAATGCAACTGCGCTAAAAACGTCTTTCATTCTGACAATAGCAACTTTTGTACTGGTACTTTACTCCACCTTCATGACCCGGAGCGGTATCCTGGGAAATGCTTCGGTCCACTCTTTTACAGATCTGGGGTTATCCGGACAACTTTTGATATATCTGCTGACGTTTACGATTGTAGCCGTTGGCCTGCTGATTTTCCGCTGGAAAGATCTTCCCAGTGACGAGGAAGAGGTATCAACCTATTCTCAGGAATTCTGGATTTTTATTGGTGCTACCTTGCTTTGTCTGTCTGGTTTCCAGATTCTGGCTACGACATCCATACCGGTTTATAACAAAATTGCAGAAGCTTTCGGGCTTGTTTTAAATCTTGCGCTGCCTGTAGACCAGATCGGCCACTATAACAAGTTCCAGCTGTGGTTCTTCTCCCTCATTATTATCGTTACGGGTGTGGGGCAGTATTTCTGGTGGAAAAGGGTTGGCAAGAATAAATTGCAGGCGCTGTATAACCCGCTCCTGCTGGCGCTGGTCCTTAGTGCCGCTGTGATTACGCTGCAAGGAGTAAAAGACATCAAATACATTGTATTGCTAACGGCTTCCATCTTTGCAGTGGTAGCCAACGGCAGTATTCTGGTCGATATCCTCCGCGGAAGTTATGCACTTTCGGGCGGAGCCATCACGCACATCGGTGTGGCGCTGATGCTGATCGGGATATTGTTTTCATCCGCTTACACCAAAGTTGTTTCCATCAACAACTCAGGACTGATGATATCCAGAAGTGAAGAATTTACCCAGAACGACAACAAGGAGAATAAGGAAAACATCACGCTCTGGCTCAATAAGCCGGAGCAGATGGGAGACTACATGCTCACCTGGCGTGATATCCGCGTTGAACCGAGACATATTCCCGGTTATATTTCAAAAAGCTGGGTGGATCTCATCGAAGGTGACTTCCGTGCGGTGGCTTTGCGGGATATCGTGGTGGATGAGAAAAAATATTACGCCAAAGGAGATACACTGGAAATTTCACCAGAAAATTTTTACTACGAAATTGAATACCGGGAGCCATCCGGTAAAATTTTTACGCTTTTCCCAAGGGTGCAGATCAACCCGCGAATGGGTGGAATTGTTTCTTCACCTGATATCCGCAGGAATCTGAACAAGGATTTGTATACCAATGTCAATATGGTTACAAACCCAACAGCCGAACCAGTGTGGAGCCAGACCGAAAATTTCACAGTCAACCTCAGGGACACATTTTTCGTGAATGACTATGTGGCTATTCTGGACAACGTTGTTCGTACCGAGCAGGTGGAAGGAGTTTCGCTGGGTGAGGGTGATGCTGCGGTGAAAGCGATTATACGGGTACTTGACAAGGATAAGGAATATGTAATTACCCCTTCTTTTGTAATCCGCGACAGGATGGTTGCACGTAAACCGGAAGTAAGCAATGATCTTGGTTTGCGGGTTCAGTTCCAGGAGATCAATCCACAAACCGGGCAGTTCAGTTTTGCCGTAAATACTTCTCAGCGTGATTTCATTGTCATGAAAGCAGTGGAAAAACCGCTGATCAACGTGTTATGGCTTGGTACTTTCATTGTGGTGATAGGCCTCATCATGGCCACCGTCCGGAGGTTCCGTGACTTCATCAAAATGCGAGACAAAGAAAACGCCAATGCTGGAAAACAAAACGGAAAAAGAAAGGTACAGGTGGTATAGACCGAAGGTCTGGTCTAATCGCTGATCTATTTTTTAGAACAATAAAGAGAGCCGTGACGGGATGAATCCTGCAACGGCTCTATTTATTTTGCAGATACTTACTATTCGCTGCTTCAAACTGAAAGCTGTCCGCATATCTTGCTCGACTGAGTTAAAAGTTTTCAGCTAAAAGTTCACAGCGCTACCCCCTGGGCTAACTGACTACTTTTGAAAAGTCCTGGTTAAGAGTGAAGAATTAAGGGCGTTACACACTCGGCATACTGCCTATCGGAGTTAACAGTTTTTAGTTTAAAGTTCACAGTGTTACCCAATCGGCAACTGCCCACTGTGAACTGTTTACTTAAAACTAAAAGTCAACAGCCTTTGCCAACTCGGCATACTGCCTACCATGAACTACCTACTGTTAACTAAAAACTGCCTACTGAAAACCGCCCACTCTGAACTATAAAAAACGGTGGCCCGGCGGAAATCCCGCCAGGCCACCATTTTTTATACGCTTTAATCATTCAGATCAGATACCGGCACCAAAATCAGGGCTGGTTTTGTCAAACCACAGCCGCTGTGTGCTTAACGCCTGAACGCTTCTGTCTCCGGGAGTAAAACCTTGCTCCTGCTGAGCTTTCAACCAGTTCGCATTGTTGGTTCCCAAAGCGGGCTCATCAATCCAGTAACGGCGGGGAATACTTTCTTTGAATGCATCACGTGGATAATAAGTAGAGCTATTCTTTGGATATCCCGTGCGACGTACAAAGGTGAAGGCCTCGGTCGGCAGGCGCATGAAATTCAGATATTGCTGAACATAAATACGCTCCAGGTTATTCACCCCATTAAACTTCACTTTATCCTGAGCCAGGTAAGCCGCAATCTGGGCATCCGCTGTGGCGGCAACCAAGCCTGTGGTTGATTGCGCCGAAACGGCGATTGCATTCATGTTTTTCAGAGAAGAAGTAACTCCCTTTTTATACCAGTCTTCGGCAGTACCATTGGTATTCACACCAGCACCATACCCTTTCTGAATAAATTCCGCAATGTAAAAGCAGGTTTCAGCGCTTGTTACCATGTTGTCCACAAAGGTACCCGTGGCTCCATTACGACGTGGCGCAAAGAAGTTTTTGTTGATGGTAGACATCACAACATACTTGTTGGTACCGGCGTTCAGCGGGTTTTTATAAAATGCAGCAGTCGTAGGATCCGTAGTCCAGTCGGCAGGGCCACCCTGATAGCGGATCAATGGGTCAGCCGCATTGATAAAGGCAGGCAGGGCCTGTCCGGTGGTGGCCAGATTTGTGAGCGCCTCAGGCGTTAAATCATTCGGACTGAAATAAATTGGCAGCCTCGGATCATTAGTAGATTTCAGGAAAGTGATGATGGACTTGGTCGCATAACGGATACTACGGTAATCCACGTCTCCACCGATCGGATTGTGATCCGGATCAAGGTAAACAAACTGATCTGCGTCGTCAACAATAGGACCAACTGAACTTCCCATTACGTCCTTAAAAATCTGCTGGGTTTTGGCTTTGTCCTGATTTTCATAACGAACGGCTATGCGCAACTTAAGTGTATTGGCAAGTTTGGCCCATTTCGTCCAGTCGCTGTGATAAAAAATATCAGCGTTACCATAACTTTCCTGATCTGTGGACGAAGCAGTAAGAGTAGTCACCGCATCCGTCAGCTCAGTAAGCCATGTATCATAGAGTACTTTTTGAGAATCATACTCAGGGGTATAATTCCCGGCATCACGTCCTTCAATCGCAGTCAGATACGGTATCGAACCGTCCATATCTGTTACCCGTAAGCCTTGTAAAATGGCCACAACGTAAGTAGCTGCTCTCATTTTCTGGTAACGGTCCTTATCCGCTTTGGCATCAATCAGTTTTCTGATCTGCACCAGGTTGGGAAGGATATTGGAATAATAGGCCGAATACCTGGAATTGATGTTGGTAGACAATTCATAGGGATCCGTAGTAAGGTGCTGGGAAAAACGCAGCAGCTGTTCCAGATTTTCCCATATCCACTCAGCTCCCTGATAAGATTCGAGGCTGTTAAGTGAATAAGTGAAAAGATATTTAGGGTCCGGATTGGTTACAATGCTCGGATCGGAATTGATATCTCCGAAGTTATTTTCGCAGGAAGAATTTATCAGTAAACCCGCCAAAAGCGTGGTCCCTGCAATCCATTTCTTTATGTTATGTTTCATTATTTCGAATGTCATTAAGTACACTATTACTTCAGAACTAACTCATTAAAAACCAGCACGCAGGGTAACACCAAGCGAACGGGTCATCGGTGGTATAAAACCCACTTCCTTCTGGATCGCAGTACTGTTAGAATAGTTAGAAGCAGGGTTGAAATTCAATGGTAATGTATTGTACAGATACAATAGGTCACGGCCAATCAGGTTAACGGAAAGGTTGTTCAGTTTTATCTTGTTACAGATGGACTGAGGAACCTGATAACTTAACGATACCTGACGCAGTGAAATCCACGAATTCTTTGAAATCCAGTAGTCACCCACCGCCGTTGAGAAGGAACCGTAACGATACATGTACTGGGGTAAGTGCGTAGGCTCTACATATCCTTTTTCGTATGCCTCTTTGAAAGTCATGCCACCCACATTAACCGAGCTCCCATCTGCCTGCGTGATTGTCTGTCCTACATCGAAAACACCTTCCGGAAGAATACCATCATCATACGTTTTGCCATCGAATTTGCTGGTCCATGTAATACCTCCGTTTGCAGCATCACGCCCTTTGAGACTGTTGGTGAAGATACCTGTGTGTGTTCCGTAACGCAGGGAGGTAATGATCATATCGCCGCCGATTTTGGCATCCAAAAGCACATTCAATGACAATCTCTTGTAAGTAAAGGTATTGTCCCAGCCTCCGCGGAACTTAGCATTTATATCACCTACATCCTTCCACTCATTGCTGCGTGCCGGAAATGCCGCGCGTGCATCACCTCTCCACGACAACACTGCCATCCCGTTTCTGGGGTCATTAACTGTACTTCCGCCAGCGTCTACAGCATTAAATCTTTTGGCGGCTATTTTGGTGCGGATCACACCGTATGCTCCACCCACTTTGGCGTAAGGAATCAAATCGTTGGATCCGTTGCCTTCGCTCTCAAGGGCGTAATATTCACGGTCACCATAAAGTTCAACGATTTTATTACGGTTGCGTGAGAAAGTAACCATGGTGTTCCACTTAAAGTCACCCACCTGAACGGGTGTCGCATCAAGAGCGATTTCAATACCGGTATTCTGAATATTACCAGCGTTGATCAGGATGCTGTTCACACCTGAAGTAATGTCCGTTGAGATCGGCAGCGGCTGGTTGCGGGAGTTATCACGGTAAACCGAAACGTCAATTCCCAGGCGGTTATTGAATGTTTTCAATTCAAGACCAATTTCCTTGGATATCTTACGTAATGGCTTCAGATTAGGCTGCAGGGTAGAATTAGCGCTATAAGTTGACATAGGCTGGTCTCCCAAACCTCCCGCATTGGTATAACCACTAAAAGAAAAACCTGGGTTTAATATAAAAGGATCGACATCACCACCCAGAGCAGCCAGGTTTCCACGCAGCTTACCATAGGTCAGCCATTGAGGCAAGGAAGCATGGTAGGTCTGAGAAAACACCCAGGACAGGGCCACGGAAGGATAGGCGTATGAATTATTACCTGACCCGTTTTTATAGGTCAGAGCGGACGACCAGTCATTCCGAATGGTTGCCTGTAAAAACACCTGATCTCTCCAGCCCAGGTCGGCACTCGCATAAAGTGAACGATAGGTCCGGCGGGTTTTCACACCTCCTTTTGATACCTGTGAATTGACCGAGTTGGCAAGGAAGAAATTACCAGGGTAAGTCAACCCTCCGGCAGTTTCCGAATAGTTATAGGATGTATTGTACTTCTGTTGCTCTCCTCCAATGTAACCGCTGAAATCAATATCCTTGGTGATCTGCTTGTTAAAAATGGCCATCCATTTCAAGAAGTTCGTTTCTTTGGTGGTATGTCCGAGGCCATATTTACCACCGGTAAAATTCACTCCGGTTCCCAATTCTTTGGCTTCGTTTTTGGTATACAGGTTATTGATGTTACCCTCCACCTGTAATTTTAACCAGTCGGTAACGGTGGCCGTCAGCGCCAGCCGGCCTCTCAGCATCTGCTCCTTCTGGAGATAATCGTTTTCGAAAATATTGAACCAATAGTCTGCACCAGGCACTTTGTTAGGTTCGTTTACGTCACCCGGGTTGCGCAGTCCTCCGTTATACCCCACATAGTTGGCACGCTGTTTCCAGTAGTTGGTATCATAGTTACGCGGAAAAGTCCAGATGTAGTTATTCAAAGAAAGGTTGGGCGGGTTGCTTCCTTCGGTTGTGGTGTAATCGGCTGTCACGTCTGCCACCAGAAATTTGTTCAGGTTTTGCGTGGCGCGAAGGTTAAAAGCATTCTTTTCGAGCTCATTCTTTAAATTGATCCCTGTTGCCTTATTACGATTATAGGAAAAACGGAAGGTAGATCTTTCCGAACCTCCATCAATAGCCACGCTGGTGATACTCCCCTTTCCTGTCTGGAATGCATCGAGGTAGTTATTGGGATACGCCTGGTAGGTGGTCATTTTGCCATCATAGTCAAGTACCTGCTGACCGGCAAATCTCGGCCCCCAGTTTTCCAGCTCACGTCCAATCTGACGGTCGATATAAGGTTGTCCGTTACTATTGGTCGGGAAAACCTTGGTGGTCCAGCTTTCGTCTGGTTTATAGTTCGGATCCCGGGTATCCGTAAAAAATGCACCCACAGTACCGCCACCGTATTGATTTTGGAAATCTGGTCCGCGGTATGGTTTCTGAGCGGTGAACGTTTGTGACACGTTCACACCTAAACCTTTGCGCTGCGTTCCTTTTTTGGTGGTAATAAGTACAACACCGTTGATGGCGCGGGTACCATAGAGTGCCGCAGCGGCAGAACCTTTCAATACGGATACACTTTCAAAATCTTCCATGTTCAGGTTCTTAAGGGCGTTCCCGAAGTCCCTGCTGCCAGAGCCATTGGCACTTGGATCATAAACATCATTATCCAGAATAATACCATCCACTACGAAAATGGGCTGGTTATTGGTACCCAAGGTGGAGTTACCACGGATGATGATTTTGGTATTACCCATCAAACCACCAGCTCCCTGGTCAATCTGTACCCCTGCAACCCGTCCCTGCAAAGCACTGATCGGGCTCACTTCATTGGTAGCGGCCAGTTTGGCACCGGCAACTTCGGTTACAGAATAACCCAGCTGTCTTTTCTCCCTTTTGATACCGAGGGCAGTTACAACCACTTCACCAAGCTGCTGATTGTCTTCTTTTAATACTACGTTAATAACACTCCGGTTATCTACAGAGATTTCCTGCTTCTCAAATCCTACAAAAGAGAATGCAAGTGTGGCATTTGCAGGAGCATTAATGGTATACTCTCCCTCACCATTGGTTGTGGTACCATTGTTGGTACCTTTTACCAAAACGGTGATCCCCACCAGAACGCTGTTGTCGACTGCAGAAGTAACCTTTCCGGATACTTTAATCGTTTGAGCCTGAGCCATCAGGCAACTCCCCAGTAAAAATAGGAAGAGTAATTTACCGGAAATTTCCGGTAACCAGAGGAAACGTTTTTTCATGTTGTCTAAGATTAGGAATAATAAAGGGTTTGAAATGTTCGAATTGGTACCAAATATAAATTCTTTTAAATATAATTTTTAATTAATCGTGAAAGGTTTATCGTTTAAGAATATATTAAATCTATCTTTCTTAAAAAAATTAAAAAATAATAACCTGATACATCAAAATTCGGCTTGGATCCGTGATGGATTACTTCGTATACTTACAGTCTCACAGTGACATTTTGCAAAAGATATGAAGTAATCCAGGCACTAGAATTTTAAACCAATCCTTGTAAAGAAGAATGCACCGTTATTTCCCATTTGTACGGAATCCCAGCTTCCCCCGCCTTCGGTAAGAGCAGGTGATGACATGTCGGGATAAACATTCAAAATGTTGCTTCCTCCGACAGAAACTGATAAATTTTTACTGATTTTGTAATTAATAGTCAGGTCCGTCTGCACTTTGGGTTTATAGACGTCCGTGTATTGCGCAGCCGTATATGGCGCATTGGTAGCTTCATCGGTTCCTCCATAGTTCCAGTTAATGAGTTTTATTTCTCCAAACCGGACAAACCGCAGCATAAAACTTAGCTTCTTGAGAGAATAATCAAAGGTGAGGTTGATTTTGGAAGGTGGCGCAGAAGCCATTACAAAGTACCTTTCCCGCTCACTGAAATAGGTTCCTTCCTTTCCGGCCAGCAAAGGTGTGGTGTTGATCGGCCCAAGCTCCATCCAGTTGAAATTGGCAGCCAGTGTCGTACTCAGCCTTCCGGGACCCAGGGGTGTATTGTGTGCAACAATCACATCCAGGCCTTTGGTAGTAGTGTAAGAAAGCGCATTGGTAAAAAACTGGGCCTGCCCTACGCGCAAATCGGTCAGTAACTGTCCTATCTCCTCATCGTCGTTACTGAATTGCCCCGTCAGTACCACGCGGTCTTTCACCTTGACGTAATAGCCATCCACAGTTACGGAGAGACGGCCCGAAGGTGAATAGGTAAATCCGGCACTTGCGTTCTGGGACGTCTCCTGCCGAAGCTTAGGGATACCAAGGGCTTGCGTAACCTTGCTTTCATTATTCGCCAGCAGTACTTCCACCGCTTCACCGTTTACAAAGTTGGTGAAAGTGGAGTTAAAATATTTCTGGGCGAGAGAGGGAGCACGAAAACCGGTACTCACTGCGGCCCTCAGCGACAATTCATCCAGAATTTTATATCGCAGGGCAACTTTACCGTTGACTGTATTACCGAAATCACTGTAATTCTCATAACGGCCCGCGATATCCACCAGTAACTTTTTGGTAAGGTCAGCTTCCAGGTCCAGGTAGGCCCCAACATTGGAGCGGTTCTTGCTGATCACATCAGTTGGACTGAAACCAGGAAAACCTTGCGAGCCTCCTGGGTAGTCAGGATCGTAATTATAATAGGACGGACGTTCCCCGGCAAAAATCTTGTATTTTTCCGTCCGGTACTCTCCTCCAAACGCTACATTCAGTCCATTGAGAAATCCTTTATAGTACCTGGTAAAATTCAGGTTTGTGACATTTTGCGCCAGCTGAAAACCACCCGCATCAAAAGACCGCTGCGACAGCTCACCCAAAGAACGGTTCAGCGAATTGGATACCAGAAAATGAAACTTATTAAAACCATAGGTATGGCTCAGATCTATATCCCATTTTCCCCAAACTCCGCGGATACCCCCGGTAACAGCCCGGTCGTCTATCTTGCTTGAAATGATGGGATCAAAACCATCCGGATATACGGACGGAATGTTCCGGTCATCGTCCGCAAACCTCGTCCAGGCATAGGCGTCACCCTTGCGGTTATTCAGTCCTCCGAAGCTGTACACCTGAATATTTTTCCCCAGGGGTATTTTGGCGTTGTAATACAATGCGGCATTTTTAATGCGAGGGTCTCCGAAATGCCTTCTGGCCAGATCTGCCTCAGGAACAGTATTAGCCCTGTTGGTATAATCCCTGAAATTATAATCGGCAGTCACGTTAATAAAACCCTTTTTGGCGATCGCTACGCCATAGTTAATATTGGCGTTGTAGTTAAGCCCGTCAAAAGTTTTATTATCAAACCGGTATTTGGCCTGAAATATACCCGCATTCACATTGGCGGTCAGTTCATTTACGGATTCTTTCAAAACGATGTTGATCACTCCCGCAATGGCATCCGATCCGTATTGCGCGGCTGCTCCGTCCCTCAGTATCTCAATGCGCTGGATAGCAGCTGCAGGTATTGCATTGAGGTCCGTTCCTGTATTTCCCCGCCCTCTGGTACCAAAAAGATTCACCAGAGCCGACTGGTGCCTGCGTTTCCCGTTGATCAGCACCAAGGTCTGGTCCGGCCCGAGGCCTCGCAGAGATGCAGGATCCACGTGGTCGGACCCATCCGAACCCGACTGCCTGTTGGAATTAAACGAAGGCGCTGCAAACTGCAGCAGCTGGTTCACATCCAACTGCCCCTGTTTGGTGGTAATTTCCCTGATATCAATTACATCCACCGGAACTGGCGTGTCGGTAGCAGACCTGTTCATGTTTCGGGAACCAACAACGGTTACCTGGCTGAGTACAGTGGCATCCTCAAGAGAAAAATTCTGTGTTCCCTGGCCGTTAATTCCTCTTTCCACATTATTGTATCCGACATAAGAAACCGTTAAAATGGCATTTACATAACCCACCGTTAACTGATACCGGCCATCTGCATCAGTAACAGTGCCATTGTTGGTCCCCTTTTCCAGCACCGCCGCGCCTATCAGGGGCTGTCCGCTTTCGTCTGTAACTTTACCGCTCACCTTGAAGGTTTGCGCATGAGCGGCCCCAATGGTTAAAATAAATAGTAAGGAGTAAATCAATTTTGTCATTGATGCAGTGATTAAGGTTTGCAAATAATAAATAATCGGGATACCCGACGTGTAATGTGGTACTAAAAATCAAAATAAAATTTCATTAAACTCAATACGAGCCAAAGAATTACAATACATTTTCTAAAATCCATTCAAGATGCATATCCCTATCCTGAATTAAACCAATACTATCTTTCATATATTCAAAATAAGACGTTTCCGGGCTGACATTTTTCTAAAATCAGCTTCAAAATCCAAGGCGTTAACGATAACGGCTCGTATCTTTGTCCCAATATCAGTATATTTTCAAAATACATTCATGATCACCGATCTAGTAAAGTCAGCCCTGGGCAGGCTCCGAATCATCGCTTTTCTTGAGGGTATGTCCTACCTCATCCTTTTAGGTATAGCCATGCCCCTCAAATATCTTGCCGGAATGCCGCAGCCTGTCCGAATGATAGGCATGGCGCATGGTGTCCTGTTTATTTTGTACGTTCTGCTGCTCATACAGGTTGCGATAGAAAGGCAATGGTCTATCAAAAAGTCCCTGCTGGCCTTCGTAGCTTCGCTTATCCCCTTTGGTACCTTTTATGCCGATGTTAAATGGTTCAGATCGTGATTTTTTACTCTATCCTAAATCCCACATTTTAAAAAGTGTTACGTAACCTGCGGATTATCCTTGCTTTACTTTTTGTACTCACAAAAACTTTTGCACAAAAACCTAACGAAAATTACAAATATCATATCCGCCCGTCAACATCGGCCATCAAAATAGACGGCCTAGCCAATGACGCGGCCTGGAACGATACGGAAACAGCAACTGATTTCTTCATGATTACCCCGATGGATACCAGCTTTGCAAAATGCCGGACGGAGGTAAAAATGGCCTACGACAAACATAATATCTATATCCTGGTTGTCAATTACAAACCTATCAAAGGAACCATCATCGTGGAATCTCTGAAGCGGGATTTTACTTTTGGAAAAAACGACAACTTCCTCTTGTTCATGGATACCTTTCACGACAAAACCAATGGTTTTTCGTTTGGTGCCAATGCGGCTGGTGCTCCCTGGGACGGACAAATGGGCGACGGCGGGACGGTGGATCTGAGCTGGGATAACAAATGGCTAACTTCGGTAAAAAACGATGATGACAAATGGGTTTGGGAAGCGGCCATTCCCTTTAAGAGTATCCGTTACAAACCCGGCATTACCGAGTGGGGAATTAATTTCAGCAGGCAGGACCTGACCGTATCCGAGAAATCTGCCTGGGCCCCGGTACCCCGGCAATTCCCCTCTGCATCGCTGGCCTACACAGGTGTGCTGGTGTGGGATGTACCTCCGCCAAACCCTGGTGCCAACATTTCGGTTATTCCTTACGCTGCGACCCGGATGACCAAAAATTACCAGACAGACTCGCCCCCGAAGTATAAAAACAATATCGGTGGAGATGTCAAGATAGGCCTCACTCCTTCCCTGAACCTGGACCTCACCGTTAACCCGGATTTTTCGCAGGTGGATGTGGACGTGCAGCAAACCAACCTCGACCGGTTTGAATTGTTTTTCCCTGAAAGGCGGCAGTTTTTCCTCGAAAACGCTGACTTGTTCGCCAATTTCGGATATGCTAACCTCCGGCCTTTTTTTTCGAGAAGGATAGGTCTCGGAACCCCCATTCAGTTTGGGGCACGTATGAGCGGAAAACTGGATAAAAACTGGCGTATTGGTGTGCTGGATGTTCAGACGGCATCGCCCGACAGCATTACTCCCAAAAACAATTATGCAGTTTTTGCCCTGCAGCGCCAGGTACTGGCCCGCTCCAATGTGCGGTTTATGTTTGTAAATAAAGATGCGCTCAACTATTCGCAGGAAAAGTATGGTACTACCAACCGCTACAACCGTAACATAGGTGCGGAATTTAACCTGGCCAGCGCAAAAAATTTATGGACGGGTAAAGTCATGTTCCTAAAGTCATTCACCCCGGGGAAATCTTCCGATGATTTCGTCCATGCTGCGGACCTGAAATTCAATAAAGCCAATTTCTTCTGGCAATGGCAGCATGAGTACGTGGGAAAAAACTACAATGCGGAAGTGGGGTATGTCCCCAATGCCACAAGGATGGGCTACTACAAGATCAGCCCGAATATTGGATATCTCTGGTTTGTAAAATCTCCGAAAGTTATCAGCCATGGGCCCAAGTTTGTGACCAACATTTACTGGGACAAAGGGTTTTCGGTGAGCGATAAGGAATTTATTCTTTCCTATAATATCAATTTCATAAGCCGGGCTACAATAATACCTTATGTGTCCAGTAACTATATCCGCCTGTTGCAGCCTTTTGACCCTACCAACCTGGGAGGCAGCAAACTGGATGCGGGCACCATTCACAACTGGAAAACCGCAGGAATTGAAATTGTTTCGGGCCCTCAGAAGAGATTTACCTACACCCTTGCCGGAAGCCACGGTGGCTGGTATGAAAACGGAACCAAAACAACACTCCGTACGGAACTGGGATATCGCTTTCAGCCTTACGTAGCCATCGCGCTTGCAGGGAATTACAACAACCTTAAACTCCCCACCCCCTGGAACCGCACTGAGCTTTGGCTCGTTGGCCCTCGTGTGGACGTAACCTTTACAAACAGTCTGTTTTTCACGACTTTCATGCAGTACAACAAACAAGCCGATAACATTAACCTCAACTCTCGCCTGCAGTGGAGGTACCGCCCGGCTTCCGACTTGTTTATTGTTTATACCGACAACTATCTGCCGGATAATTTCAGGGTAAAGACCCGGGCCATCGTACTCAAATTAACTTATTGGTGGAATCTTTAAGGGATCAATAAAAAACTTCAATATTCTTCCCTTTCAGACTTCCCAACTGGCTGGCATACTTGGTCTCCGCATCATTCCCGATAAATGGGTTGCCGCGGAGATATAACTTTTCCAGGTGCTTCAGTTCCAACAGCTGCGCGGGAAACTCCGTAAAATTATTGGACGACATATCCAGTTCGGTCAGATTTTCAAACGCCGTAACCTGAACAGGAAAATTAGTAAACCAGTTATAACCTAAATCCAGAATCCTCATTTCCTTAAGCCTGTCGATTTTCTCGGGAAGGTAACTCAGCCAGTTATGATGGGCATACACCGTATGAAGTTGTTTGAGTTTATATAATTTTTCTGGTAATTCCTTCAGCTGGTTATGCGCCACGGCCAGGTGGGTCAGCTTTTTCAGCTTGGTTACACTCTTAGGAATTTCGGTAAGTTTGTTATGATACAGGTCCAGTATTTCCAGTTTCCTCATTTTTTTAATACCGGCAGGTACCTGGCCAATCTGCGTCTTGTATAAATTGAGGTCACGTAATTTCCTGACCCGCTTAAAACTTACCCCGGATAACGCCGACATATTATTACCTGCCAGCCAAAGACTGCTAAGTTTTCGGCAGTTTTTTACAGCAACGGGGATATCCGTGAAAGAATTTTCATTCAGATTTAGTACGTGCAGGCATTTGTTTCTTGAGAGATGCAAGCTATCATTGGTAATTTTATTACTTCCCAGATTCAGAATTGATAATTTGGGAAGCCTTCTAATATCTATGGCAACGGAAGTAATCTGGTTCTTTTCCAGGTATAGTTCCTCCAGATTGGGAAACCGGTAGATCGCATCTGGCACGGCGGTCAGGCTGAGCTCGTGAAGAAAGAGTTTCTTTATCCTTATAGTATCCCGGCTCGTAAGTAACTGTTTTATTTCAGATAATGCACTGTCTCCTTTGGGCACCTTTCGGGGTGCAGCCTTCTGGCGTCCTCCCATAAATGAAAAGTTGTACATGCAGTATTTCCCCAGCTCCCGGGCTTTGAATGACGCCATTCTGGACATCACCGCTGATTTCAATTCCGCCTCAAGCGAGTCATGATTGTACCTCCCAACTGCAGCCAGGTTAAAAAATACATAGTCGGCCTTACCTTGAGCGTTCACCAGGCATTGGAGGAATAGGGTATACCCCAGTTCCTTTTTACCACCAAAAGCCATCGTTACGGCACTGTCCATCCGGATTCTCAGCTGAAGTCCGTCGGTCCGGTTATTGACATCATCCGAATAGCGCGTCAGGATCTGATCGTATTCAGTCCTGCCAAGCGCATCTATTCTGAGAACCTTCGGCTGCGCACTTGCATAATGCACGGCTAAAACAAAAGCAAAAAGCAGCAATAGTCTCATAACCAGGGGAATCAATAATTTTTTTACACAACTAATATTTTAGTCAAAAATAACTAAACAATTAGTCAAAACAATATTTTCATAAAAAAACCTCGGGAAATAGTATTCCAAAGGTTTTTACTGACTTCCTGCTGAACAAGTATCTCTGTTACTTGGTACGTTCAATTGTATACTGCACAAGCTGTTCGAGTGACTGACGGTGGGGCGAATCTACAAATTCATATAACAGCGCCCTGGCTTCCTCAACATACCTCTGCATGACTTCCTGTGCATATTTCAGTCCCCCGGATTCTTTCACAAAGGCAATGACCTCTGAAACCTTTTTAGGCTTGTGGCTTTCATTTCTGATGATATTGATGATCCTCCGTTTTTCAAGCCAGGCAGCTTTATTGAGGGCATATATCAGCGGTAAAGTCATTTTTTTCTCCTTGATATCAATGCCCAAAGGTTTTCCGATTTCGTCATCACCATAATCAAAAAGGTCATCCTTGATCTGAAAAGCCATTCCCACTTTTTCCCCGAATGCATGCATTTTGGCCACCACCTCAGCCGATGCACCCACGGAACAAGCCCCTACTGCACAGCAGGAAGCGATAAGGGAAGCCGTTTTCTGTCTGATGATCTGGTAGTATACCTCCTCGTTAATATCGAGCCTCCTTGCCTTTTCCATCTGCAGGAGCTCTCCCTCACTCAATTCCCTGACGGCCGTTGACACGATTTTCAACAGATCAAATTCCTCATTATCAACCGATAAGAGCAGCCCGCGTGACAAAAGGTAATCACCTACCAGGACAGCGATTTTATTTTTCCATAAGGCATTAACGGAGAAAAAGCCCCGGCGATAACCTGAGTCATCCACCACGTCGTCATGGACTAATGTAGCGGTATGCAGTAATTCTATGAGCGCAGCGCCACGGTACGAGGACTCTTCTACTTTGCCACAAACCCCGGCCGAAAGGAAAACAAACATGGGTCTCAGCTGTTTACCTTTTCTGCGCACGATATAATTCATGATCTGGTCCAGCAGCATTACCTCACTTTTCATGAACTGACGAAATTTCTGCTCAAAAGCCTTCATTTCATCTGCAATCGGGATCTGAATTTCCTTTATTGAAAGGGTCATATAAAAGTTAGAGGACTTTCCCTCCCGGAATCATAATGATGGTTTCCCGGCGTTGATACCAGGATTCGTTATGCGTAAAAAATCTTTTTAATTTGATTTCCAAATTTGGAACAAAATCTTCTTTTTCTAAGCATTTTAAATCGAAAATGTTTAGAATTGAAAAAAGGTGTAACTCTTAAACCGTTTAAACCCGCAAATGATTCTTTCAGTAACCAAAGCTGATTCCAGATCAGTAAATATTGTTCGTCAGCAGATTAAAAAATACACAAACTTATGAAAGCACTCGTTCTTGGCGGGGGCTCCATGAAAGGAGCTTTCCAGGTTGGCGCGATCCAGGCTGTTTTGGAAAATGGTTTTGAACCGGATATGGTCTACGGTATTTCGGTAGGGGCGTTGAATACCACCTTTCTGATTAATGAGACCGGGAGGCAGCTGATGCAGAACGAAGAGATCAGGTGGCCCTTGGCCGGGAGAAAATTACTGGAATTCTGGATCAAAAATATTACCCAGCCGCACGACATCTCGAGACTCAGGTCACGTGTAAAGCTGGGTGTTAATACCCTGATGAGCCGGTTTGACGGCCTGCTGGACCCCGTTCCCCTGCACCTGCTGATCCGCAAAAATGTGCGGGATGAGTATGTCCAAAGGTGCACCATTAAGTCAAAGGTTGGCGCAGTGAATATCGAAAGTGGGGAAATTAAATATGTTTCTACGGATGACCCTCATTTTCTGGACTATGTATATGCGAGTTCTTCCATTCCGATGCTGATGCCCGGCGTCCCCATCGCTGATGCAGAATACCTGGACGGCGGATTAAGAGAGGTGGCACCTGTGCGGCAGGCCATTGAAGACGGTGCCACGGAGATTGTGCTCATTGCCTGCCATTCCCCGTTACTATACCGGCCGGAGGGAATGAATACCCGTAACCTGATCACGCTTATTGAGCGCATCAGGGATATCACCGTAAATCAGATCGTGAACAACAATATTCAATGGGCCGAGTCTTATGTTGACCGTTCCATTCTTCGTGGCAGACCCATGAAACTTACGGTAATCAGGCCGGAAACTCCCCTTGTACTGGACATGCAGCGATTTACTTCCGAGGATATTTCAAGGTTAATTGTGGAGGGGTACAGGATCGGGGTTAAAACGGTAACCCAAGCCGTTTCAGACAGTATAGATCTTAAATGAGAAAAGGTACACCGCCCCATTTGGCGGTGTACCTTTAACCAGACTAAGCTGTGGCTTAGAAATTATATTTGATACTTGCGTTCCATGTGCGGCCGAAACCGAAATACACTGTATTGGCCGTATTGATACCTTTCCAGTTTTTAGCAGAATCCGCATCAGGGAAAAGGTTGGATTTTGCCTCGGCAATGTACTGCGTGTCAAACAGGTTGTTGATATTAAAACCAAAGATGAGCGCATTTCTGCCGCTCAAAGAGAGCTTATAATTAATACCTGCATCAAAAAGGTTGTACGACGGCAGTTTAAGAGCCCCTTTGTTATTAGCTGCGGCAAAATCTGCGGGAGCAAAGGATGCATACAGGTTATCCATATAAAACCAGGTAGCATTGACTTTAAGGCCTTTAACGATCTCGTAAATACCTTCGAGGCTCGCTGTAGTTTGGGCGGCGTCTCCCACTTTCACTCCATCCAGATACAAGGTTTGTTCAAATACCGAACCATCAGGATTCTTTTTGATGTCATAAGTTGCCTCATCCACATAAGTGGCTACGCCATTTCCGCTGTATTTCCAGTTTCCTAGAGATAACATACCACGGAATTCCAGTTTGCCTTCTACAAGTTTGGTATTCGCTTCCAGTTCGACCCCTGTATGGACCTGCTTAAGAGACTGCACGTAGGCTATGCCTCTGGTTCCATCCGAAGCCTGTACCGTTGCACGCAGGAAGCGGTCGGCCCAGGAAGTACGGTAGAGATTCAGATTAAGATTGAAGAATTTTGACCGGAAACCGTACCCCACCTCTGTACCCAGAATTTTTTCGTTCTCGATATTGGGGTTAATCGTCTGAGCGTTGTTGGGGAATATAGAGTTAAACAATGGCTGTTTCGAGTAAAAACCGGCATTTGCAAAAACATTACTGTGATCGTCAATATTGTAATTGGCCCCTCCTTTAACAGTTCCTCCCCACAATTTTGACCAGTCGGATTTCTGAAGCGGGTCGTCATTCTTTTTCACGAAATAATCAATTCTTCTAAACGCCTGGTTGGAGAGCGAACCTTGTACAAACACCGACAGGTTATTTTTTGAATATTCCAGCTGCGTGAACAACCCGCCCCATCTCACCAGGCCGTCGTTATAATAACCCATTTTCTGCTGGTCCTTCATGCTCACAAAAGGATTGAAGCTGGCTTTGGCATCGTAATATTTGGTAATCACGCGGTTGGGGTTATTGACGTCCGTATTATCAAGGTATCCGTCTGCACCGAGCACATCGGTCACCACGCGGTAGTGTATCCCTTTGTAAGTCCTGAGGTCAACGCCCAGGTCCCACGTAATAGCATCTGTAAGTTTGGTATTCAGTTTAATAATGGCACCGTACCAGTCATGAGAGTTGATAGAACCGTACCTTGTAATGCCCTTGGAAGTTGTATTGATATACTGACCGTTGGTTGCAACATTGTTTTTACCCAGCGCTGTTACGCTGTCTCCGGCTGACCAGCTTGCAATATCATCAAACCGGATAAGACCGTCTGTTGTTTTTGGCAGGGCAGCTACTGCCTTACCGTTGATCGAACCGGTTGGGCCGGTTCCTCCGCCACGTCCCCACGATGCATACACAACTGAAGATAAGCTCATCCGGGAATTAATCTTATGTTCCCAGTTAATAGAGGCAACCGGCTTATGGTAATAATTTCTGCGCACATTGTACTCGTCTCCATTCAGATAGCCCCAGTCCGAATTGTATTTGGTATTAGGCTCACCATTGGAGCCATACTTCTGATAGGTAGCCAGGGAAATAAATGTGGAGCGCTGGTGGTGCCATTGCGGAGCACCTGTGATCACAAACTGGAAGTCGTTCTTGGCATTAGGCTTATAACCTATACCCAAAAAGTAGTTGTATCCCTCAAATTTCGTACCGTCAACATATCCTTTCCCGGAGGTACGGCTGATCAGTGCAGATACGGACCATCCGCTTTTGGTAAGTCCGGTATTGTAAGCAAGGTTAAACTTATTATAACCGTCGTTTCCGATACCTACACTTGCAGAACCGCTCTGCTTCATATCCGTAGTCTTGGTAATGACGTTCATCGTACCTCCTACCGATGCAATGGCGAGTTTCGATGAACCCAGTCCGCGCTGCACCTGCAAAGCCGACGTAACATCGGACAATCCGGCCCAGTTGGACCAGTAAACCGTACCACCTTCCATGTCATTAACCGGCACACCATTAATCAGTACCGCTACATTGTTTTGATCAAAACCACGGATATTGATCCTTGAATCCCCAAAACCACCACCGCTTTTGGTTGCATACACGGAAGGCGTGGTGCGAAGTATTTCAGGAAATTCCTGGTTACCCAGTTTCGTCTGGATTTCCGTTGCCCTGACGGTGGAAACCGCCACTGGTGTCTGACGTTCTTTGGCGTAATCGGCAACCCCTACCACCACCACTTCACTCAGAGCCGCGGCGTTAACCGCAAGGCTAAGGTTTCCCAGGGAATTCTCCCCCGCAACAAGATCCCTGGCAATTTCCTGGCTGTCAAACCCGATAAAAGAAATGATGATGGTCTGACTTCCGGTTGGCAGGCCTGTCAGCGTAAATTTCCCGGCGCCGTCAGCCGTGGTTCCCTTTCCTGTTCCTTTTAATGCAATGGTAGCGCCTGCCAGAGGCTCTCCCTTATCGTCGTTAACAGTGCCTGATACCGAGGCACCGTTTTCCTGAGCCAGCGCAGGATGAAAAAGCGCTAATGAAAATAAGAACAACGCCACGAACGCTGCCCTGAAAAGTAAACTTTTCTGATCCATAAATTTTTGGTGAATTGGTTGGTGATTGTTGTAGTTTCATCCATGAAGATGAACGAATTTTAATGTAAAATAATGGCTTTTAAAGTTCTTATCCAACCACCAAAATCCTACTAAAATACTATACTACATCTTGCAACTAGCTGATTTGTTGATATAATACATTTTTATGTATCAATAATGACACATTCGTATATATTATTTTTTTGTTAAGCCATCCGGGCGCTTTTTCCTTTTATCCCGGGGAAACAGGTAGTATTTTGCAAGCGTTATAACCAAATGACTACTACATTAATTATTTCATAGTGATCTTTGTTTTTTGTTGAACAAATCGAATCGTTTGACTGGCAAAAAAATAATTGTAAAAAAATATCAGATATGCATTTGAATTTCAAAAAAGTAGGAGAAAACGGACCGGCACTCATTATTCTTCACGGCGTATTCGGTTTGCTGGATAACTGGCTATCCATCAGCAAAACAATTGCTGATGCCGGATACACTTTATACCTGGTGGACCAGCGTAACCATGGCCGATCTCCGCATGAAGAACCGATGGATTATCCCACCTTTGCAGCTGATCTTGCCGAATTTATAACACAGCAAAATCTTGAGACGCCGGTGCTCATCGGCCATTCGATGGGTGGAAAAACAGTGATGGAATATGCCGTGAATCATCCGGGAACCTATGACAAGCTGGTGATTGTGGATATCGGCCCGAAACAGTATCCCATTCACCACCGGAAAATCCTTCAGGGACTGAATACAATAGACCTCGCCACTGTACACAACCGGCAAGACGCCGATGACCAGCTAAGTCCTTTTGAACCAAGCCTTGCTGTAAGACAATTTTTGCTCAAGAATCTTTACCGGGAAGAGGACGGATCATTTGGCTGGCGGTTTAACCTGCCGGTTCTGACAAGCGATATGCCCAAAATAGGTGCGGCAATAGAAACAGATACACCCGTGCAGGTACCTACCCTTTTTATCAGGGGTGAGAAATCCAATTACATACTGGACGAAGATTGGGAAGATATTCTTAAGATTTTCCCCGCAGCGCGGCTGGAAACCATCCGGGATGCGGGCCACTGGGTGCAGGCCGAACAACCCAAAGCGTTTTTGAAGGTTTTACTGGAATTCCTCGAAGAGTAAATACCACCCGAAAACAAACAGCGAGACAGATCCCGACCCGTCTCGCTGTTATGCCACAATACAAAACCTAAACAATGATTTGGAGCCCGCTCAGCCCCTGACATACTTTCTCCTGGGGCTGTCACAATAGGATACGACCAGCTCGTTTCCACTATACTGAATATCCCAGGTTGGGCACAACACACAATTCCTGGACGAACAGGCCGGATTAGCCGCCAGCGGGGCCTGGGGTTTTATTTCGAATAATTTCTGATTGATGATAAAAGCAATAGGCGAACAACAGGCAGGTAATCCGGTGGAGTCAATTAACACGCCGTCTGAACGGAAAATGAGATAATCTGCCTGCTCTCCCGGAACAGCTACCCAACCTTGATTTCCCACCACTCCTTTTTCTGTTTCCACGAGTTTCCATCTGCCCTCCAGTCCAGTAGCAAAAGAGTTGACCGGTCCGTCTGCGTCGTCCTTTTTACACCCTAGCACTAACAACAGCAATAACGAAATGTGCAATACTGATTTCATAAGTTTAACTTTGTACTTCCTTCAAGACCGAAATCACGATAAAAAGGTTGTAAGGGATTATCATTTTATAGCCTGCTGATCAGCAATGTCAAATCATAAACCAACCATTTTCCTCATTCCTACGGTACTTGCGGAAGGTACCTCCGAGGAGGTACTACCCGGCCAGGTCAGGTCCGTTATCGGTGGACTGGATGTCTTCTTTGTAGAAAATATCCGTTCTGCCCGCCGGTTCATCAGCAGCCTGAAACTTGGCAAAGTCATTGACGATCTCGAGTTTTTCGAACTGGACAAGGATACCCCCATGGAACTTACCAGACAACGCCTAACCGCCCTGAATAAAAATGCAGGTATCATCTCCGAAGCCGGGTGTCCCGGTGTTGCCGATCCTGGTGCGGTAGCAGCTGCAGTATCCCATGAACTTGGTTACAAAGTGATGCCGCTGGTTGGTCCATCGTCCATTTTACTCGCCCTGATGGCCTCAGGAATGAGTGGGCAGTCTTTTGCATTTCACGGATATCTGCCCATAGATAAAACGTTAAGGAAAAAGGCCATTCAGCAACTGGAGAGGGAATCAGCACAAAGGCTCCAGACCCAGATTTTCATGGAAACACCATTCCGTAATAATCAGCTGCTCGACGCCGTTCTTGAAACTTGTGGGCCCGAAACAAGGCTCTGTATTGCAGCTAATGTTACGGCACCCGACGAGTTTATCAGAACCCAGTCCATCCGAAACTGGCAAAGGAGCAAACCCGATCTGCACAAAAAACCTACTATTTTCCTGCTGGCACAGTTTTATACCTAATAATTTGATATTCAGAAGAATAAATCAACTTTTTAAAAATTATTACTTAAATATTCCAACCATCGTTAACAGAACGGGCTCTTTACTTGCAATCGTTTTAGTTTTACAAAAAAGTTTATTGCTATGAAAAGATGGATGATTGGATGCAGCCTGGCACTCGCTGTAAGTTTGTCGGCCTGCACCGATGGAGAAAAAATGACTGCTGTAACAACCATTGATTCTGATTTTGAGTCAGGCACGGATGGGTGGTCCGCGGATTTCTCGGATTACTCAACAGCCACAGACACTGCCACACTCGCGCTGAGATCCCGGAGGGCACTGCTTCCGTCTCCGCTCGATAACACCAGGTACGGCATCCTGATGCAGGGAAGTAACCGCAGCGACGACCTCTTTATGTTTGTTAAAAAGAAAATAAAGGGTTTTCGACCGGGCGGTACATACAACGTGGCATTTGATATTGATTTTGCAACCAACGAATCGAACGACAGCTTCGGCGCGGGCGGAGCGCCCGGTACTTCGGTTTATCTGAAAGCCGGGGCGTCACCGAATGAGCCTGCAAAAAAATTGGTAGGCGACTATTACAATTTCACACTCGACAAAGGCCAGCAATCCCAGGGAGGAAAAGAAATGGCAGTAATAGGGAACGCCTCCAATGACTCCGATGAAACGGTCTATAAAATTGTGAAAAGGTCCAGCGCCGACAACTCCGTAACAGTCAATGCCAATGCCAGCGGGGAGATCTGGCTTTGTGTTGGAACGGATTCGGGTTATGAAGGAATTTCTGTTTTCTATTATGACCGGATCAAAGCCACCATCTCAGAGAAGATCAGCAACTGAAAAAAGATAGACCAGGGCTTGCGGCAGAGCTGTCTGCTACCAATAAAGAATGGCACCCTAATGACTGGGGTGCCATTTCTTTTTAATAACCAGGATGTAACAAAGTGTTTTGTAAATTTGCATGGAGCAATCAATTTATACAGGCGCCAGAATAATCAGGAAATGCTAAAGATTCAGACATTCACTTTCAATCCCTTTTCAGAAAACACCTACGTTTTATATGATGAAACAAAAGAAGCCGTCATTATTGACCCTGGCTGTTATGAACAGCGTGAATTGAATGAACTATACTCCTTCATTGAAACCAACGGACTGAAACCGGTTAAGATACTCAACACCCATGCCCATATTGATCACGTTCTGGGTGTGGCCCCGGTCAAAAGAAAATATGGTATACCTTTTCTCCTTCACAAAATTGACGAACCATTGTTAAAGGCAGTCAAAACCTATGCTCCCAATTATGGCTTTGTGCTTTTTGAAGAACCCGAAATTGATACCTACCTTACCGAAGGAAAGGATGTCACCTTTGGCAAAACAACATTAAAGGTCATATTTGTACCAGGCCATGCTCCCGGGCATGTTGCATTTGTAAATGATGAAAGCCGTATGGTGGTTGGCGGCGACGTACTTTTCCGGCAAAGTATTGGACGCACCGACCTCCCTGGTGGAGATTTTAATACACTCCTGAATAGCATCCGTACAAAAATGTTCACCTTGCCCGATGACTACACCGTATATGCCGGGCACATGCAGCCCACAACCATTGGTTACGAAAAGAAACATAACCCATTTCTGAACGAAGCGATATGATACGTAGAAATATCCCGAATGCCCTCACATGCGGCAACCTCCTTTGTGGCTGTATTGGTGTGGTGGAAGCCTTTCATAATAATCTGCTGTTATCCTGCGCTCTGATTGGAATAGCGTTGGTGTTCGATTTCCTGGACGGATTCCTGGCGAGGTTGTTACATGTTTCCTCTCCCATTGGCCGGGATCTGGACTCACTGGCTGACCTCGTTACCTTCGGGTTGTTGCCATCTATCATCATTTTCCAGCTTCTCATGCAAAGCATACCTGATCTGATGGGAATATGGAAAGCTTATCCCGCACTTATGATGGCTGTTTTTTCGGCGATCCGACTGGCAAAATTTAACAATGATCCCCGGCAGAGTGACTCGTTCATCGGTGTACCGACACCGGCCAACGCCATGCTGGTGGCTTCACTCCCCATTATGGCTCACATCGGTGACGAATCGCTGAAATCGATCATCATCAACACCAACAACTTATTGATTTTAACTGCGGTAATGTCCATTCTGCTGGTATCGGAAATACCCTTGCTGGCTCTCAAATTCAAATCATTTTCCTGGAAGAATAATGAAGCGAGGTACCTTCTTATCATTATTACGCTGGCCTTGTTAGCCTTTCTTAAAATTTTTGCGGTACCTGTTATCATTGTAATCTATATTTTGATGTCAGTGATCATAAACGCAATGAAAAAAAAGTAATCAATTGTTATCAAAGACTTTTTGTTGCAATTTTGCGGCTTGTTGAGCCGGAATGCTGAGAAAAAAACATCCTTTCACCTTTCGACTTGGAAATATTAAATTATTTACATAGTTTTTTATACTAATATTCGTTACTATATGAAATTTGTTGCTGAAATAGATATCATGCCTATCAAGGAAATCCTGGATCCTCAGGGAAAGGCTGTAAAACTTGGCCTCCACAATCTGGGCATTGACCAGGTAGATGATGTGAGAATTGGAAAACATATCTCCCTTAAACTTGAAGCTGATACGGAAGAGGCAGCAGACGAAAAGGTGAAAACGGCTTGTCAGAAATTGTTGGCCAACCTGATCATGGAAGAATTTACTTATACCCTGCATTCCGCATAGCCAGGAAATAACTCCCACATTACCATTAATTATATGGCTTTTTCCCGTATTACCGGGCTCGGTTATTATGTTCCTGAAAATGTTGTTACCAATCAGGATCTGACACAATGGATGGAAACCTCGGATGAATGGATCCAGGAAAGAACAGGTATCCGGGAGCGCCGGTATTTTGAATACGGGAAAGACACCAACCATAGTATGGCCACGGCTGCATCCCGCCAGGCCCTGGAGCGGGCGGGTATTACACCCAGCGACGTAGATGTAATCATATACGCTACAATCACCCCCGACTATTTTTTCCCTGGCTCGGCATTCCTCATGCAGCGGGAACTGGGAATGGACGGAAAGCCGGTGATTGATATCAGACAGCAGTGTTCCGGTTTTGTTTATGCACTCTCCATAGCGGATCAGTTTATAAAGACGGGCATGTACAAAACTGCGCTGGTGGTTGGTTCAGAGATCCAGTCTTCCTGGATTGACAAAAGTACCCAGGGGCGCAGCACTGCTGTTATCTTCGGAGATGGGGCCGGGGCTGCCGTTGTTCAGGCAACCGAGGACCCCATCCACAGGGTCTTATCCACCCACCTGCATGCGGACGGGCGTTATGCTGAAGAATTATACGTACGCGATCCCGGCAGCAGCCGGCCCGAAAGGGCCATTACCACGGAGATGATCGAAAATGGCGGGATCAATGTATACATGAACGGAAACGCAGTTTTTAAGCATGCCATCGTACGGTTTGGAGAAGTCATCAATGAAGCCCTCAAGGCCAACAATGTAACCTCTCAAGATATAAATCTGCTGGTTCCACACCAGGCCAACATTCGCATAAGCGAATATGTGAGACAACAGATGGGGCTTACCGAAGACCAGGTTATCAACAACATTCAGAGATTTGGTAACACAACGGCGGCGTCCATCCCCATTGCCATGGCCGAGGCTTGGGAACAGGGTAAGATAAAAGAAGGAGATCTGATCTGCCTCGCTGCTTTTGGCAGCGGCTTTACCTGGGCATCCGCACTGCTACGCTGGTAATTCACTAGCGTAGTAGCAGGCAGGCGGTCTGGGCGCGTCAGCGATAACCGGATATTCTCTGCATGGCAAAAAGGATAACTGCCCGATGCAGGTAATGAAATATCGGCAGAAACCTCCCAGATAGCTTCTAATACTGTCCTGTGACTAACATTACCAGGGTGCATGCTTCGACTGGTATGATATTTTTACTTAACAAAATACTTTGGAATTCCGCATTCTCTGTACCAGGATTAAAAATAACACGTTTAGGATTTAATGAAATGATATAATCGTAATACTCAGGCTGGCGGGTCGGGTTGATATACAAAGTAACGGTATCGACGTTTTCCCAGTTAACCTTTTCGGTTTGAATGGTTTCTCCAAGTAAAGTACCTTTTTTCAGACCTAATAATAAAATCTGGTGACCAAAGGCAACAAGTTTGTTTGCAGCAATGTTTGCATATCTGGAGGGGTTGACTGAGGCTCCGATTATCAGGGTACGTTTCATAAATACTCGTTATTAAATTGAAATTCAACTGTTTTTTAATAGATTAACAGTAACAAAACATAAAAAAGTACACCAGTCGTTTCATTTCGGAAAACACCGAAAAAATATTAGCACTAATTTTGTATCTTAAATATTGCAAACACAATTAGAAAAATGAGTGAGTCAAATGCAAGTCGCAGTTTCTGGAACGAAAAGTGGGCAAAGATTATATTCAGCGAAATTGAGAATCCGCCTCATTATGAAGTATCCAACTATGGAAGGCTGAAAAGCTTCCAGAACAACCCCAAGGAAGGGAGCATCATCAAAGGCTCTGTGATCCAGGGATATCGATCTTTAAACATCAGGGTTACAGGAGGCAAAACCATCAACAGGTATGTCCATAAGCTTGTTGCTGAGCACTTTGTGGAAAAACCAAGTGCCGATAATAATTTTGTGATCCACCTTGATTTTGAGAAACAGAACAATTATTATGAAAACCTGAAGTGGGTCACCAAAACGGAAATGATTGACCACAACAGGGAAAACCCTGCGTTTATCAACCGGGTGATTCCCCGCCGGACCAAAAACTACAAACTGACCGAAAGCAAGGTTCGCATCATCAAAAAACTATTGAAGAACGATAATAACCGCCTCAAAATGATCGCAAAACAGTTTGGTATTACCCATACGCAGCTGAACCGGATTCGTTCCGGAGAGAACTGGAAACATGTAACCATAGATGACTAACGGTAAACTAATTTTTGATTTCTATCGCAGATACCGTATAACCGCTCCCGTTCGATCCTTCTTCGTAATCAACGGAAACGCCTAGTACATACATCAGGTGTTTTCTGTCGATGTATACTTTTATCCCGTCGATGATATAGGTATTATCGCTGTCGGTCAAGGTATCAAAACCCAGAATAAAAGTTCCGCTGCATGCTCCGCCTTTCAGGCCTACCCGCAAGCCGTATATATCCGGGATCTTATTATCTGCCAGAGTAGATATGATTTCTTCCCTTGCCCGGTCAGTGATGATGATAGGATTTTCCATTTTACGCTGCCCTGCCTCCCGCTCTTTCCGGGGTTTTCATTTCGAGTAATACCATTTTGTTAACGAAGATGTTCAAATTTTTCCTCAGTATGAGTGAATGTGTAGCGATTTCAACAACAATCTTACCATATCCATTCCGCATTATTCGTATGTTTTATTTTTTCAAGCGAGTTATCTTCTAATTTTGCCCTTTATTTGACAAATTCGTGATAATACATGAACGACTACATTTTTCCAATACTCTATCTGGCACTCGGGGCAGGTATGGTTTATGGTTTATACCTGACCGTAACGGATGTTGCCAACAAAATTCTTGAGTACCTGAAAAGAGATATAAAAGGCAAACATACCGACATCACCCTACCCTTAAGATTGCAGGCATACGAACGCATGTGTTTGTTCTTGGAACGGATCAGCCCCAACAACCTGTTGCTGCGCCTGACACCATCAGCTGCCAACGCGCTGGAATTACACCAGATCCTGCTAAGAGAAATACGGGACGAGTATAATCACAACATTGCCCAGCAGATGTATATGAGCAACCATGCCTGGGAACAGCTAACAAGCGCCATGAACGAGATCGTGGCGGTGATCAACCAGTCGGCGGCAGAAGTTAATCCGGAAGACCCGGCAACCAACCTTGCGAAAAAGATCTTCTCTCATGTGATAGAAAAAGAAACCCAGCCTGCTGCAAATGCGTTAAAAGTACTTAAGGAAGAAGTCCGAACACTATTTTGAGAGACCACCTCACCTTTTATTCAGTTAATCCATTTTGATGAGACCGCAGCCCGCTGACTGTAAATTATAAAATGCTATATCCAAAAACATTAGAACAGAAATTAGGTTTTGACAAACTGCGTGAATGGCTGCACGAGGCTTGTATCAGTCCGCTTGGGCAGTATTATGTTGAAAAAATACGTTTTTCGGACAATTTCGGTATGGTGGAAAAGCTCGTGAGCCAGACTGCCGAGATGAAATCGATACTGGAAACAGGTGAAAATTTTCCTTCACAAAATTATATTGACGCCACACCCTATCTTAAACGTGCAGCAATTGAAGGAATGTTGCTCACGCAAAGCGAGTTTTCGGACATTAAGGTATCCCTTCAGACGATAAGGTTATGTCTCCGATTTTTTGAAAATCAGGAGGCCGACTCTTTCCCGCTTCTGGGAGAGTATGCCAAATCCGTCAGAGTTGAAAAACCGATCACAGACGCCATTGATAGAATCATTGATGACCGCGGACAAATCAAGGACTCCGCTTCGCCAGAACTGGGGCGCATCAGGCGCCAGCTTATATCCGAACAGGCAGGTATCCGTAAAAAGCTTGACAGTATTCTTCGCGCTGCCAAAAGCAGCGGCTGGATCGGAGACGACGTATCCCTGACGGTCCGAAACGGCCGTATGGTGATACCGATTATTGCAGAACATAAGCGAAAACTAAAAGGCTTTATTCACGATGAGTCGGCTACGGGCCAAACCGTTTTTATTGAACCTACAGATATCTTTGAATCAAATAATGAAATCAGAGAACTGGAATATGAAGAGCGCAGGGAAATTAACCGGATCCTTTTACAGCTTACCAGCCAGCTAAGGCCGTACGTACCCGATTTACAAAAAGCTTATCAGTTCCTGGGGCTGCTGGATTTTTTAAGGGCGAAGGCCAGGCTCGCATTCGAAATGCAGGCCATCAATCCGGTTTTCGAAAACCGGCAATTTATCGACTGGCGAGAAGCGCGGCATCCAATCCTGCATCTGTCATTCCAGAAAGCCGGAAAAAAGGTAGTGCCGCTTACGATTGAACTGAATGAAAAAAGACGGATCCTGATTGTTTCAGGGCCTAATGCAGGAGGCAAATCCGTGGCACTGAAAACCGTGGGCCTGATACAATATATGTACCAATGCGGACTTCTGGTACCCATGCGGGAAGATTCGTCCATTGGTTTCTTCCAGAATATTTTTATTGACATCGGGGATGAACAGTCGCTCGAGAATGACCTTAGTACATACAGCTCTCATCTTACCAATATGCGTCACTTTTTGACCATGGCTAACAAGCGAACACTCTTTCTGATCGATGAGTTTGGTACAGGAACGGAACCCGGGCTGGGTGGTGCCATTGCCGAAGCCATTCTGGAAGATCTTACCAAGTCTGGCGCATATGGGATGATCAATACCCATTATACCAACCTAAAAGTTTTAGCAGATAAAACAGAAGGCCTGGTAAATGGAGCCATGCGCTTCGATGGTGAGCACCTGGAACCGATATACCAGCTTGAGATCGGCAGACCGGGCAGTTCTTTCGCTTTTGAAATTGCCTCCAAGATAGGCTTACCAAAAGCCGTGGTTAACCGTGCGAAAGAAAAATTAGGAACTCAGCAGGTAAGCTTTGAAAAACTGCTCAAAGAACTGGATATCGAAAGAAGGGTTTTTGCCGAAAAGAATATTGAACTCGGCATTAAAGAAAGAAAACTTGCCAGGGAATTGTCCGACTACACTTTGCTCAAATCAAAATTGGAAACCAATGAGAAAAAGATAGTTAACGACGCCAAGCAAAAAGCCAAAACCTTGCTGACAGACGCCAATCAGCTTATTGAGAACACCATACGTGAGATAAAGGAAAACAAGGCCGAAAAGGAAAAAACAAAAACGGTAAGAGCACAGCTTGAAAAATTCAGCAAGGCTGAACTGGTACCAGAGGAGCTGCCTGTCGAGGACATTTATGAACCTGAAGAAGGAGCTATTGCCGTTGGTAACTACGTACGGATCATCGGGCAAACGGCTATTGGGGAAGTACTTTCCTTAAAAGGTAAGGATGCAGAGATCCGGATCGGAGACCTGAAGTCGAATATAAAACTGAACAGACTGGAAAAGGTATCCAACAAAACCTACAAAGCCGCAACCGGTGAAAAGACGGTCAAAACGGGTGCAAAAGGTGTGGATATGAACGAAAGAATGCTGAATTTCAGTTTCAACCTGGATCTGCGAGGCAAGCGCGGTGAAGAAGCCCTTGGGGTTGTGGATCAGTTTATGGATAATGCCATCATGCTGGGATATGACGAACTCCGGATTGTTCACGGCAAAGGTGATGGAATTTTGAGAACACTGGTAAGAAACTATTTGAGAGGTTACGCACAGGTATCCGGGATGTACGACGAACATGCAGACCGTGGCGGAGCAGGGGTGACCATTGTGAAGTTGAGGTAGGCGGTTTGCGGTGAGAAGTTTGCAGTAGGCAGTTAACAGTAGGCAGGCTGGAGGGAACAGGATACTTTGTGAACTGTGTACTTTGAACTGCATACTTAAAACTGCAAACTCTAAAACTGCAAACTCTAAAATTCAGAACCCGCCGAGCAGTATCATCAGCCTGCCCAGCTGCTCTCCTACCGCTTTCTGACTACCCGACTGGTACTTATGCGCTATGAAGGTAAACGCCAGTAATTCCCCTGAACGGGAGGTAACATAGCCGGCATAGGCCCGCGTACCTTCAATGGATCCGCTTTTTGCCCTCACATTTCCTGCAGCTCTTGTGCCTTTTCCTATATTACGTACTGTGCCTGTCTGCCCCAGAACGGCAATACCCTGGTAAAAATCATTAAAGCTGTTTTCCTTTTTCACAGCGGCTAGTATCTCCGTGATATTCTGGGCAGTAACAGAACCTGACGGAGAAAGGCCGCTTCCATCTTTGATCATAAAACCCCGCAGATCTGCCCGCCGGGCAATCCAGTAATTAGTAAGCGCTTTAACGGAGGAGTCAAAATCCGTCGCTCCGCCCAGTCTCTTACCTACCAGCTTAAGAAACGAATCCGCAAAGAGATTGATACTCCACAAATTGGTTTCCTTGCATAGTTCCTTTAAAGGCGGCGACTTGTATTCGTCCAGCACAACGGCCGGTGCGGACAGTGACGTCCCGGGCCCACCAGTCTCAATATGCTGTATACCAAAACTTTCCAGTGAATTTTTCAGTGCAAAAGCCACATACTTTGCGGCATCCGGTATAGCCCCTTTTACTGGGAATGAAGTCGCTCCGGCCGGTATGGTACCTGTCAGAACAATACGGGTACCCAGCGGATCGCCATAAAAAATGGTTTGATCGCCGCTGCCTCTTTCTCCGGTCATCACCTGATTCTGAAAGGTCAGATACGGAATGTAAGGTTCAATCCCCGTAAACTCTGCCGGGTCGCCCACTTCGGCCCCCGCCTTAAATCTTGCCACATACTGATTTTCATTAAAATTAAGCCCCTGCACACCTGCCCCATAGTAATTGCCGATATCACCCCATATCCATGTGCTGGCCATGGTCAGGTTGTCGAAATATGATGCGTCTCCAATGATCCTTCCTTTGATATACCTAATACCCAGCTTTTTCACAGCATTCACCCAGCGCGTAAGCAATTCGGTGCGGGAAGGGTAGCCTTTTAAACGGCTGCTTCCCAAAGACGGATCACCGGTTCCTCTGACGTATAAATCACCAATGAGGGTATCGCTGCTTACCGTACCCTTGTATTCCAAAAAGGTAGAAAACCGGTAGTCACCACCATATACTGAAAGAACCGTTGCCGTTGTAATCAGTTTTAAAATGGAAGCGGAGGGTAATGATCTTTCCTGGTTGATCGAAAAAATATTCTCACCGGTTTTAACTGCCTTCACATTTACTGCCAGGGAACCGTGCCGGAAAAGTTCGCTGTTCTGCATTTCCAGTACCGCATCGGTGAAACCCGTCAATGCGGCGGAATCTGCTACCTGCGCATGAACATGGTAACCAAGGGATAAAAAAAACAGAAGAGAAAAGTATTTCATCTGACGGTGGGGTGCTGGTTTTCGGGCAAAAAAGAATCATTGCGTTCTAAACTAAGAAGTAATCGTTAATACTCCGTGTGTTTTTTGATACTTTTGTAATAAAACTAATCTTTGAGAAACATAGCTAACCATCAGCAGTATCCTGCAAACTTTGATTGATCGCGGTGCCTGCCTGTTTTTACTTTTTTTCAACTGATTGATTTATAAACTTTAACAGAAATTATTCAGAAATGATATTGATTTTTTTCCACGAAGAAAAAAATCATCATATAGCTATTCACCCCCATTCGTAAAGTATGAAATTGACATTTTGGGGAGCTGCACAGCAAGTTACAGGTAGTATGTTCCTTCTGGAATCCGACGACTACCGTATTTTGATCGATTGCGGTTCAGATTTTGATTTGGATGAAACCGCCCGGAAAACAAGATATGAAGAACAAAAAGGCGTTTTTCCTTTTGAGGCCAGTCTCATCAACACAGTATTGCTGACACACGCTCACATAGACCATTCCGGGAATATTCCCAACTTATTTAAAGAAGGTTTTGAAGGAAGAGTTGTTTGTACCGAACCCACGCTGGCGCTTACGTCACTCCTCCTAAAGGATGCTGCCAACCTGCACCAAAAGCGCCTTAATGCACGCAACAGCTCCTCTGGGAAGAAAAAAAGCAAAAAAAGCCGGGAGGTACCCAAGGATTATTATGTTGAGAAAAACGTAAATGAAGCTTTGGAAAATTTTGTTCCGGTTTCGTTCGGGCAGCGGTATCGTATCGCAGACCATATCTCTATAACATTCTACCCCGCCGGGCATTTACTGGGTGCCGCGCACATTGTGGTGGAGGTAATGGAAAACGGCGAAAGAAAGCGCATTGCTTTTTCGGGAGATATCGGACGGAGCAATTATCCCCTGCTGATCGACCCTCAGGAAATCCCTCAGGTAGACTACCTTGTTTGTGAAAGTACTTACGGAAACCGGCTCCATGAAAACCAGGGAAGCCCGGTGGATGCGCTCGCGGAAGTGATCAAAAGAACCTGTGTGGATATACCTGGCAGGCTTATCATTCCTTCGTTTTCGGTCGGACGCACACAGGCCTTGCTGTATACGCTGAACAAAATTTACCTGAACCATTCCTTTCCTAGCATCAAGGTATTTTCGGACAGCCCACTTGCCTATAGCAGCACGAAGGTTTATCAGCGTTATGTTCGGATGCTCAACAAGGAGGCACGAAATTTTCAGGAAGAGAATGACATGCTGTTCGACTTTGATAACCTGATTTACCTGGAAAACGCCGAGGCAAGCCGGGCGATTTCCAATTATAATGAACCTTGTATCATTATTTCGTCGTCGGGGATGGTACAGGGCGGAAGGGTCGAACACCACGTGGAAGCCAATATCGGAAACCCCTATGCTACCATTCTGATGATCGGTTACGCTTCCGAAGGAACTCTCGGCTGGCGTCTTTTGAACGGGCAGGAAACGATATCCATACGTGGAAAACAGTTGCCGGTCTTGGCTAATATTGAAAAAATTGACGTATTTAGTGGCCACGGAGATCAAAACGATTTGATTAAATTTGTAAAAATGCAGGATCCGGAGAAGCTGAAACGCATATTTCTGGTTCACGGAGAGCAGCAAAGTATGGCTGATTTTCAGACAATAGTTAATAAATTCGGTTATGATGCAGTTGAAGTACCCAAAAGAGGACAAGTATTTGAACTGTAATCCATAACCTCCATGAAGTTGAATAACCCCAATGAGAACATATCTGGATTTTGAAAAACCAATGGCAGAGCTGGAAAAAAAGCTCGAAGAAATGAAGGCCTTAGCAAAAGAGAATAATGTGGATGTCTCTGACGCTATCTCACTGTTGGAAAACAACATCACCGACCTTCGGAAGGAAATTTTTGAAAACCTTACCCGCTGGCAGCGCGTGCAGCTCTCGCGGCACCCTGACCGGCCGTACACGCTTGATTATATAGAACTCATCTGTGACGAGTTCATTGAGCTGCACGGAGACAGGCAGGTAAGGGACGATCCGGCTATTATTGGCGGGCTGGCAAACGTGGGCGGACAATCTTTTATGCTCATTGGGCAGCAAAAAGGACGTAATACAAAGCAGCGACAGTATCGTAATTTTGGGATGCCTAATCCGGAAGGTTACCGAAAAGCGCTGCGGCTGATGCAACTTGCCGAAAAATTCAACAAACCGATTGTTACCCTGATAGACACACCTGGTGCATTTCCAGGAATGGAAGCGGAGGAACGCGGGCAAGGAGAAGCCATCGCCAAAAACCTGAAGGAAATGTTTATGCTGAAGGTACCGGTAATTTGTATCATCATTGGCGAGGGAGCATCGGGAGGTGCTTTAGGCATCGCGATTGGTGACAGGGTATTGATGCTTGAAAATACCTGGTATTCGGTAATATCTCCTGAAAACTGCTCTGCCATTCTGTGGCGCAGCTGGGATTTCAAAGAGCAGGCAGCCGAAGCCATGAAGATTACAGCCCGGGATATGAAACAGAACAAGCTGATAGACGGTATCGTTTCCGAACCACTGGGCGGCGCTCACCTGGATCATTCCTGGATGGCAGATGAACTGAAAAGAGTCATTCTGGAAAACATCAAAGAGTTGTCAAAGATAAAACCGGAAAAAAGAATCGAACAGCGCATCGATAAATTCTGCGCAATGGGTGTGGTGGTGGAATAACGTGGGCTTAGCTCAATGTACAAAATCTGATTCAAAGATCGTTAAACAACCGGCTAATCACCAATGCAACGGCTTGCAGCTAAATGAAAAACGACAAAATAAAGAATATCATTTTTGATCTCGGGGACGTAATCCTCAACATAGATGTCCCGCTGGCTTCCTTGTCGTTTGCGGACCTGAGTGGTAAAGATCAAAAGGAAGTACTAACCATCTTCAGAGAGAATGACGTATTCCGCCAATTTGAAACGGGATTTCTGAGCGAGGCCGACTTCCGGAATTTTGTCCGTTCTATCCTCAATAATAATGAATGGGACGACCATATTATCGATAAAGCCTGGAACAGCCTGCTGCTCGACCTGCCCCTTGAAAGAGTTGAACTGCTGAAAAAACTCTCACAATCTTACCGGTTATTCCTGTTAAGCAATACCAGTTCTATCCATATTACCCAGGTACATAAAATTCTGCATGCAGCCACCGGTATAGAAAAGCTGGACGACCTGTTTGAGAAAGTTTACCTCTCTTATGAAATGGGTCTGATGAAACCGGATATCAGGATTTATCAGCAGGTACTGGACGATTCAGGCCTGTCTGCTGAGGAAACCATTTTCCTTGATGATAACCTCGATAATATTAACGGAGCTGCAAAGCTTGGGATTGAGGCAATCCACGTTCAAAAACCACTCACAATCCTGGATTATCTGAAAGACTATGCAGTCTAATACTCGTACTTACGTTATTCAGGGATTGCTGTTTCTGGCGACACTCATTACCACCACCATGGCTGGAGCAGAGTGGATGTACGGCAACATTTTCTCATTCGTTTACGATTTTTTCCGGTTCATCGCCGAAAAAAGTTCCGGGGAAAAAATTCCGGTAACGGGCCATCCCATGGGCTGGAAAGAGTTTTTTGCCGGGTTGCAATTTTCAGTACCTTTCCTGCTGATTCTGACCGTCCACGAATTTGGCCATTATTTTGTTGCCAAAGCGCATAAGGTCAAAGTTACCCTGCCCTACTACATCCCCCTTTGGTTTGGAATCTCTCAGAGTATCGGGACGATGGGCGCATTTATCAGGATTAAGTCGGTAGTTACTTCCCGGCTCAAATTTTTTGATATCGGTATTGCGGGGCCGCTGGCAGGTTTTGTTGTTGCGCTGGGTGTGTTGTGGTACGGCTTCACCCATTTGCCGCCGCCAGAATTCATCTTTACCATCCATCCGGAATATGCCCGTTTCGGCCTGAGTTATCCCCAGTTTGTTTACGAAAATTCAGCCGGCAACTTTATTTTGGGGGACAATATGCTTTTCTGGTTTTTCAAGACCTACGTAGCTGACCCGACACGCCTGCCGCATGCCTATGAGATGATTCACTATCCACTCATTTTTGCGGGATACCTGGCGCTGTTTTTTACTTCACTGAACCTGATCCCCATTGGTCAGCTGGACGGCGGGCATATTCTTTACGGAATGATAGGTAAAGAAAAGTTTAATGTCGTTGCACCCGTTCTTTTTGCCCTTTTTGCATTTTACGGAGGTCTCGGTCTGTTTCGCCCCGAATCCTTTGCCATAGGGAGCGACGAGGTTTTCTATGAACAGCTGTTTTATCTTTTTCTTTATATCTACTTTTTATACATCTGCTTCCGCCGAATCAGCGACAATCCCATGAACGGGCTGATGATCAGTCTGATCATTGTAGTAGCACAATTTGGTGTAACCTACATCCGCCCCGACTGGGATGGCTATACGGGCTTCCTGCCTTTTATCTTTATCCTTGGGCGTTTCCTTGGTGTACGACATCCCGAAACAGAAGAGAATAAGCCACTAGGCACCGCAAGAACCGTACTGGGCATCGTTGCGATTATCATTTTCATAATATCGTTCAGCCCCAAACCTTTCATTATCTTGTAACGAGAGCCGATTCTTGCATGTTCTCGCCAGTTCATACAAGAAAGGCGGAGGGGTTTTACCTGTCCAATTTTCAAAGGCTGCTCTCGCAGCTTTTACTTGTACCTCTTGCATATTTGGTGGTACGGATGTCTGAGACGCTGGCTGGCTGGTAAGTATCCAATTAAAATTACGTTTTTAACTTTTTCTTTTTCGCAGCTGGGAAAAGGATATTGTTGAGGATCAGCCGGTACCCTGCGGAGTTGGGGTGCAGGTTAAGGTCGGTCGGTTCCTCACCTACCCTGTGCTGGTAATCCTCAGGATCGTGCCCGCCGTAAAAAGTGAAGAATCCTTTGCCGTGCGTGCTATGGATGTAACGGGCTTCGTGGGCAGGTTTGTTTTCGGCCAGTATTACTACTTCCGGCTTGACAAATTTGTTTTTGAAAGCGGTGGTCTGTCCCAGAAATCCCTTGATGATTGACTGGTGATTTTGAGTCAGCATACTGGGAACCGGATCCCATTTCGCTGAAAACTGGAACAGGGTAAAAAAATCGTTGGCTTCGGTCAAGCCTCTTTCGTCAGGCTGGTTATCAATATCGGAGAACTCGATTTCATAAGGATAAGGTATCGTTTTAAAATCCCTGAATGCAAATGAATTATCATAATTGAGCTTTCCATTGGCGGTAGGGTCCGCAGGGGTGCCGTCGTACATGCTTTCCACAATGTCAATTCCGTCTGCTGCGAGAGCAATGTCAAAAGTATCGGTTGCATTACACATGGCAAACATATATCCCCCCCCTGATACGAATTCAGATATTTTCTTGGCTACTGCCAGTTTCATTTGAGGAACAGAACTGAACTGGAATTTTTCGGCAGTACCCTCTGCTTCTTGCTTTTGCTCGCGGTACCAGGGATAATCCTTGTATTGAAAAAACTTCCCAAACTGACCTGTAAAATCTTCATGGTGCAGGTGAAGCCAGTCGTATTCCGGCAATTTACCATTGAGTACCTCATCGTCATATACCACATCATAAGGTATTTCCGCATAGGTAAGTACCAGCGTCACGGCGTCGTCCCAGGGTAATTTGGACTTTGGTGAATAAACGGCTACCCGGGGCGCTTTTTGCAGTTTTACAGCGTCCATATTCACATCCGGTGCACTGATCTGGTTCAGGATGTCGCCCGCCTGTCCCTCGGAAATGACATTAAAACTGATACCCCGTATGGTCATTTCAGAAGTAAATGATTGAGAATAAGGCACCAGAAAGCTCCCGCCCCTGTAATTGAGCAACCAGTCGATTTCGATCTCAAAATTTTTGAGTATCCAATACGATATCCCGTAAGCTTTCAGATGATTTTTCTGCGTTTCATCCATTGGGATCAGTATCCTGTTTGCCCAACAGGATCCCGACAACATAAAAAAAATGATAAGCGGAATAAAGAAGTGTTTCATCGGTTTGAATCTCTCACGTATCATGTGCAGCTTTACAAAATAAAAATCTAAATGTGTAATGCGGATGTTAAACCAATCCGGTACGCTGTTCCACACATCAAAATATGCGTGGCAGAACACCCCGTTTAGTTTTATGCATACTGTAATTAACGTAATATCATAAAATATGGTGCATTACGCAAACGGCAAAGTGAAAAGCATCTGCAATTATGTTCCGCTCCGGTATGTCAGACATTTGCACGCACCAATATAAATCAAAAAAACCAGTGGCATGAATATCAGGGAAAATGTAGACGAAGGCTTAAGATCCATACAATCCAATTTGCTGCGGACAGTACTTACCGCCCTCATTATAGCGATTGGAATTACTTCTCTGGTTGGTATCCTCACGGCCATAGAAGGAATACAAAACTCAGTAAACAGCAGTTTTGCTGACTTGGGAGCCAATACTTTTACGGTTGAGAACCGCCAGGACAACCGTTTCCGTTCGGGCGGAAGAAGAGAGAAACGCTACCCTGTGATCACTTATCACCAGGCCATGGAGTTTTCAGGACATTTCCGTGAAGAGTTCCAGGCAACGGTATCACTATCTGCACCCATCGGAGGTGCCGTGCAAGCCAATTTCCGATCAAAAAAGACCAATCCCAATAGTAACGTCACCGGTGCAGACGACCAGTACCTGGCCATCAACGGATATAAGATAGATATGGGGAGAAATTTCAATAAGAACGACCTGGAAAACTCGTTGAACGTTACGATCCTGGGGCAGGAAATTGCAAGAAACCTCTTTGGTGACCTTGATCCCGTCAATAAGGAAATCACCTTCATGGGTGCCAAATTCAAGGTCATCGGCGTATTACAAAAGAAAGGCTCACTTGGCGGAGGCAGTGATTCTGACCGAATTATTTTGGTTCCTCTTGACAGTGGCCGGGGACTCGCCGCCAACCGGGCATTGACTTACAATATCACCGCATCGGCACCTAACATTTCAGATGGAGAATTGATTGTTGAAGAAGCGCGCGGACTGATGCGACGGATCAGAAATGATGAGCTAGGGAAAGAAGATTCCTTCACCATAGAACGTGCCGACGCAATGGCAAAAGATTTCGAGAATATATCGGGATATCTCCGCATGGGAGGCTTTGGTATCGGCATCATCACGCTACTGGGAGCCTCCATTGCACTGATGAATATCATGCTTGTTTCTGTTACAGAACGCACCCGGGAGATAGGCATACGTAAGTCATTGGGAGCAACCCCGCGGGTCATAAGGTTCCAGTTTCTGATCGAGGCGATCGTTGTATGCATTATAGGAGGAATCGGCGGATTGTTTCTGGGAATTATCATCGGCAACATCATATCCAACTCCATCAGTGCCGGAAGTTCCTTTGTAGTACCTTGGTTATGGATGGCAATGGGTATACTGGTTTGCGTAGCGGTGGGGGTAATTTCCGGTATTTACCCGGCCATAAAAGCCTCCCGCCTTGACCCCATTGAGGCATTGAGATATGAATGATATTGTTCGAGGCAAATAGTCATGGACAAAATGTCTCATTTTTTTTCATAATCCCCTTGTGTAATCTATTTTTCTCTCTACTTTTGCACTCCCAACAGAGAAGATCAATGCCCGGATGGCGGAATTGGTAGACGCGTTGGTCTCAAACACCAATGAGGTTACACTCGTGCCGGTTCGACTCCGGCTCCGGGTACTGAACGGGATTCTGTCCCAAAATTGACTGGGCTGCTCGATAACGAGCAGCCCTTTTTCTTTGATTTTCAGTAAGTTATGAGAGAATACGGATCAAATCAAAAACTTGTGGAGGGGATAGGATTTATCTAGGTTTGTGTTTTTAATCAAACCAGTTCGTTTTGGAGAGTTTCTTACCCATTATTCAGTTTCTATTACCTGAGTTCATCCTCGAAAATTTTGAGTTAACTTCTATCGACCGGCAGGATGGTGTCTTCCACGTGCATATTGATGAGAAAAATGCGGACGAGACTGATCCAGAAAGAAGGAACCTGCTCTCCAAAGGCTTCTTCCCGACGATTACTGTCCAGGATTTCCCGATTCGGGGCCATAAAGTCTTTCTTCACATTAAACGCCGCAGATGGCTTAATAGCAAAACAGGAAAAGTAGTGTACAGAGATTGGGCAGAAGTAGGCAAAGGAACGCGAATGACTAGTGAATTCGCGGCTTTTTTAAAAGATATCAGTAGATATCAACCCGAATAGCGCCTGGGCGATTGGACGGTTCTATGGGGTTAACGGCAAAAGCTTATTACGTCAATACCGCGATTTTCAAAGTGGGTTTAAAAATTGGGACCAACGGGGCCATGCTAAAAAGTGGCTGCTCTTTCCTCAAAATCTAGGATCCCACCTATCAATCGACGAGACCAGTCTTTCTCACGGCGAACTCTACACCATTCTTACAAACAAAGCAGCCAGAGGCGGTAAAGGCAGTATAGTGGCCATTGTGGCTGGCACCAAAGCAGAAGCGGTCATTGAGGTCATCCGCAAAATTCCGGAATCACTTCGCAAGAAAGTGACTGAAATAACCTTAGACATGGCCAGTAGCATGACTATGATCGCCAAGCGTTGTTTCCCGCGGGCAGTGCGCGTCACTGACCGCTTCCATGTACAAAGATTGGCAGTCGAAGCCCTTCAAGAAATCCGCATTAAACACCGATGGGATGCGTTGGACAAGGAAAACGATGCCATTGAGCAGGCAAAGGTTTCTCAGACTGGGTATTTCGGAGAAGTTGACCACCTGATTCCGTGGCAAATTGACCACCTAATTAACTGGCGGCCGGTAGTAGAAAATGCTAGTAGAAGCGATTCAAAATTAGTAAATAAAAGTTATAATTATTCGTAGCTGGTTTCGAGCTCCGTTTTTCGTTTTCTTCTCATTGATTCCCCCTTTAATTCAACCCGGTGTGCATCATGTACTATACGATCTAAAATGGCATCAGCAATGGTTTTTTCTCCTATTACTTCATGCCATTTGCTAACAGGCAACTGAGAAGTAATTATCAGGGATGTTTTTCCGTGCCTGTCTTCTATGATTTCCATCAGTGCTGCCCGGCTCTGGGCATCGAACGGCTGGATACCAAAGTCGTCCAGGATAAGAAGTTGTTGCCGTTCTATTTTTGTAATTTCTTTGATATAGGATCCATCCGCCTTGGCCATTTTGAGTTTGGCAAACAATTTGGGAGTACTGGCATACATTACGCGGTAGCCAAGTATACATGCCTGATGACCAATCGCAGATGCTACATAGCTTTTACCGATTCCGGTACTGCCTGTGATCAGTAGGTTTTCATTTCGGCCAATAAAGGAGCATTCTGCTAGGCGCATGATCTGATTACGGTCAATACTTCTATCAGCATGATAGTGGATATTTTCGACCATGGCCTTATAGCGGAACCGTGCGTACAAGATCTGGCGTTCGACCCGACGGTTATTTCTGTCATCCCATTCAGCGTCAACTAGATGAGCTAAAAGCTCATCCGCCGTGTAATCATTAGTCTTTCCACTTTCCAGGCTACTTTTAAAGGCATGGAACATGCCGTAAAATTTTAGCTTGCGTAACTTTTCCAAAGTGTTTGTGTTCATTTTTATTAATTGTTTAAAGGATTATTGATAATAGTCTTCGCCTCTGATATTATCGTGTTTGGGCATGGGTAATTCGTCTGCAAACAGGCTGTCTTCATATTGATCCATATTTTTTTCCAGTATAGTCTGGATTGTTTTATAGTTGTAGATACCATAGCTTAAAGCCCTTTGGCACGCGCTGATCAGGCGTTGTTCACCAGCTTTCTTCGCAAAAGAGAGGATACCAATACAGGAGCGGTAGGCCTGTTCGGGATGCTGTTTGCGATCCAGGATTTTAAGAATATACAACCTGACATCTTCATGGATCGAGGAAGCCCACTCCAAGAATCGATCTGGTGTCCAGTCTGTTACGAAGCGGTGTGTACTGGCCAGATGTTCTTTATCGGTAGAATAATTATAGGGACTTTTAAGCCTTTTATGAAGGGCGATACGTTCGTAATGATAATATGCTTCAACCACAGAATTGGAATACAACAACTTGACTTTCTTGCCGATAAACCGGTATGGGACACTATAATAGTGCTTGTCAACGCTCAGGCAGACATGTCCGTTCTTCATTACAGTGGCATGTAGCTGTTTTTTGAACTCATAATGCAGGATCGGAAGCGGGGCCAGAGCACTGCGCTCAATTTCTTCAAACTGGAGTCTGCGACTGTAATTACGGCCCCGAAGCAGTTGGTTATTATGAGCCTCGAGAGCAATCAATATAGCTGCGTTTAACTCTGTCAGTGAGTTGTAAACCTGCTTTCTTAAAGGCGCATAAATACGGCTGTAAACGATTTTGACAGCACCTTCCACCAACGCCTTATCTCTTGGCCGGTAAGCGCGTGCAGGTAATATCGTAGTCCCATAATGATCAGCAAAATCGGCAAAGGCCTCGTTCAGCGTAGGTTCGTATTTATTGCTTTTTATAACAGCAGCTTTAAGGTTATCCGGAACAATTGCTGCCGGCACACCACCGATATAATGAAGTGCATTCTCGCAAGCTGCGATCAGATCTTCTTTTTGCTGGCTACTGACTGCTTCCACGTAAGTGAGTTGACTCGCTCCCAGGATAGCCACAAACACTTCAACCTCAGTTAATTCACCAGTCTCTTTATCTACAATACTTAATTTAACACCTGCAAAATCGATGTACAGCTTATCGCCGGCCTTATGGTCCTGATGCATCACAGGGTTAACGCGGGCCTTCCATTTGGTCAGATGAAAGCAAAACTGGGTATAAGCAAATCCTTCCGGAAATTCCTTTTTATAGGCTTCCCAAAGCATATGACGGGTAACACCTGTCCGTTTTAATTCTTTGTCTATTTGCGGAAAACAACGTTGCAGATTCAACAATCTGTCTTGCGGTGGCTGCTGTTTAACCGTTCCGAAAAAGTCATCCAGCTCTTTATCATTCAGGCTGTTGATCTGTTCAAAGGTAAGTCCGCTCGCATCAAAAGTGGTCATGTACTTCTTAGCGGTATTGCGGGAAACACCTGTCTGTTCCGCTATCCAGAGCTTGCTGCGGCCCTGGCTGTACATCCGTAAAATCTGTCTTATTTTGCTCATGCTGATTGTCGAATTGGCCATACCTTTTACACGATTGGTTCGTGCCAAAAATATGGTTGATTCTACAGCATTTTCTAATCTCTCAGGTGGTCAGTTTACTCCGGAATCAGGTGGTCAGTTTGATCCGAAATGGGGTGGTCAATTTCGCCCGGAACAGGTGGTCAGTTTAAACCGAATTGGGGTGGTCAGTTTCACCGAATTTTCCAGTGTGGAGCAACCAACATTTTTATGACGCTCGTAAGATATCGGGGCGGCTGATCTCGTTTTGATTTTTCTGACTTCATGGCTTTTCGGAGATGATCAGTTCCATTCGAGACGGATGGCAGGCAGGATCCGGTCCCACAGCCGGTTACGAACAGCCCTGGATTCTTCCAGTACCCGGCCACCCAGCCCGGTTACCGCGTAAAGCCTCTTCCGGCGACCGCCTCTTTCCGCAGTTGCGTCCCCCCAGACGGATCTTAAATAACCTTTTTGTTCAAGTCGCTGCATGGCTGCATGCACGGCACCGGACGTCACGATATTACCCGTTTCGCGTTCCAGCTCTTCCGCGATGGCGATCGTATAAGCGTTTGGCGACAAAGCTGCAACCGCCAGCAGAACAACCTCCTCAAATTCACCCAGATCACTCCTTCTCATTAACAGCAGGATTTTGTCAATTTCAATATATAATCTCTTTCTGTATAACAAATGATATGCCAGAAGGCTAAACAAGCATAAAACCAACAGAATCAATCATTTAGCAAATAAGACTAAACAGTAACCGTCCGATTTTGGACAATCGGTGTTCGGCCCTGTACTATGGACAGCGGATGAAAACACGAGACGTGCTTACCTATGATAAGTTCATTGAGGTTATTTCATGCAGGGAATTGACGTCCCCAGGGTATTTAACGCAATAATGAAGTAGGTATAATTAATCTTTTTCACTTCGCCGAGCAGTGTCCAAATCAACTCTTATAAATCCTCCATTCTCGGGATGAAAGTGTTGAATTTGTCGGATTGGTTCAAAAAACTGGCGCCTGTTAAAAAACTTGTGGAGAGGAAATGGAATTTCATAGAGTTTAGATAGTCTGAAAAGCAAGAAGTAGATATCGGCAATTTACACACTACCACAACTGGACCGCCTCGCAATTGAAACGTGGCAAATTACTGTGAGCGTTACCCCTTAATCAAGAAAGCTTACAATATCTCTTTGGAGTTGGGGACCATCTTTCGAACTTGTACTTCTTAAAGAAGGTGTCTTCAAAAAATTGGCACCATGGCACAATAGCCTTGAAGATTAAAAGTAAGGTTTTATAGAATTGTGAAAGCAAAAAAGCCCCTCAAACTGACTTTAAGAGCTTTTGTACCTGTAACGGGACAAATGTCTAACCTGTTTGTCGATGATCTGAAAGTGTGATATCGGGATTGACTATCTGCAACGGAGAGTTTGATGGTCGTGTGGCAAAGCAATTTATGACTCATCTTGGACGGTATAGCTTGCCGTAGTATGGTCTAGAGCCAAATTCCGGACTGTTGCCTGCGGTTTTTACTTTCATGGCCTTAACACGTACCTCCTTATCCTGCTGGATAACCGGGCTCTGTTTCAAAATATGGATATTCAGCTTCGTGTAGTTCTCGATGACAACAAAAAGCTGAGTGGCAAGATCCAGGATTCCATCTATGGTTTAGGCAAGGGATTACCGTATTCGATCACAGCGCTTATCCCTGGAATGCTGTGCTACGTATACATAACTATGTATGTAGACTACCAGCGGATTTAGAATTGCTAATCAAAAAGACACATGAAAATCAGAAACAAAAAGGCAGACCGCTTAATGAAAAGCTACCGCCAAACAGGAGTACTTCTCAGTCTGGGTAAGCTCAGATCCGAAAAAACATATTAATTAACTGATATTCAATGACATATATTAAGATATGGACGTCTGGCTACAATATCGGCTTATGTTCTACGGCAAAAAAATTGTTACAGCCGCTGGACTTTGGAATGGAAACGAGTGGGTATAAGTAATACAAAACCAAGATGGTTTTGCATAAACAGAATTACGGTATTTGGTCGTTGCAAATGGACAGGCAAAAAATATGCGTTTTCGTGCACAGGCCGTAACTCATTAATGGAGAAAATCGCTAAATTCGTTTTTCTCAAGATATTCTATGCGCGACGACGACCATCTTTATGATCTGGAATTGTATAGCCTCGCAAAGTCGGGTGATGAGAACGCCTTCACGATGTTATACCGCCGTCACTGGCAAAGCCTTTTCAATGGGGCCTATAAGCGGCTGCAATGCAAAGACCAGTCGCAGGACATTGTTCAGAATGTATTCATTGATTTTTGGGAGAGAAGAAGTTCCCTCGACGTAGGCAACGTGGAGGCCTACCTGCACACAGCCGTGCGTTTCCAGGTTTTTAAATATACAGCCCGCCAGCCGCAGAATGCGCAACTGCTGAACACCTTCGAAGTAAGCCTGGCCGCCGCGGGCCACGCGGACGAAACGGTACTCGAAGAAGAAATCCGTGCGCTGCTCAGCCTGTGGATTGAAGCCCTGCCGTCAAGGCGCCGCGAAATTTTTCTTCAACATTACTTCGAAGGCTTATCAACCTCCGAAATTGCCGCGCGGCTCAACATTGCTCAGAAAACCGTACAGAATCAGCTCAATACCGCCACCATTGAGCTTCGGACGAAGTTTGATAAAATTCTGTGCCTCGACCTGATCGCGCTTACATTCTTATTCCAGTAAAGCAACCTGAGCGTTTTTATTCGGCCTTTTTGAAAAAAAATAGAAAAAATCCCAAAATGTCTTGGGAGTAAGGGGGTGGTTTCGGTACATGTGTCTGAGGACGGTACGAAATTGGCCGTCCGTCCCGTGTTATGAAAGCATTTGAAGGCAAGGAGGATTTACTCAGAATGGTCCGGAAGTACCTGAACGGAAGCGCCAATGAAAAGGAGCGGGCGTTTTTGGAAAAGTTGTATCAAAACCACGACCGGGAACATGACGTGCTCGATCAATACATCGACCAGGACAGAGAGGAATTGGGTAGGAAAATGGAGGAAAATATCCTCCAAGGCATTTCGGCACACCGCACAAAAAACCTCTCCATATTCTCGTGGCCGAGGCTCGCTGCGGCCGCTGCAGTGGTGTTGATTGCACTGGGTATCCTGTTATACCACAGAAACCGGCCGGAAAATACACTTCGCCCCATCACTCAAAAGCCTACCGACTTTGAGCCGGGAGGCGAACGCGCCCTACTCACATTAGCGGATGGCTCTACGTTGGTACTCGACAGTTCCACCCGCGGACAGATTGCGAGCCAGGGAAACGCAACGATCATAAAAAACGGGGACAGCGAGCTGTCGTACCAGATCAGTGAAAAGGAGAATGAGGTGGCAGGCATGAACACGATCAGTACGCCTGCCGGCGGGCAATACAGCATTAAACTCCCGGATGGCAGCCAGGTATGGCTGAATGCCCGGTCGTCCATTACTTTTCCGACAGTATTTTATGGCAATGAGCGGCGCGTGGAGGTGCGGGGCGAAGTTTATTTCGAAATCAGGAAAGAGAACGGCAGGCCCTTCGTGGTGGACGTGGATGGGAAGCAGCAGGTGATTGTAATGGGCACACATTTCAATATAAATGCCTATTCGGATGAACCCGAAATACGAACGACATTACTCGAAGGGTCGGTGCGCGTAACAACGGCGAGTGCTGGCGGAGAAAACCTGCTGCTGATACCTGGGGAACAGGCCAGCCTCCACGCCAGCGGCCAGTCCGGTGGCCATTTGCGTAAGGCAGAGGTGGATGTAAACGACGCGGTTGCCTGGAAAAACGGGCTGTTCCAGTTTCGCGAAACATCGCTAGTGGCTATCATGCGTGATATCGGGCGATGGTATAATGTAGAGGTGACGTATCCCGAGGGCATTCCGCACAAGCGGTTCTCGGGCAAGCTGAGGCGCAACTCAAAAGCATCGGAAATACTGGAAATCTTGAAGTTTGCGGGTGTGAACTTCCGCATAGAGGGAAGTGAATCGGCCGGATATAATGGCAAGATCGTTGTATTGCCGGGAGAGAAGAACTTATAATGCAGTCTGTTTTTTCACTAAACCACCTATTTATGGTAGCAAATTTACGAAGCCCCTAACCCCGCCGCCCAGTTAAGAAAAAGCCGCAGACGTGCTTGGAACCACATCTACGGCGACATTTGGGCTAACCGCTACGGCATTGCCGTGCAAGAATCTCACATCTTTTATTAACCAAAACTTTGTAAAAGTAATGAATTTTCATTCACAAGGGAAGACTGTGCCCGATGCAGAGCAGGATTTCCCGTGCCTGCCCGAAGGGCCCGAGAAGCCATCGCGCATCTCAACGTTATCCAAGCAGCAGATTATTATGCGCCTTAACCTAATTACGATGATGCTGATCGTCCTGCTGGTTCGCGCCCAGGCAGGGAGTTTCGCACAGCCCATTACGCTTTCCGAGAAAAATGCACCGATCGAGCGCGTTTTCGGTGTGATAGAGGCGCAAAGCGGACATGTATTTTTCTACGATAGCGAGGATGTACGCGGCCTGAAAGTAAGCGTGAACATGAAAAAAGCTTCTCTTCCGGAGACATTAAAGCAGTGCTTTCAGGGACTGCCGCTGGCCTACAAGATCGTCGACAAAACGGTGGTGGTGAGAAAGTTGGAAACTCCTCACCAAAAAGCCGCGGAACCACAACCGGTATCGCTGGTCCGAGAAATCCAGGCGGACATTAGGGTCACAGGCAAAGTGCTCGACGACAAGGGCGATGCTTTGCCCGGCGTGAGCATACTGCTCAAAGGAACGAGCGAAGGGACTTCGTCGGACATTAATGGTAACTGGGAGCTGTCTATCCCGGATAAAAGCGCAATACTCGTTTTCAGCTTCGTTGGCTTTACAACCCAGGAGGTTGGGGTAGGCAACCAGTCGGTGATTAATATTACCATGGCACCCGACATCCGTGGATTGGAAGAGCTGGTGGTGGTGGGCTATGGTGCCCAGAAGAAAGTGAACCTTACTGGCGCCATTACGTCCGTCAACTCGGTGGACCTGAACAACCAATCGGCTTCCAACCTCTCGAACACGCTTGCAGGCCGTGCGCCAGGCGTAAATGTGACAAATACCTCCGGGCTCTCGGGCGCGTCGTCATCCATACGTATGCGCGGGAGTTTCGGCGATCCGCTTTACGTGATAGACGGCATCGTGCGCGACAAGGAAGCATTCGATGTGCTGGAAGCGAACGAGATCGACCAGATGAACTTCCTCAAAGACGCTGCTACGGCCTCCATCTACGGCTCGCGTGCAGGAAATGGTGTAGTACTGGTAACAACCAAATCGGGCGTTCAGCAGAAGCCTACTTTTAATTTTCAATCCAACTACTCCACCAACCGTCCAACGCAGACGCTCCTCTCCGACCTGACGACCGCCGAGGACGAGCTCATTTACCAGAACCGGGTGGCGCAGTTCAACGGCACACCGATCCCGAACGGGCAGCGCGAGTTTGACTACTTCAAAGACAAACGTTACAATGTCCACGATTTGATCTGGCAAAATCCTTACAGCCACCGGCATTCATTGAGTGTGACCGGCGGAGATAAGAAAATTACTTACTACTCACTGCTCAGCTATCGCGCCGAAGAAGGGTCTTATAAAAGTCTGGAAAACAGCAAGTTCAATTTGCGTACAAATGTAACCGCGCAAGTGAACGATGCCGTCAAAGTGGGCCTCAACATCGCCGCTTACCAACAAAGCCTCGACCGTTTTTACTGGCCTTTTACCGGCGACGACGATTTTGACGTATCCGATTTATACCGTGTGACTTTCAACTGGCCCAAGCTGTACCCCTTCTATACCACGGCCGACGGCACACCCGCCGACCACCCGACCGCCTACCCCGTGCAAACGCCTATGGGCAGCTGGCAGGCTTGGAGCGTGATAGACCAGGTGATCGGCGACCGCTACATAAAAACCCGTACCCGCAATTTGAATTCCATTTTAACACTGGATATCAAACTCGACAAGCTCATTCCGGGGCTTTCGACCAAGATCCTGGGAAACTACATTGGTCAGGATTACATGCGGAAGAAGTACATGACCTTCCAGAAAAACTATGTTTTCAACCAGGCCGACCCGAACGGAAACCGTTTCATTCCTGCGGCCCCTGACGAGAACAAGGTCAACATTTTCACATTCAGCCAGAATCAACCGTCGCTCACATACTACATTTCCACCGGTTGGAGCTACCAATTCGACTGGTTTTTGAATTACAGCCGCACCTTTGGAAAACATGGCGTGGATGGTTTGGTGGTGTTTGAACAAGCACAAAATGCGCTCTACTCCGCCTCAGCACAGTTGGAGGAACCATTGACGCCTTACGACCAGTCTTTTGTATACTCTACCGACACGCAGCGCCGGAATGGCGACGCCTATGAGGAAACGGGTGCGCGAAGATCGTGGATCGGTCGACTGAACTACAATTTCGACAGTCGGTACATTGCCGAATTTTCCTTCCGGTACGACGGCAACACGCTGTTCCCGAAAGGCAAGCGCTGGGGTTTCTTTCCGTCGGCGTCGGCCGCATGGCGCATATCTGAAGAGCAGTTCATGAAAAACAGCACTTCTTTCCTCGACGACCTCAAACTGCGCCTTTCCTACGGTACTACCGGTAATGATCTGGATGTCTACAACGAAAAGATCAGTCCATTCTCGTACAGCTACCGCTACCAGAATGCGGGCAGCTATATTTTCGGGGATAAACTCTACCAAAGCATTGCTCCTGGCGCCACACCTAACCCGAATCTTACCTGGGCAACTTCGACCACCTACAACGCCGGTCTTGACTTCGGTTTCCTCAAAAACCGTCTTTACGGAACGCTGGATGTATTTCTGAAAAAAGAAACCAACATTCTTGGCTCTCGCTTGGTGACCCTGCCGGACAACTACGGCCAGAACCTGGCTCCTGAAAACTACGCGGCACGCTCATGGCGCGGTGCTGAATTATTTATGGAGTGGCGCGACAAGGCCTTAGACAACAAGGTAAATTATTCAATCAATGCCAATATCGGTTATTCCAAAGACCGTTGGGATATCCTCGACGAGTCAGCCGCGTTCCAGTCGGGCGGCAACCTCCATTTCCAGAGCCAGGTAGGCCAGCCTGCCAACCGCATTATTGGGCTTAAAGCTGTCGGTATGGTGCGCACGCAGGATGAACTGGATGCATTTCTTGACTCGGGTTTGAAACAATATGGCCGTAACCCTTACCTTGGGGGGCTCTATTTCGAAGATTTCCGAGGCGACGGCTATTCACCTGGTCCCGACGGCAAGATCGACGACAATGATATTCAGGTACTTTCTACCAATGCGACCCCGCGCATCAATTTCGGTTTTGGATTGAATGTTTCCTATAAAGGGCTCACCATCAACTCCCATTTCCAGGGAGTGGGTGCTTACGACCGCATTATCAGCAACCAGGAGGGCGAGGGGATGCGGCAGCACGGCGGAACGGTACGGCCCTACTATCCTATCTGGGCGGACGACGTGTGGACGCCCGAAAACCCGAATGCGAAATACCCGCGGCCCATTGGCAAGAGCTGGTACGAGTCGGGGACCGGTGCTACTTCCTTCTGGATCCGTAATGGTGCTTATTTGAGGCTGAAAAACCTGAACATCGCCTATAATATCCCAAAAAAATGGGCGTCCGTGCTTAAACTGGGCAGCCTGCAGGTATACGCAAATGGTACCAACCTGTTTGCGATCTCGAAAGTGAAGGAATTCCACGATCCGGAACAGAAAAACTACGACTCGTTCCCGATTATGAAAACCTACACCGTGGGCCTCGATTTTAAATTCTAAGCTGACAAAGACATGAAGAAAATACTATCCATGATTATCGGTTTCTCGCTCTTCTGCGCATCCTGCAAAGATGTGCTCGACGTCGAAGATATCAGCAACTACAACCCGGAACTCGTCTGGAACGACGCCAACCTGGCCAATGCCTATATGGCCAACCTGTACCCGATGTTTGGGAACTGGGACACGGGCGCAGACGGATTCAGCCAGCAACTGGCCGGAATCAATTTCTATTCCGACCGTATTACCATCACCAACGGCGAGTTCAAACTTTGGAATTACGACCTCATCCGGCTGATCAACCAGGCGATTGTGGACGTCAATAAAGGAAGGCTTTCCGACGCGGTGAAAGCCAACATTACGGCCCAGGCGCTTTTCATGCGGGCTTATACCTATTTCGAAATGGTGAAATTCCATGGCGGCGTGCCATACATTACTGTGCCGCAAGATCGCTATCAAGACGAGCTCGCCGTGCCGCGCAACTCTACTGCCGAATGCTTTAATCTGATCATACAGGACCTCGACCAGGCCATTGCCGGCCTGCCGAAGCGGATCGCCCCTACTTCCGGTGATTTCGGGAAGATCGACGGCAATTTTGCATTGGCATTCAAAGCTAAAGTATTGCTATGGAAAGCGTCTCCGCAGTTTAACCCTGCCAAACCTTTCAACAATTCGTATTGGACCGAGGCTTATGAAGTGAATAAAAAGGCCTATGAAGACCTGAAAACACAGGGCTATGGGCTGGTCGATAACTATTCGGATATAGCGCTATCAGAGCGCGGAAAGGAATCGATTTTTACGGTCATCAACTCCTACCCGAACAAAGTCGCCTCCTGGGACAACGGTGTGCGGCCCGGTTCCGAAAGCCGCGGCCCGGCTTCGGCGGTACCAACCTGGGAGTTCATTAAAGAGTATCCGATGAAGGACGGAAAGATGTTCAACGACCCGAGCGGTAAGTATTTCAAAAACGAAGAGGCATTGCTGCAAAGCTTCTGGAAAGACCGTGATCCCCGTTTCGACAAATCGATCGTCTGGAATGGCAAACTATATGAGGTTTCGGGCAAAGCAGGCAAGCGCCAGTATACGGCGCTGGGCGTCGCACACGAGTTGGACGATTTCGGGGTTAATCCCAAAGCGGGTGTCAACTCCACCAATCTCGACCGCTACACTGGCTTTTTTATTCTTAAAAACAGCCTTTTGAAACTGGCACAGTCGGAAGTAGAGCAATATGACGTGGATTTTGTCGTAATGCGTTTTGCAGAAGTAATGCTCAACTATGCAGAAACTGCCAACGAAACCGGCAAAATAGACGAGGCACTCGATATCCTGAAACAGATCCGCAAACGTGCCGGTATCGAGCCGGGTGCGGACGGAAACTATGGCATTGCAGCTACCAATACTGCTACTATGCGGGAGGTGATCCTTTCGGAACGCAACATCGAACTGGCATTCGAAGGACACCGGTTCTACGATCTCCGGAGGCTTCGCATGCTAGACCGCCTGGATGGTACCAGCAAGCACGGCGTGGAGGCGATCGCCATTCTGGCCAACGGCCAGGACATGCCTATCGGTGAAGCACGTGAGAAGGCAGGCAAATACGAGCTGGTGGAAACCAATTTTAAATACAGCCTGCTCCAAGTCCCGCGCTCGGGCGTGAAGGTGAATGTTGTCCCTGATAAATACTATTTCTTCCCTATTCAGCGCGATATTCTCGACAGAAACAAGAGCCTCGAACAGAACAAGGACTGGGGCGGAACATTCGATCCTACGTTACCATAACGGCCCCGATTCACTTACATTTACCAAAGCCGGTCGAGTTGTCTTCCGGCTTTGGTGTTTGTTGTGGTGTAAGTTATATATGCTTAATCCTAACTTACTCCACAACATTGGCTCATGTGAAAGAGGTGATGATCATCGAAAACAGCCCTGCCGGTGAGTAGGATCTGGAATTGCTGAAACAGGAATTCGACGAGCTGATTGACCGGGCAGCACACGGCTTGGGCATGGATGAACGTAACTAACAGATTGCGGAAGCTGTCGAACAGCTGGCCGAAGAACCGGAACTACCAGTGGTTGTCAAGTTTTCGGAACAATACAATTCAATGGTTATACCAGCCTGAACCCGATTGCTACCAGTGGCTACCTTACCGGGTGCGTTCATGGGATTCTCCTTGGTTCAAAGTTAACTTACGGCATCCGTTTCAAAAATCACTTAAACTGCCGTTTTAGAATGAATTTTTTCGAAATAATATTCATTTTACAGTCTCTGAAAATTAGTTGGACATAACATTTTTTACAATGTTTTCGGGAAGATCAATTTAGAATGCTCATTTTTAATTCCATTATGAAGATTTCTATTAATATTCCTTTTCAAGTTCGGTAATTATATATCTTGGATTTTCGACAGAATACCTGAAAGAAATAGAATCTCCTTCACTAAGCCTTTTGGGGTTTGAATCCCATCCGCCCGAAAATTCGAAATATCTGCTACCGATCTTATATCTGACTACCAAGCTATGTCCCTTGTACGATTTAAAATCTGTGATAAGTCCTCTAGAATAATTATAACTTCTGTTGACAGTCTCCAATCTAACTTGGTGCTCCTTTTCAATTCTGTTCACAAAAACGTAAAGACCAGTACAAACAAGGGCAATAAGTAAAATATTCAACAGTATTAATTTTATCTTTTTCATGCGTTTATGACTAGTGAGAATATTGCAAGAGGTTAAATTTTAGTTTCGCTCGGCTTGACTTCCCCTTTTTAGGCTTGTATAGATTCCACGGAGAACCCTTTACTGGATCAAAATAGCCGGAATGTAGTGCTTCGTTATAGATGGCTTTAATAGTCTTCATGTTTGCATGAATTGTATTCAGCACATTACCTTCTTTTTGAGATGCCTTTCGAAGTTTATGAGAAATTCATAGGTGAACTCTGTAAAGTAAAGCCCCTTAGTGCCAACATACTCTTCGAGTTCAACGTGGAAGGTGATATTGCTCATCGAAAATTCCAAACTTTTCTGAAACATTCGCCGATAGTTTTGGATTTGATCCCCGATACCGGCGACTTTTGGCGACAGCAATAAACAAAAAAACCGCCATAAATCGAAATTTAGGCGGTTTTTACGAGTTTCAGAAAGTGCCTGTGCACGGTTTTGTGACCCATAGGGGAATCGAACCCCTGTTTCAACCGTGAAAGGGTCGTGTCCTAACCGCTAGACGAATGGGCCGACTGGTCTCCTACTTCGTGCGTTTTTTCAACACTTTCTTTCACTTTTCGTTTCCCTCTTCCGAAAACGTGGTGCAAATATGCAGGGTTGAATTTTAAAAAGCAAGTAGGAACCTAAAATAAAATTTACGTCTTCTCATACCTACCTATCTAACAGACACTTCCACCTGAAATTTTTTTTATTTAAATCGGACATAACAGTAAATCCCGGCATATTTATAAATTTGAACAGACCTCATCAGGTAAAATAATTTCTATTTTATGATCCAAACTATCCGCCTGCTTGCTTTCCTCCTTTTTACCCACACGGTGTTTGCTCAGCAACTCACACCCGACCAATTTCTGGGCTACGCCATGGGAACCAGGTTTACCTACCACCATCAGATCATTGAATATTTCAAATATACTGCGGGCCAGTATTCTGACCGTGTCAAAATTATCCAGTATGGTACCACCCAGGAAGGACGCCCGCTGATGGCGGCATTCATATCGTCCCCCGAAAACATTGCCAGGCTTGAAAATATCCGTACCAATCACTTGAAAAGCATAAGACTGCAGCCTGGCAACCCGGACGCACCCACCCCTCCGATCGTCTGGCTGAGTTATAATATCCATGGAAATGAAGCGGTTTCGGCGCATACCAGTATGAAGGTCTTATACGAATTGCTTAATCCCTCCAATAAACTTACTCAAGAGATTATTAAAAATACGGTTATCATTATAGACCCCTGCAGTAATCCGGACGGCTACGAACGGTATATAAGCTGGTATAACCGCTCTCAAAATGCGACACCGGACCTGACCCCTTTTGCACTTGAACACGATGAACCATGGCCAGGGGGAAGATACAACCATTATCTTTTTGATCTGAACCGGGACTGGGCCTGGCAGACACAGCTGGAAACCAAAGCCAGAATTGAACTATACAACCAATGGATGCCCCATTTACACGCTGATTTCCACGAAATGACCAGCAACGCCAGTTATTATTTCCCCCCGGCAGCCAAACCCTTACACAAGGATATTACAGCCTGGCAAAGGCAGTTCAATGAGCGTATAGGGGAATACTGCCGCAAATATTTTGATGAAAATAACTGGACCTACTTTACCAGAAACGACTACGACCTGTTCTATCCGAGTTATGGAGATACCTGGCCGACTTACAATGGAGCCATCGGTATGACCTTTGAACAGGGCGGAGGTGGTAAAGCGGGCCTCGGCATTGAACGCAAGAATGAAAACGATACCCTCACGCTTGCTACCCGGATAGCACATCATTATGCCACCAGTATGGCAACCCTGGAAGCCATCTACTCCAGCAAGGAGAAGGTGGTTTCCGAATTCATTAAGTTCCATGAAAATGCAGCTTCCAATCCTACCGGCAATTACAAAACTTATGTCGTAAAAACCGCTGGCAATACCGGACGCATCAGAGCTTTTGCCGAATACCTCGGCAGGCAGGGATTTACCTACGGTACAGCTGGAAAAGATTTTTCAGCAAAAGGGACAAACCTCACCGCAGCAACAGAAGAAACTATCAAAATCGAAAGTAACGACCTGGTGATCAGCGCATTTCAACCCAAATCCAATCTGCTGAGAATTTTGTTTGAACCTAAACCCGTCCTCGAGGATTCGATAACCTATGACATCACGAGCTGGGGTTTGGCATACTTGTTTGGCTTAAAAGCTTATGGCATTAAGGAAAAAATCACACCCATATCTTTTCAGCCTTCGGAACTGAAAAATAAAGTACCGGCCAATCCGCCATACGCCTATCTCGCACGCTGGTCGGAAGTGGAAGATGCCGTTTTTCTGTCGGCGTTGCTGAAAAAGAAAATATTGGTGCGAAGCTCCAATGTACCTTTTGAAATGGACAAACAGCACTTTGAAGCAGGTACACTCATCATCACCAAAAAGGGAAACGAACAGATCAAGTTGGATGAAATCGTGACCAGCCTGGCAGACAAACACCACATCAGGCTCATTCCCGTTTCAACAGGCTTTGTAACACACGGGCCTGATTTTGGCAACAATGATGTTGTCTCGCTGAAACAACCAAAAATTGTTGCGCTGGCGGGAGACGACATATCCCCGACCGCTCTGGGAGAAGTATGGCATTATTTCGAACAACAGATAGGTTATCCGCTCACCCTGGTGAATGCAGAGCGATTATCTGCTCTGCCCCTTCATGAAGTTGATGTTTTGATCCTACCCGATGGTCGTTATGCAAAAATCATAGGCGACAGGATGATCGACGCCCTGCAGGAATGGGTTAGGAACGGCGGGAAAATAGTAGCTCTTGAAAGAGCTACCGACTTATTCCTCAACAAACCGGGCTTTGGTTTAACAAAAAAATCCGCCGAACGAAGAAAGGAAACGGATGTACTGAAGAAATTCGGCAATCAGGAGCGTGAAGAAGCCGGGGACTCTTCCCCAGGCAGTATGTATCAGATTACCTTTGACAATACCCACCCTATCTCGTTCGGATGCAGCAAGGAGTATTTCACCCTGGTTAGAGAAGCTTATGAAAGAGATTACCTCAAAGAGGGATGGAATGTTGGGTACCTGCTCGACAATAATTACAAGGCAGGTTTCGTAGGCATAAAAATGGCGCCTAAACTTAAAAATACACTCATGATTGGCGTTCAGCCCATGGGCCTCGGAGAGGTTGTCTATCTGATGGACAACCCTTTGTTCCGTGGGATGCTGTATAATGGCAAAGTACTATTCAGCAATATCATTTTCAGGTAACGTTCGTTTTTCAGGGAAATACCAAAAGTATGCCGCCGTTACTGTGCGATACCTCCTGGTATTTCCATCCATTATCTTTTAAAAATATCTTACTGCAAATTCATACCCTTTGAGGCCCAAGCCACAGATCATTCCTTTGCAACGGCTGGTCAGATAGCTATGGTGCCGGAAAGCCTCCCGTGCATGAATATTGGAAATATGTACCTCCACCGCAGGTGTTGTAACGGAAGACAGAGCATCGGCCAGGGCAACGGAAGTGTGTGTCAGCCCACCGGCATTGATCACAATTCCGTCAAAAGAAAATCCCGTTTCATGGATCTTATCAATCAGCGCGCCTTCATGATTGGACTGAAAGTAGTGCAGCTCATACTCAGGGAAAGTGCTTTTCAGAATTTCAAAATAATCTTCAAAAGACTGGCTGCCATAAACGGTCGGTTCACGCTTTCCAAGCAGGTTCAGATTGGGGCCGTTAAGAATAAGTATTTTTTTCATCTTAAAAATATTAGAACAGAAGGCTGTATTTTAGACAAAATTTAAAAACCGGCCAGCAGATATCTCAAACAGGACGGTCATTCGGATACACAAAAATATGTGGCAAAGCTACATTAATCATTTCAAAAATTACCTGCGTCTGGAACGCTCTTTCTCCGACAATTCGGTAGAGGCCTATGTACGTGATGTCGAAAAACTGGCTGAGTATACCGAGCTGTCTGCCCTGAATCTGCCACCCACACAAATTCTGGAAAAACATATCACTGCTTTTCTTAAGTACATTTCCGAGCTGGGCCTCACGCCTCATTCACAGGCCCGGATACTTTCGGGAATCAAGGGATTTTACAAATACCTGGCGCTGGAAAATGAGATATCCCAGGACCCTACAGAGCTTGTGGAAGCCCCAAGGCTTCCCCGAAAACTGCCGGATGTACTGGCCTATCATGAAATTGAACAGATGCTGGAAGCCATAGACCACAGCACACCCGAAGGAACCCGGAACCGCGCGATTATTGAGGTACTGTACAGCTCCGGGCTGAGGGTTTCTGAACTTACAGGCCTGTTGCTGACGAATTGTTATTTCGACTCCGGATTTATAAAAATTGTGGGAAAAGGCGAAAAAACCAGATTGGTGCCCATCGGCTCCGAAGCAATCAAGTATACTAAAATATACATAGAACATATCCGCAAAGAACTGGATATCAAAACAGACAACGAGGACTACGTCTTTCTCAACAAAAGAGGCTCCCAGTTATCCAGGGTAATGATTTTCCTGATTATCAAGGACATTTCCGAAAAAGCAGGTATTCACAAAAACGTAAGTCCGCATACTTTCCGGCATTCTTTTGCTACGCACCTGATCGAAGGAGGTGCAAGCCTGCGTGCCGTACAGGAAATGCTTGGCCACGAGTCCATTACCACTACCGAAATTTACACCCATCTGGACCGTGACTACCTGCGCCAGGTGATTACCGAATTCCACCCGAGGAGTAGGGTTGAAGTAGGCGGTAGGCAGTAGGCTTGCGGGTGTGGTGATTACTTCACTTCTTCCAGCAGGGAATCCAGCAGTAGCGAGTCACTGTCGGGCGTGGCGCCTGGTAATGCGCGGTTGAGCTGCTTGGGCTTGTTCCAGGGAGCTGTTGTCCTGCTCGACATGTCGTAGGATATGAAGGCAAACAATGCCACAAACAAAATGAATATGGCTATGAATATCCTGCGGTTACGGGTTTGTTTGTCCATGCCTACTCTTCTTCTCTTACCTGCCTGGGAGTGGTGTACGAAATAAAACTACCGGTTTTACCAGAAATCTCGGCCCAGCTCAGGTTTTCAAATTCAATCAGAACAACAGATGCTTTTTCCATTGAACCTATATTGGCCCTGGATAGATATTCCGCAAAATAAGTAATATCGGGGTTGTGCCCAAAAAGAATGAGGCAATGTGTATCGTCCGGCGTCGTATTCACGGCGTGAAGATATCCCTTTGGTCCGTTTCCGTAAAGTTCCTGATCCATTACGATAGCATCTACTTCAAATTTGAGCTGGTCTCCCACGATTTCCGCTGTTTTAAACGCTCTCGCCGCAGGGCTCGACACGTACCTATCCGGACGTATCCTGTTATCAGACAACCATTTACCCATTACAGCAGACTCCGTCATACCCTTCCCTACCAATTGTCTGTCAAAATCTTTCACGCCATAGCTGATTTCTTCCGCAGTGGCGTGCCGTACTAAAAGGAGAGTTTTTTTCATCGGGTTGGTTTACAAGTGGTACGGGGCAAAATGACAAAACCGTAAAACTAAAAACTTCAGACTGCTGTCAATTTAAGGCAAAGTTACGGATATTCGGATTTACTCAATAGCTGATTTTTCGGGATATCCTTTCCCGGAATGATATTTTACCGCTTAATGCAGAAAAAGAACCTTTGAACAATAATTATCCATTCAGTTGGGACAATAAATACTTAATTTTGTTGATTGTTCAACGGTGAAATTAAACATTACAACACCATATTCTATCCATGCTACAGTTCCTTAAATACGTACTGGCGACTTTCGTCGGTATCATAGTTTTTATCTTCCTCTCCTTTTTTATACTGATCGGAATAGGAAGCGCATTTTCTACCGACGAAAAAGTGGTGGTTGAAGAAAAATCCGTTTTAAAACTGGATCTCAATCAGCCTATTATGGAAGTAGGCGTTGATAACCCTTTTGCAGAAATAGGGGGCCCCTTTGCTGGCGGCGAAAATGTGGCTGGCCTTAAAGATATCCTCCAGGCACTTAAAACGGCTCAAAAAGATAACAATATCAAGGGTATCTTTCTTAAAACCGAAGGACCACAAGCGGGCTGGGCAACACTTGAGGAAATCAGGAACCAGCTCCTCACCTTCAAAAAATCGGGCAAGTTTGTTGTAACCTACGGAGAATCTTATTCCGAAAAAGGATATTACCTCGCATCCGTTGCCGATAAAATTTACCTCAACCCGGCAGGTGGCCTTGAGTGGAACGGGCTTTCGGCCGAATACAGCTTTTTAAAAGGAACTTTTGACAAACTGGAAGTGAAGCCGCTCGTATTCCGGGTGGGTGAGTTCAAGAGCGCCATTGAAATGTTTTCGCGCCAGGATATGAGTGAAGCAAGCAAACAACAGACCTCAGAACTCATCGGTGCCATCAACAACAATTTTCTTAAGAATATAGCTACCTCCCGTAAAATCCCGGCTGACCAGTTAAAGAGTCTCGCTGATTCTCTTGCCATTAATAACCCCGCAGCAGCGCTTAAATACAAACTTGTCACCAATCTCGGCTATTGGGATGAGTTTGAAACTGCACTTAAAAAAGATATTAAGGTAGACGAAAAGAAAAACATCAGCTTCATTGGGGTGGAAAAATACCTGAAAGGCAATGTGGATACTGACGGGGATTTCAACAAGCGGATCGGGGTACTGGTGGCAGAAGGGGAAATTACCTCGGGAGATGGCAACAATGAGTCCATTGGCTCCGACAAGTTTATCAAAGAATTGAAAAAAGTGCGGGACAACGATAAGATCAAAGCCGTGGTGATACGCATTAACTCCCCGGGCGGAAGCGCACTGGCTTCTGATGTGATGTGGCGTGAAATACAGCTTACGGCAAAGAAAAAACCGGTGATCGCCTCTATGTCTGACGTGGCAGCATCGGGAGGTTACTACATGGCAATGGGTTGTGATACCATTGTTGCTCAACCTAATACCATTACCGGCTCCATCGGAATTTTCGGGTTAATATTCAATATAAAGGATTTTATGAACAACAAACTGGGTGTTACGTTTGATGGTGTGGGCACAAGTCCGCACGCAGACTGGCCCACAGCTACCCGTGAAATGAGCCAGTTTGAAAAAGACATGATCCAGAAAAGTGTCAATGAAGGCTATGACACCTTTACCAAAAAAGCTGCCGCCGGGCGCAAAATGCCTGTTGAGAAGTTGAGAAGCCTGGCGCAGGGACGGGTATGGTCGGGTATTGAAGCGAAGGAAAATGGCCTTGTGGATGTACTGGGCGGCGTTGATGATGCGATCCGCATCGCGGCGAAGGCTGCTGGCTTAAAAGAAGGTGACTACCGGGTAAGATATTATCCGGAAAAGAAGAAACCTATTGATGAAATACTTAACAAGCTCATGGGCAGCAATGAAGACGAAGCGATAGCGAAAAATCTGGGAGAGCTGGCCCCTTATGTGAAAATGTACAAAAAGGTAATGAACATGGGCGGTATTCAGGCAAGGATACCCTTTGAAATGGAGATCAGATAGTATTAGGATAACACTTCCAGTTAAACATCCCTTCGGCCAGCCCGGTGGGATGTTTTTGTTTACATCCGGATCGTATCATTAAAATACATTTTCATTCAACAAAATTTCATTTTGGATTATATAAGAATAATACAATATACATCTAAAATCACACCTACTATATAGACAGTAAATTTTCACTCAGTTATTGTATTTTATTAATAATGATATGATTATTTAAATATTACACAGCGATATAAAAGGAACTTTTAGAATTGAAAACTTCTGCTATTGACACATAATCAATAATTTACGAGATTTGAGATAACAAAACAGAAAGTCCATCTTCTACCGAGACATTTCCTGTTTAAATAAAGCAGAATTAAAAAAATACAAAAACTTATATTTCAAAACAGAAATTACACTCATGAAAAAAATCCTTTTTAGTATTGCAATTTTGATGGGAGTATCAATTGCAAATTTGTCTGCTGCTTCTTCCGACAAAGCGGGAGCTGCAAATGTTGAAATTGCTGCCATTGGAGAACTGAAATTCAAACTGTCCCTGGAAGACGTGAAGGACAAATCTTCGGTACAGATTAAAGATGAAAACGGAGAAGTATTGTACAGCGCAAATCTGCCGAAGTCTGCCAACTACACTAAAATATTTGACTTCTCAACACTGAAAGACGGGGGGTACGTATTCGTTATTAACAATGGCAAAGAAAGAATCGAAAAACCTTTCTCCATTGAAACACAAACAACACGTGTGGTAACTCCTACTACCAAGTAACACATAACCCAAGAAAACGAAAGAGGGCCGGACAAAATCTGGCCCTCTTTCGTTTAAACGCTCACAAACTTTATTCAGGAGCACCGGTTTCTTCGTTTATTTCTTTCCTTATAATCAGTACCGCGTGTCTGCTGGGAGCAATGGCAATACCATCCAGTTTAGCGTATACCTTCGTAAATTCTGCTCCAAAATAAAGAATAATGGAAGAATAGTAAATCCAGGTCAGCAGAATAACAATGGATGCCGAAGCGCCATAAGTTGCCCCAAGATCCGACTGTCCCAGATAGTAACTGATTGCAAACTTTCCGATCAGAAACAATACCGCTGTAAATCCCGCCCCTACCAGACACTCTTTCCAGCGCAGATCCCCGTCAGGCAAAACCTTAAAGATAACCGTAAACAAGGACGTGATTACGGCAAGTACCAGCGCCAGGTTAATCACATAAAACAGCACCACGGAAGCCTCAGAAAAAAACTGTTCGAGCCGTGAACTGAGAACGTCTACAATGGCATTGGCTCCCAAGGAAACGATGAGCAGAAAACCCAGGGTCAGGATCAGGGAAAACGACAACAGCCTGTTCTTAAGATACTGAAGCCATCCTTTTTTTGGTTTTGCCTTAATAGACCAGATATAGTTAATAGAATCTTGCATTTCGGCAAATACCCCCGTAGCACCAATAAGCAGTGTTCCGATACCAATGGCCGCCGCCACACCCGACTTATTGGAAACCTGCGCATTCCTGATAATTTCCTGTAACTGTGCCGCAGCACTTTCGCCGACAAGCCCCTGTATCTGCCCAAACAATTCCCCCTGAATAGTACTCTTTTCCATGAAAACGCTAAGTACCGAAATAATGACCAGGAGCATGGGAGCCAGCGAAAAAATGGTATAGTACGACAACGCCGCACTGAGCTTCATGCCGTTATCATTTATAAATTCCGAAAAACTTTCAGATAGAAGAGAAAATACAAATTTGATGGATTTCATAGGCATCACGGGTTTCTTCAAAAATGATGTTACAAACATAATCATGCCAATAGATGCCTCAGCCAATTATTTGACACAATCAACCAGCTCATGGACAGATCTCTGACCTCGCTAATACAGAATGGTAACAGAACCGTGAAATTTAAATCGTTTCGAGATAATGAGCTTATAGGCATACACGCCGCTCGGGACTTTCTTCCCTTTGCTTTTACCGTCCCAAGGTTGGGTATAATCATCGGTATGGTAGACGCACTCGCCCCAACGGTTGTATACAAAAAGTTCTCCAACCGGGAATGCCGTTCCACGGGTAGGAATCCAGACATCGTTATGATTATCGCCGTTGGGAGTAAATACATTGGGCAATAAATTACCGAGTGGCCTGGGTATGATTTTCAAAACAATACTCGCCGAATCCCTGCATCCGTGCTCACTTTCGGCATAAACGGTCACTACACTATCTGCAAGTATGGTTCTGATGCGTTGCGTCAAAGCACTCTGATTCGGGAATAACACCCCTGGCTCCCAACTGGTCACCTTATAAGGATTGACAGCAGATGAAGTTTGCAGGCTTACCTCCTCACCCTGATATAATAATTCTCCGTCAGCCTCCGCTTTAAGCTCCAACCTAAAATTCTCAATGGTTATGTTGACGGTCCGGTTAACACTGTCGCAGCCAAAGCGATTCTTCAGCGTTCCGGTCAGTTGCGTATTATCATAGTATAGTATTCCCTCAAATAAGAGAGAATCGCAGCCAGTAAGGTTCACTACCTGTGCATAAGGCACCAAAGGATATACTATAATATTAACAGCACGGATGACGCTGTCGCAACCCATTCGGCCCTGAAGCGTATCCGCCAGCAGGGTACTGCTCAGATAATTTCTTCCTTGAAATAATAAACTCCCACACGCAGCAGTATCCATCTGCGTTCGAACAACCGGGGGAGAAACCGTCAGGTTCAGCGCAACGGTGCTGTCGCAGCCGGTAACCGTGGATAGGGTAACGTATGTTGCCACAGCCTGCCCGCCGGCAGAAATCGTCTGTCCGTTCCAGCGGAACGGCATATTAGCCTGACAAACGTATTCATTTACAGTAGTAAACAGAGGCTCATTTACCTTTATCAAAATCCTGTTGCTCTCCACATTGTTGGAACGAGGACAGGGGACGTTACTCGTAAGTACACAGGAAATCACGTCCTGATCAGCAAGGTTTGCGTCGGTATATTGCGGATTGTTGCCCCCGACATTCATTCCATTTTTTTTCCATTGATAAACAGGTGCTGTTCCACCATTGACGGCTGCGGCTGTAAAAAGGACCGCCTTCCCTTTGCAAACCGCATTGGAAACTGCATTTGAGACAATACTGACCGCAGGCTGAACAGCCGGGCTCACGTTTACTTTCAACTCGTTGCTCGTAACGGTACTAGGGTTCACGCAAGGATCTGTGGTTGATAAAACCACTGTGATTACATCCTGGTTGGCGATGGCAGAAGAAGTGAAGGTATCCGTATTTCCCCCCTGAACCAGAACACCATTCCGTTTCCACTGAAAACTTTTGCTGGATACATTCGCAGCCACAGCCTTGAATGTTACGGGCTGTCCTTCACAGATATTGAGGGAAGATGCCGTAACCGTTACGGTTGGCGCCGGAGGCGGCGGAGGAACCATAACAGAAGTATTCCCTGAGGCCGTCTGGTTGCAAGCGTCTGTTACAGTTACTGCATAAGCTCCGGAAGCCATCGGATTGATACTGACATTGTCACCCGGCAGATTACCAGGCGCCCATTGAAAACTATAAGGCGGAATACCGAAGTTGGCAGTAGCTTTCAGATTAACAACATCACCCGGACATACCGTGTTTGGAGGTGTAGCCGTAACGGAAACAATCTCAACCGTGCGGCCTTCTATGGTGGTAATAAAAGGGCCAATCCCCTGGACGCAGGAAGGCTCGCAACCAGCAGGACCCATGCAGCCTCTTAGAATGGATATCCTAACCTTTACGTTTTTCTCTACACAACCCGCCTTGATGCAACTGTTGTATAAATCTGTGGGAACGCCTCCTATACCACCCGTACCACCTTCAGTAGGAGGGAGTCCGTTGGTCTGCCACAGCACGCCTGTGCCACATAACTCATCCCCAAATCCATACCTGTAACGCATTTTATCCCTGGTACAAGGAGCGCTCGTGAGCATATACACATCGAATATGGCATTGGTTACGGTAATGAAAGGCGGTACTGGAACCGTCCAGTCATAACTGCATCCCATATTAAAATCATAACTGCAATTGGCATTGTTGGAGGAATTCATAATACTTCCTGGCGAAAAAACACCTTCCGGGCCCGTCACTAAGGGATCAATCAGTACCTTTCCCGCTTTCAAAAGCGCTCTAACAGTATTTGGATCTACCAAGATACCCAGCCCGCCGTTTTCAAACTCATACGGCAAATAAGCAACATTTCCTGCGTCAGCCTCCGCATACATCACAGCCCTTCCTATCCGGGCCATTAATTTTCCGTTGCTTTTAAAATCAACCTCTCCTATCCTATTTTCTTTGCTGGCCTCTTCCACAAAAGAGAAAACCCCACGCTGCTCCGCCTGAAAACCATCCGAAAAAAGGTAATTCTCGTAACCAGAAAAATTCCAGGTTCGCACAATCAGGTTTGTTTTTATCCTGCCTCTTAAAACCTGCATTTCAGCATCCACCCCAGGAAATATGTTCTTCACAAAAATACCGTCGTCCCCGGCCGTAAAATCATCCCAGCTGGCAGAAGCTATCAGTTTTATTTCACCCTTATTTTTCCCGTAAAGTTTCCAATCGTTGAAGTTGATGGTCCCGTTTACCGTTTTCATGTAAGATTTTCGTCCACCGATATCAAAACCCACCGGCTCCACCTGATGTGACGCCTCCAGAATCTGTGCGCTCTTGCGTTCCAGCCGGCTATCGATCAGCAGCCATTGTCCGTTTTGTTTATAATGTAAAGAGCCATACGCGCCCTGCGAAAATACTTTGGAGGGATTATCCGCATCCACATAAAACCGGGTTGTTTCGGTACGCTTTTCAATCAATTCTATAACATTTCCGGGTGGCTGTTCCTTTGCGATGTATCCGGCGTCGGGGTGGGACAGATATTTTTTATTCCGCTGTTTCCATTTCTCACTCACAGGCCTGTGTCTGACAGTAAATGAAGTATAATTTGCCTCCGTAGCAGGAGCTCCCATCACAAATGGGCTGGAAGGAACCGGAATAAAATCGTTCTGGCCATAGGACGAAATAGCAATCAGAGCAAATAAGATATTTGAGAGTAATCTTCTTTTCATAAACGTGGAGCGGGTAGGAATCAAACTTTGGCAATACCTTCTTTACCTGTTTTGTCCCAGACACACAAGGCAACAGCACAGTTTCTCTATTTATACCTTTCAAAAGGGATTAGTCGCAGTGTTGCCAGCAAAAAGAAACGGATAGAGAAGATTCTATAATAGAATATTAAATACCCTTTGGCTTACCGCTATCGCTGCCTCCGTAGGTTTGATAATTTTCCGGCGAACGTGCAGATGAATTTCTTAGCCTGATCGGCCTTCCCGCAAAATAAGCGGTAATCTACCCCGCGGCAGACCGCTTATGAGTGTTCAGTAAGTCCTGTTTGAAATTTGCTTTTATTTCGTCATCATGCCTGTTTTTCGTGTAACTTACTTTTTTATTTCCCCATCAAAATCATTCGATACCATATGAAACAAATTTACATTCTCTTGTTCATATTGCTTTGCCATAGACTTGCCCAAGCCCAAGTGACTACTGTAAATGGCCCCTCCGGCAGCAACTTGTTTGGCAGCGAAACGACTATACTTGTCAACGGAAATTACGTACTGGTAGATTCCAACTGGGGTAACGGAGTGGCCACAGGGGTAGGTGCAGTATATCTGTACAAAGCCTAAACTGGGGCACCGGATCTACTATCAAAGTTGGAGCCGCGACCTTTGGTGATGGGACAATCGGCATAATTGGTGAAGTCAGTGCCTCCAATTCGCTGATAGGTTCAAAGGCCAACGATCAGGTGGGTGATAATGTCATTGTGCTGGATAATGGGAATTATATTGTTAAAAGCAATAACTGGGACAACGGCTCAGTGATTAACCCGGGAGCTACAACTTACGGAAATGGCAAGGTGGGCGTTAGCGGCACAATCAACTCCTGTAACAGTATCATCGGTACTACTGCCTCGAGTTCACAAACCGTTGTGTTCAACAGTATTTTGGATAATTTGTTTGTTGGTTACCAACGTGGGAAATACTTTGTTATTCATAATGGTACGGTTCTGGCAGCCGATGATACGGAGGCCACCCAAACGGTTGCCAATGATCCGGTTACCTTTTTGAGTGATTGCAGCGGTATTGGCAAACTGGCCCCTGCTGGTGTCGGTACGGCGGTCAGTGGTACGGTCACGGCCAAAGTACGCGTGGAATCGTCGGCACCAGTAATCAATCAGCCTTACGTGCGTCGCTATTACGACGTCAGCCCTGAGACAAATGCCAGTACAGCCACCGGTAAACTCACGCTTTTTTATACCCAGGCCGATTTTGATGATTTCAATACCAACCGGGGCACGGCTCCCGCTCTGCCGGTCAACCCTCTTGACCTGACCGGAATTGGAAATCTGCGGATTACCCAAAAACATGGCACCAGTACCACCGGTACGCCAGAAAGTTATACAGGCTGGACAGGCAGCGGACCCAAAACGGTGCTGATTAACCCCAATGACCAGGATATTTTTTGGAATAGCGTGGAAAAACGCTGGGAGGTAACTTTTTCTGTCACTGGCTTTTCAGGTTTTTTTGCCCATAGCAATATAGACGAAACAGCGCTTCCGGTAAGCCTGATCAGTTTTACCGCACAACGCGTCGAGAAAAATGCCTTTTTGCAGTGGACAACGGCGGCCGAGACCAACGCCTCTCATTTTGAGATAGAGAGAAGTACGGATGGAAAATCATATAGCGGTATTGGAAGCGTACAAGCACTCGGCAGCCAGGACGCCGGTTACCGGTATTCGTTTACTGACACACAGTTCTCTGACCTGGCTACGGTGGCCTACTACCGATTACGTTCGGTGGATATGGATGGAAGTTATGCCTTGAGCCGTGCAGAGCGTGTATTGCCTGAAAACAACACGGTTTTGACTTATGTATACCCCAATCCGGTGAAGGCGGGTACCTACGTACCGGTGAAGTTCTCCAGTAACGTCCATCAGGTGCAGGTACTGGATTTACAAGGCAGGCAGCTCAGCGTACAGGTCAACCGGAACAACGGCCCGTTTGTTCTTGATCCGTTGTCGCAAGGCATGTACTTAATCAGGTTCGATGCGGGTAAAGGTTCCGAAACCCGTAAGCTGGTGGTGGAGTAGTTATTCTTTAATACCTTTAAGAAAATTGAGAGGAGGCCAAAAACCGGCCTTCTCTCTGGATACAAACCCTTTCCTCACTCCTCTTCTTTACACTTAATGTAAAGCTCACTAATACCAAATTATCGTTGAAGCAGCTTTGTTGACTCTTCTGATACAACCATTCATTCAATAGCATTACAGGTTTGTAGCAAAATACTCAAAACGCTTAGGAGCACATCTTTCCCGTATTTTTCACCGTGTAATCCGGTATAATTCCCGTTACCTTCTACTAGGGTAAGTTCTACATTCGTAAATCTTTAACCCTAAATATTTTTGCAATGGATAAGTTTATTAAAGCTCCCGGAATATCCTCCGTAGACGGTATGTTACAACCTGTCGAAATTAATTACAAACTTGCAGACGACACCACGGTGGCGGGTTTTGGCGAATTTTTTACAGAATCAGCTACCAAAGAGATTATCAGACGACACTGGGACAGCCTGGCGCAAAAGGCAGTAGACGGTAACATTGATGATAGCATTGTAGCCATTGAAATTGGCAAGGAAATGCTGATGATGATTCTGTCGCAAAAAGACTGCCAGGGTATCAGAGTTTATTATGCCAGTAGTGTACAAGCCACCGGTGATACCAATCAGCCCTTTATTATTGATGACCAAAAGTGTACCCTCATTGCGGTTGGGATCAATGAGTATGGAAACGAACTAGGGGTGGCCCTTGAGAATAATCTGTCTAATACGAATGTGAAAAATCTTTCTCTCATGACTCCCGGAGCTGTGATTGTTGACGATACCATGAGATCAGAAACGAATCCGCCACGCACCTTTGCTTCCATCAAGAACATTCGCTGATCGTAAGGGGAGATATTAAACGGGAATTACTTTCAAAAGTACAGTAGGAATTTCCTTCTTTTATGGCACAGCAACTGACATTCCAACACACGTTTTACTTACTTCTATTGGTTAGCTGCTGTGCCATGGCATTTTTCTTCTATTTGTCGGATACTTCTTTAAAAGTGTTCCGTTATGTTTTCTTTTCCGCTCTGGCTGTCGAGATTTTCGTTACCGTTATCAGCATCTATCAATGGAAAATACCCGTATACACCTTGTATCATTTTTATATCCCTCTGGAATACGGCCTTTTAACATTTTACTTCTATAAAACCCTTGATCAGGAAAAGATTAAAAAAATTGCCAAATATTCTATCCCTTGTTTCACTATTTTCAGTCTGGTTTTATCCCAATTTCATATTGGCTGGACCAATTTTCCCGGACTTAATTTAAACATAGAAGGTATATTATTGTGCTTTTGGGCAATCGTGGCCTTGTTCTCAGTGAAGCCCCATTTATTTCTTCCAATTTACAGGCTGCCGATTTTCTGGATTTGCCTGGCCGTAATCATTTACCATTCGGGTACATTTGTCATGAATGGGCTTTTTAATGTACTACGCCAGAACCGGTATGAAGTCTTCGAATCTCTCCGTGGAGTGATTAATAAAAACATAAATAATTTATTATACATGATGTTCATTATAGCCTTTGTATGCTCGCATCAAATGAAGAAATATTCATAACCGTAATAGCCAGTGCTTTCGCAATGCTTCTGTTAGCAGTTGTTGTTATTATTGCTATTGTCAGATATAAAATCGAACAGAAGAATAATATTCTGGAAATAGAGCATTTGAAAATCACATACGCACAGGAAATCCTTCAAACCCAGATCGAGGTACAGAATGCTACACTTCAGCAGATCAGCGAGGAGCTGCATGATAACATCGGACAGCTTTTATCGGTGGCAAAAATCAATCTGAATATACTGGAAGAAACAGAACAGACAACTGAAAATCAGTCATATATAAAACAAACCAATGAAATAATAGGCCAGACGATCCAGGATGTGAGATTACTCACCAAAAGCTTCGATGGTGATTTTGTCAAAGATTTTGGACTGGAAGAAAGCTTATCCCACGAACTGCTCCGAATCCGAAAAACCAACAAGTACCAAACCGAACTACTCGTTACCGGTGAGCGATATTCCCTGGGTTACGACAAGGAGATCGTTCTGTTCCGTATAGTCCAGGAGGTTCTGAATAATATCATGAAACATGCCAGAGCCACAAAAATCCAGTCTCAACTTACCTATGGATCAGAAAAATTCATAATTTGCCTGAAAGATAACGGCAGAGGCTTTGATGTTCAAACCACTGAAAATGAACAATTAAAGTACTCAGGGGCGGGCCTCCGGAATATGCGCCGCAGAGCCGGGCTCATAGGCGGAAGGCTTATCCTGGATACGGAGCCTGGCAAAGGCACCAGAATCGAAATTGAGGTATCTCCCGTATGAATTTTTTATATCCTCCCAAAAGTTATGAAAACTACCATTGCGATTGTCGATGACCATGAACTCATGGCAAAAGCCCTCTCAGGCCTGGTCCAGAAATTTGAAAACTATGACGTTATCTACGAAGTATCTGGTGGCCGGGAACTCATTCAGCGCCTGCGGGTGAACATGATTCCGGATATCATTTTACTGGATATCAACATGCCTGATATGGATGGATACGAAGTGGCTCAATGGCTCAAAAACAATTATCCGGGTATTAAAATCCTGGCACTTTCTATGAACGACAAAGAGGAGTCGATTGTGAAAATGCTCCGGAACGGGGCGGGCGGGTATCTTTTAAAGGGTTGTAAACCGCACGAACTGAAGCTGGCCCTGGACTCTATTGCTCAAAAGGGTTTTTATTATACTGAATACATTACGAGCCAGCTGATCAAGAGCCTCAATCCGGAAAATCTTCAGAATCCGCTTGACTTGCTAGGATTGAACGAGCGGGAAAAGAACTTCATTCAGCTATCGTGCAGTGACCTTACCTATATGGAGATTGCTGACAAAATGTGTGTAAGTCCCAGGACAGTTGATGGTTACAGAGAATCTGTTTTTCAGAAAATGGAAGTTAAAAGCAGGGTCGGGATGGTATTGGAAGCCATCCGCCTGAAACTGGTTGAAGTATCCTGATTTGCCAACGCACAGCCATTTGCTCCCCAGGAACGGCACATTTCACAAAAGCAGCCCTGCCAGTGTTGCCGACATATAGGAAGCCAGCGTACCTGCAATAAGCGCTTTAAAGCCCAGCCGCGCAAGGTCAGCCCTGCGGGTAGGAGCCAACTCTCCTATCCCACCCACCTGGATGGCTATGGAACTGAAATTTGCAAAGCCGCATAGGGCAAAACTGGTGATAACAAGCGTTTTTTGATCAAGGGTATCCTTGAGCTTAACAAGGTCAAGATAAGCCACAAACTCGTTGATCACCATTTTGGTACCCATTAAAGAGCCTGCCGTCTGAATATCTTTGGAAGGAACACCCATTGCCCAGGCAAAAATTGAAAATACCTTACCCAAGATATAATTAAAGCTCAGTCCGGGAAAAGAAAAAACGCCGCCAATCAGCCCCAGCAAATAATCCAGCAAGGCCACCAGTGCAATAAATCCGATCAGCATGGCTACCACATTAAACCCTACCTTAAGTCCCTCCCCTGCCCCGGCTGCAATGGCATCCAGCAAATTGGCATGCGTTTTCTGGATTTCAAGTTTCACGGCACCTTTTGTATTTGACTGCTCGGTTTCAGGAAACATGATTTTGGAAATAACCAGCGCACCGGGGGCCGCCATCAGGCTGGCTGCAATCAGATACGGCGCGGGTACGCCCAAAGAGATATACACCGCCATTACCCCTCCAGCAATACAGGCAAAACTACCTGTCATGGAAGCCATTAGCTCCGAATTCGTCATATTTTTCAAATAGGGCTTGATCATGATCTGAGCCTCCACCTGGCCAACAAAAGTACTGGCAACATTGGATACCGCCTCTGCCCCACTTACTCCCATGAGCCAGTATACGCCTCTGGCAATGGTAGAAACAACCCGCTGCATAATCCCCAGGTGATATAACATATTCACCAGTACCGCTACAAAAATGATGGTTGGAATAACCTTAAAGAAAAACACGAAGTCGTTTCCCGGGCCAAAAGCTTTCTGCATCAGCTCAGGACGCACCAGGGTACCGAACACAAAATCTGCGCCTTTGTCAGAAAATGAAAGGAGTTTCTGCACCTTTGCCCCAAGCCATTGAAAGAAAGCCTGCCCGATATCGGTCCGAAGGATAAAAACAGCCAGACCGAACTGAAGCCCCAGCCCCACACCCACAGTACGGTAGTTAATCGCTTTGCGATTGGTCGACATCGCAAATGCTATTCCTAAAATAAGACCAATTCCGAGGAGGCCGGTAAATCTTTCCATGTATAATCCAGTTGACGCCATTTTTACAAGGTTGCAAAATAACAAACAAATCAGTTGTTACATCCACCACCCTGAAAATAACCTGAATATCAGTATGGCTTACCGGATTTGTGATAATTAACCAAGGATTAATTCCTTCCGCTCAGGAAGATTTCCGGTAATTGAGAACGGCCCAGGAATTAAGGACTATTGCAAAAGCTATGATTTTGAGAAAATGAAATTTGAGCTCGGCGAAACCGCTCCCTTTTAGTACCACACTCCGCATGACATCGATAAAATACGTTACCGGATTTAGATAAGCAATTACCTTGGCCCATGCAGGCATGCTGTCAATGGAAGTAAACAAGCCGCTCATCAGCAAGAAAATCATGACAAAGAAAAATGCTACCGACATAGCCTGCTGCTGGGTATCACAGTAGGTAGAAACCAATAATCCGAACCCCAGAATGGCAAAAAGATACAAGGCCAGAAAAGTATAAAGTAACAGTATGCTGCCCTCCGGAATGATATGATAAACCATCCTTGCAATTACAAACAGACCGAAGGAAAAGATAAACATCCCCATTACCCAGAATGGAATGAGTTTCCCCAATATAAAATGGTGTTTCCTGATGGGCGTAACGTTGATTTGTTCAATGGTACCAATTTCCTTTTCCTTGACAATATTGAGAGCCGCCATATAGCCGCCAATCATCGTAACCAGGATCGCGAGGATACCCGGCACCATAAAGAAATTGTAGTTCATGTGAGGATTGAACCAGTTGGAAGATGTGACCTCTATCACCGGCTGAGGATTAAACCGCTGTGGATTAAGCCATTCAACATTTACATCACTATTAAAATCGGCTATGATCCTGGTCAGATATGCCCCGCCCACATTTGCCTTGGTACCATTGATGGCATTCACGGCAATAAAAAGCTTCTGGGCATTTTCCCGTACCAGGTTGCGCTCAAAGCCGGCCGGAATTTCCAGAATAATATCAGCGGCATCCGTCTCCACCAGCTGCGCTGCCTCCTGAAAAGATCCGGTGAAACCCACCAGCCTGAAATAACCCGAAGCAATGACCTTGGATACCAGTTTCTGTGAATAGGTGGAATGATCGTGGTCTGCTACGGCAATATTGATATTTTTCACTTCATAGTCTGCTGCCAGGGGCAAGAGCAAAAGCTGTATCAAAGGCATTGCAAAAAGCATGGGTAACATGGCCTTGTTGCGAAACACCTGCCTGAATTCCTTTTCTAATAAAAATAATATGGTTCTCATTTTAAGTCATTAATGGCCTTTTGCGGAACTCCGGTGTACTGATTATTCTCTTCTATTCGAGCCTGATCCTGAACTTTCTCAGACTGACAGACAGCAGGAAAACCGTCATTCCGAATAGGATCAAAGTCTCTTTCCAGATGTAAGCCAACCCTAAGCCTTTGATCATAATCGCTTTTACGATCACGTAATAGTACCTGGACGGAACGATCCTGGATATCATCTGAAGCGGCCAGGGCATATTTTCAATCGGGAACATAAAGCCTGTAAAAAGCATAGTAGGCAACATCATCCCCATAAGTGAAATCAGCATAGCTGCTTGCTGCGAAGCAGTTACAGTGGATATGAGCAACCCCAGTGAAAGCGAGGTAACAATGTACAGGGTGCTCACTGCAAATAATAAGAGCACACTGCCATTGATGGGCAATTCCAGCGCAAATACACTCAACAGCAGAATGACGATCAGGTTGATCAGCGACAGCAGCAAATAGGGTACCGCTTTGGATAAGATAACCAATATCGGCTGAAAGGGGGAAACCAATAGTATTTCCATGGTTCCCAGCTCCTTCTCTCTTACGATTGAAATGGACGTCATCATTACGCAGATTAGCAACAGTACCAGCGACATTACCCCAGGAACAAAATTGGGCGCACCCTTAAGCTGCGGGTTATATAACATCCTGATTTCCGGCTGTATACGATAGCCAGGTACCGCCCCACCGGATATTTCCACCTGGTATTCCTGAATAATATTGGTCAGGTAGTTGGTCAGGGTATTGGCCGTATTGGGGTCTGAGCCATCCGCAATAATCTGTATGGCAGCCTTGTGAAGGTGCAACAGCTCTTTATTAAAATTGGCCGGAATAACCATTGCCATTTTGATCTTGCCTTCCTTGAATGACGCTTCAAGCTGGTGGGGATGTGACAACGATTTTTCCAACTCGAAATACCTGCTGGCAGTGATACGCCCGATGATCTGTATAGACGCTTCATCCCTGGAATAATCGAGAATTGCTATTTTAGAATTTTTAATTTCGTTGGTTAGCGCAAAACCGAACAGCACGATCTGTACAATTGGCAAACCGAAAAGAAGCAGCAAAGATTTTTTATCACGGAAAACATGATAAAACTCTTTTACGATAAAAGCATTCATTTGAACAAGAAGTCCCTTCCTTGTTGTCATCGGTTTCTTCGTTTAATGATCGCCGCGTTTCGCGCCTCTCGCCAGTTGATAAAACACCTCATCCATGGATTGTACGCCATACTTGTTTTTCAGATTTACCGGAGAATCCAGGGCTTCAATTTTACCATCAACCATGATAGAAATTCTGTTGCAGTATTCGGCCTCGTCCATATAATGTGTGGTTACAAAAATGGTTACTCCGCGGTCTGCGGCGGCGTAGATGAGATCCCAGAACTGACGGCGCGTAACCGGATCAACCCCACCTGTGGGCTCATCCAGAAAAACTATTTGCGGATCATGGAGTACTGCCACCGAAAACGACAACTTTTGTTTCCAGCCCAGCGGAAGCGAGCCGACCAGCTTTTTCGTTTCACTTTCCAGCCCCAGCTCGGCAATCAGTTTTTCTCCCTTATGCTTGATTTCAATATTACGCAGACCATATATACCTCCGAAAAACCTGATATTTTCAAGAACAGTGAGGTCTTCATAAAGCGAAAATTTCTGGCTCATGTACCCGATATTTTTCTTGATCTCTTCCGGTTGCCGGTATATATCAAATCCTGCCACTGAAGCTGTTCCGGAGGACGGCCTGGACAAGCCGCACAACATTCGCATGGCAGTGGTTTTTCCTGCCCCGTTTGCCCCCAAAAACCCAAAAATCTCCCCGGAATAAACCTCAAAAGTGATCTCGTTTGTAGCCACAAAATCGCCAAACTGTTTGGTAAGCTTGTGTGCTTTGATCGATATATTACTATTCATGATCGGATGATTACGAGTTCATTTTACTCATCAGTTCCATAAAGCAATCTTCAATGGTAGGCTCCACCGCCCGGAAAATGATACTCTCGTGTCCTTTTTTTGCAACAAAGTCAAGAAATCGTTCTTCCGTTCCTTGTTCCGTGAAAGTGAGATGAAGATACTCCCCGAATGCAAAGCAGCTCTGCGTATCCGGATACAGCCTGGCATCCTTCAGCAACTGATAGATATCATCGGCTTTCACCGCATAAAGCTTCCTGGGAAAAGCATCAATAATTTCCTGCGGTGTGTTAATCTCCATAATCCGTCCCTGCTGCATGAGCGCGATTCTGTCGCAAAGCGTAGCTTCATCCATATAGGGTGTTGAAACCAGTATGGTGATACCCTGTACTCTGAGTTTTTTGAGCATTTCCCAAAATTCCTTTCGAGATACTACGTCTACACCAGTAGTGGGCTCATCCAGAAACAATACCGTTGGTTTATGTATCAGCGCGCAGCATAGCGCCAGTTTTTGCTTCATCCCACCAGACAACTTCCCTGCCCGGCGGGTTTTAAACGGCTCAATCTGGACGTAAATGTCTTTGATCAAGTCGAAATTGGCGCTTACCGTAGTGTTGAAAAGCGTAGCAAAAAAATTAAGATTTTCCTCCACCGTCAGATCCTGGTACAAGGAGAACTTTCCCGGCATATATCCTACCGCATTCCTGATCGCCCTGAAGTCAGCAACGATATCCATTCCATCCACTGTGGCCGTTCCGGAATCCGGCAGCAGCAGCGTGGTAAGCATCCTGAAGAGAGTTGTTTTACCGGCTCCGTCGGGCCCGATCAGCCCGAACAGTTCTCCCTTTTTTATACTGAGAGAAACCTGGTCAACCGCCAGTAATGTTCCCTTGTGATAGGTTTTGGTTAATGATTCACAAGTAACCCCCATATCCGACTGACCTGCTGATTCCATTTTGTATTCCTATCGGTTTCAGAACTTAATTTCCCCGTACATCCCGATTTTCAGGTACCCATCATTTTTAACCAGTACCTTCACCGCGTATACCATATTGGCTCGCTCATCTTTGGTCTGAATGGTTTTGGGAGTAAATTCGGCTTTGCTGCTGATCCAGGTAACGATACCTTCCCGGGTCTGATATTCACCCTTTCCCGAATCTGTTAATACCTTCACTTTCTGGTTCAGCCTCACCTGCGGCAACTGATTACCGGCAATATACGCTCTGAGAATGAGCGTCGACAAATCAGCAATTTTATAAATTGGCTTGCCGGGAACAGCCATTTCATTGGCTTCCAGATATTTGGAAAGAACAGTACCGGTTACCGGATTAATGATATGGCACTTCTCAAGCTGATCTTCCACCTGTTCTATCTGTACCTGCAAAGGTAACCCCTCGCTCAAAATACTTTTGGTCTGGGTTGATAACACCGAAGTCTGCGCTATATCCTGATTCCGGATCACTTCCAGCTGTTTGGTGAGCACGTCCAGCTGCCCGTTGATATCATCCAGCTGCTTGGGTGTGGCTGCATCCACTTTCAGCAAGTTTTCAATTCTCTTTTTTTCAATTAAAAGTGTATTGATCTGGCTTTCGGTAAGCGCCATCTGTTTTTTATAAGCAGCTGTCTGCTTTGCAATCTGCGGGGTCTTACCGCCAATTGCATTGTACTGTGCCTGCAATTGTTTCTTCCTCAGGTACAATTGGGTAGTATCAATTACACCTACCTCCTTCCCTGCCGGTAGCATCTGTCCCTCTTCAAGTTCCAGCCAGGTTATCACCCCGGTTGCCTCCGCGGAGATGATTGTCTCCTCCGCCTCAAATACCCCCGAAGCGTCATAGGTACTTTCCTTTTCGTTACACGAAACCAGCCCGGTCCCAAGAATTAGAGCGACCAGCCATGTTCCGGCGCATTTTCCTGAATGCTTTAAATATTTATTTTTCATACGAATTAGTATTAACAGCTGAAATCTTAATTAATCAAATCATTGCCCGCTATAAACCGGGTCAACGTTGCCCCAGGGTAGTTTTCATTCTATATTGTGAATAAAGCAACTGAATCTGGTGGAACATCAGGTTTTGCCTTGCCTGACTTTCCGCGTTGACATCGCGGATATAATCTGCGGGCAGCTTCACGCCATTTTCAAGTTGTGCCCTGCCGGTATTTTTGATATTGGCCCGCAACCGGATAATTTCATCATCGGTCTTCATCAGTTCGGTCAGTTTATGCTGTTCCGAATTTTCCTGGCTCACAGCAAAACTGGTATTAAAAAGAAATGTTTCCCTTTGAACATCCACCATCGCCTGGTTATTCCTGATCAGCTGCCTTTCTCCCTTCAGCGTGTAAAGCCCTGATACCGGCCAGCTAAACCGGATACCTCCCAAACCGTAAAATGCAAATTCACTATTAAGCATATTCAATCCCGGCCGCCCATAACCAGCCTGGGCAAAAAGACTGAACTTCGGCCGGTTTCTTGCAAAAATCATTTGTTCCTGAACCGCATAGGTTTTTTTGCGAAGCTCAAAAGCATCCATTTCCGGCCGGATTACCAATGTGCTCAGTGTAGTTGTAGCGGCCGGTTCAATAAGTGTTGCAGTACTATCCAGGGCTTTACCAATGAACAACCCGAGCATGTCCAGATATGATTTACGCAGTGCGGCCTGCTCTGTTGCCGCCTGATCGGCCATTAGAAGTTCTGCCCTGAAAACATCCGCGTTGCTTTTGAATGCCGTTCCGTTTGCGATTGCACCGTTTGTACGAGCCAGCCCAGCCTCTATATCATCTTTCCTTAACTGTATCTGAATCAATTGCTTATCAATCAGCAATATACCAAAATACAACTGATTAATTCTTTCACGCAGCTTGTATAACTCTGTTGTTACATTCGCTTTTTCAAACTCAGCGTTTGCGGTTGCCAGTTCTTTCTGTTTCCTGATTACTCCTCCATCATACAAGGTCTGTGAGGCTTCGGCATAAATCTTGTACTGATCCTTCGGTAGTTTTGGAATATCAATCCCCGGGACCTTAATAGGAACGCTGGTCACCTCAGACTGGTACGTTGCCTGCCCGAGCAGGCTCAGCTGGGGCAAGTACCCCTTTTGCGCATTCTCAATGGAGTAAGATGCCGCCTTCGCGATCAGATCCTTCTGTTTCACCATCGGGTAATGTTCTGCTGCCAAGTCATAACAGGCTTCAATCGTGATACCTGCCGTTTGCGGGAACGATTTCGTTGCAAAGGCTATGAACAAAATAGCCAGTAATGTACTTTTCATGCGCTGCTTGTTTAATCACTTTATTTAATCATTTGATTAATCTTTGCTTAAAAAATATGACTTAAAATTCTAAGTCACGCACTTCCTTTAACCCTTCTTCCTCAGCATTTCATGAAGCCAGAGCGGGATGAGTTTCTTACGCTCCCGCATCATGGCATTAAAACTTTCATCACTCATTCCCCCTATTTTTTTCAGCACCGGGCTCCCTATGAACGGGAATACGGCCATTCCCAAGATATTCATGATAATATGAAGCGGATCCACAGGGGTAATTTCATTACCCTCAACAGCGCTTTTGAGTTGCCGTATAAAGAGTGATCTCAGGATAATGTCATCAAAATTCATTTTTTTGATCAGACCACTCGGGTCATTGCGGATTTCGCTCAATACAAAAATCGGCATGTCGGGCTGTGCGATCAGCATATCAATGTAGGTTTCTGCAATCAGCGCTATCTTTTCCTGATAAGTGGTATTATCGTCATTGGTGATACTCACTACACTGAACATGAATTGCTTCATGTTATCCGCCATGATGAGCTCAAAGAGCTTCTCTTTGCTTCTGAAATAGTAATTTAATAGGGCCAGATTTATACCAGCTTCTTCTGCAATATCCCTCGTTTTGGTTGCTGCGTACCCTTTTTGTGTAAACAGTTTATATGCAGCAGCCTTTATTTTTTCTTCCGTTGATTGGTCAATTTTTGCCTTTTCCTCTTTCTTCATAATATCCGTTTCACATTCCGTACCACAAACTTAAAGTACAGAAATTAATTAATCAAATTATTTAATCAAATGATTAATATACCTTTCAAAAAATAAGGCATACGTTTTGAAGATATGCCTTATAAACCTTACACCTTCCTTAAAGTCTAGCGATCTGCATTACGCTGGTTCCATCCCGGTACGATTTCACCCAGCTTCCGCCCTGTTTCACAAATACATCTATCTTCCTGACCTGCTTCTGTATCCTGCCCTGGGGGGTATCGTAACTAATCTCTATCATTGAATTTTTAACAGCAACCTGACCGTTGTCATACCTGCGCACAGAAATACTATTGGGAACGTACCTGGCTTCTCTGAAGACGCCGTAACGGTTATCCACGTATTTTTTTATTTCTTCATAAACGAGTGATCCCGTTTCAGTGGTCAGCACGTTATCCTTACGGACTGCCGGCTGAACGTTCACCACAGGTTTCAACTGTACTTCATCCTGCTGCCCCACAGGCTTTTCTTCAGCCGCCACCACATTCAGGATGGCAGGCCGCACACCATCACCACTTTTTACCCTCACCTTAAAGGAACACGCCAGCAGCACGATCAGAATAAAGATTGAGACATTTCTTTCAGTTTTCATTGAGATTTTCATCTTTCAAGAGGCTAATTAATAACAATGCAAATATTTCAGGATAAATCAAGAAAAAATAGCGTATAAATACCTGTTTATTTATATACGTATAACTACGTATTAGTAACGGTGCTATTGACCAGAAAGCAATAAAAAAAGGAGAACAGTAAAATTTGTTCTCCTTTGGTCACTTTTGATATCCCTGGATTAGTATCCCAGGACAGGGGAAAGCCACTTTTCAATTTCTTCCAGCGGCATATTTTTTCGTTTCGCATAATCCGAAACCTGATCCTTGTACACTTTGCCCACGGGGAAGTAACGGCTTTCCGGATGAGAAAAATACCATCCGCTGACACTACTCGCAGGATACATCGCGAAACTCTCGGTCAGCGTAATACCCAGCTCTTCCGCACCGAGCAGGTCAAAAAGCATCCTTTTTTCAGTATGGTCCGGACAGGCAGGATAGCCCGGAGCCGGACGGATCCCCCGGTAACTTTCTTTGATGAGCTCTTCGTTACTCAGCGATTCGTTCCGGTCGTATCCCCAAAGTTCCTTACGTACCCTCTCATGCATCAACTCTGCCAGTGCCTCCACAAGCCGATCGGCCAGAGCCTTTACCATGATGTTGTTATAATCGTCATGATCTTTCTCGTATTTTTCAAGAAGTGCCTCAATGCCAATCCCTGCGGTCACTGCAAACCCCCCGATGTAATCGGTATGACCGCTTTCTAGGGGTGCCACAAAGTCCGACAAGCAGTAATTGGGCAGGTTCTGTGCTTTTTGGCTCTGTTGACGCAGGTGATGAAGTACCACCAGGTTATCAGCCAGAAGTTCACCGGCATTTATATTTTCTGCTTCCGCTCTGCTGATCTTGTATTCAATATGCTGGTGTGAGCCATGGCGCTCGCAAGGTACCTCACGGGTTTCTTCTTCAAAATGATGCAGGAGAATATCATCTTCAATGGCATTGGCTGGCCAAAAACCGATCACCGCTTTAGCTTTCAGTGTTTTGTCCCGAATAATTTCCCCCAAGAGAACTGCTGCATCTTCGAATAGTCGTGAAGCTTCCTCGCCCACTACTTTATCTTCGAAAATCTTAGGGTATTTACCATGCAGCTGCCAGGTCTGGAAAAATGGCGTCCAGTCGATATATCTGGCAATATCGCTCAAATCGTAATCATCATATATCCTGGTGCCCAAAAATTGTGGTTTCACAGGACTGAAATTATTCCAGTCTATTTTGGCTTTATTCAACCTGGCCTTTTCAATACCGTGATATGCTTTTTCTCCTCCCTTTTTGGCATGGTCTTCTCTCAGCTTGGCATATTCAGTTTTGATGTCCGCCAGCACCTGAGCCTGGCTCGCATCACTCTGGATAAGCTTCCCGGCCACAGGTACAGACCTGGAGGCATCCAGTACATGAATGACAGCACCGGAATAATTGGGATCTATTTTTACAGCTGTGTGAATCCTCGATGTAGTCGCACCGCCGATCAGTAGTGGCATGGTCATTTTCCTGCGTTCCATTTCCTTCGCAACGCCCACCATTTCATCCAGAGAAGGGGTGATCAGGCCTGAAAGGCCAATGATATCCACATCATGCTCAAGGGCGGCGGCCAGGATCTTATCTGTTGGTACCATCACGCCAAGGTCTATGATTTCATAATTATTACAGCCCAAAACCACTCCCACAATATTTTTGCCAATATCATGCACGTCTCCTTTCACTGTAGCCAGCAAAATTTTACCTGCTGATGAAGACCCCTCCTGTTTTTCCGCTTCAATAAAAGGCTGGAGATAAGCCACTGCCTTTTTCATCACACGGGCCGACTTCACTACCTGCGGCAAAAACATTTTTCCGTCACCAAACAAATCTCCTACGATACTCATACCATCCATCAGAGGCCCTTCGATCACCTCCAGCGGCCGGGAAAACATGGGCAGGCATTCGGCAACGTCTTCTTCAATATAATCTGCATTACCCTTTACAAGGGCATGGCTGATCCGCTCTCTCACCGGCAGGGTACGCCAGGTGAGGTCGGGGCCCGTTGCTACTTTTCCTTTATCCTTGATGGTTTCAGCAAAGGCGATGAGCCGGTCGGTGGCATCGGGGCGACGGTTGAGCAACACATCCTCCACCAGTTCCAGGGTCTCTTTCGGAATTTCGTCATAAATACCCAATTGTCCTGCATTCACAATTCCCATGTCCATTCCGGCCCGTACGGCGTGGTATAAAAATGCGGTATGGATGGCTTCACGTACGGGTTCGTTACCCCGGAAACTGAAAGAAACGTTGGATACTCCACCCGATACTTTTGCATGCGGAAGGTTTTCTTTGATCCAGCGGGTTGCCTCAATGAAATCTACAGCATAATTATTATGCTCTTCCATACCTGTTGCAACGGTCAGGATGTTAGGGTCAAAAATGATATCCTGTGCAGGGAAACCCACCTCCTCCACCAGTATCCGGTAAGCCCGTGAGCATATTTCAATTCTGCGTTCCAGGTTATCAGCCTGTCCTATTTCGTCAAAAGCCATTACAACGGCAGCGGCTCCGTAACGAAGTACATTTCTTGCCGATTCTTTAAACTTTTCTTCGCCTTCTTTCAGTGAAATCGAGTTCACGATTGCCTTTCCCTGCACACATTTCAGGCCTGCTTCAATTACTTCCCATTTTGAAGAATCTATCATGAGCGGAACACGTGAAATGTCGGGCTCGGCTGCAATCAGATTCAGAAAGGTTTTCATAGCCACCACGCCATCAATCATGCCTTCATCCACGTTCACGTCAATAACCTGCGCACCATTTTCAACCTGGTCGCGCGCTACGGACAGCGCTGCATCATAATCACCGGAACGGATCAACCGTGCAAACATTTTGGAGCCGGATACATTACAACGTTCCCCGATATTGACATAATTGGTAGCCCGGGTAATATCCATCGGTTCCAGGCCGGAGAGTTTCAGGATCGGCTCCGTCTGAGGTATCGGCCTCGGATTATATTTCCCGGCCAGGTCTGCGATCACTCTGATATGGTCCGGTGTAGTGCCGCAGCATCCACCTATAATATTGATCAGGTTATCTCTTAAAAATCCGTCGATCACCTCCCCCATCTGTTCGGGCGACTCGTCATACTCCCCCATTTCATTGGGTAACCCGGCATTGGGATGCGCAGATGTGAAGAAAGGCGAATGTGATGCCAGTATCTGCACATAGGGGCGCATCAGGTCAGCCCCCAGAGCACAGTTCAAGCCCACGGACAATAACGGTAGATGAGAAACTGAAGTCAGAAAAGCCTCCGTTGTCTGCCCGGAAAGTGTCCGTCCGGAAGCATCTGTAATGGTTCCGGATATCATGATCGGTAACGCCTTCCCCGGCTGATTCCGCCAGGCCGGAAGACGCTCAACCAAACCATCGGCCGCATCACTAAAGAATTTGTCAATTGCAAAAAGTGCAGCTTTGGCGTTGAGGGTATCAAAAATGGTTTCAACCAGAAGCACATCGCAGCCTCCGTCGGTAAGCCCCTTGATCTGTTCATAATAAGCTTCAACCAGCTGATCAAAACTGATGGCCCGATAGCCGGGATTATTCACATCCGGCGAAAGGGAAGCGGTCCGGTTAGTGGGGCCTATGGACCCTGCTACAAACCTGGGTTTATCCGGGTTTTTCCCGGTGAACTCGTCTGCCACTTCCCTTGCCAGCCGGGCCGACTCATAATTGAGCTCGTACACCAGTTCCTCCATACCATAATCGGCCATGGCAATGGAAGTTCCTGAAAAGGTATTGGTTTCAGCAATATCCGCACCAGCTTCAAAATAAGCGGCGTGGATTTCCTTTATGATGTCAGGCCGCGTGAGGGAAAGCAGGTCATTATTACCTTTAACATCATGTGCCCAGTCCTTAAAACGTTCTCCGCGATAATCATGGTCTTCCAGTTTATATCGCTGTATCATAGTACCCATGGCACCATCCAGAACCAGAATACGGCTCTTCAAAATCTCACGGATATCGTATTGCTGTGTTATTGTCATTTCTTATTCCTTTCTAACAGTCTGGTGTTAACAATTCTTCTGCATCTCCGGAATAGGCTTACAGAAGCTTGCAAATTTATCCTTAATAGATGTTTTGTTCAAAAAAATTAAAAAAAACAGACTATAAGTCTGACATATACATACTTGCTAAACTTATTGTCTATAATATTGTAGCTTTTAAAGTGAATAAAGATATTCTATCTATGCATAGCCTTGATGAAACCGATGCCAAGATTTTACATTTCCTGCAACAGGATGCCACTCTGAAAACACGTGAGTTATCAGAAAAGCTCAATTTATCCTATACACCGGTTTATGAACGTGTCCGGCGCCTTGAAAAAGAAGGCATTATCAAGGGTTACGTTGCGCTGGTAGACCGCGAGAAAGTCGGAAAAAAACTGATGGCGTTCTGTAACATTGCCCTCAAAGAGCACTCGAAGGTAATGGGGGAGAAATTTGTGAAGGCGGTAAGCGCCATGCCGGAAGTGATGGAGTGCTTTAATATTTCCGGTGATTACGATTTTCTGCTTAAAGTGGTGGTGGAAGATATGTCTCAGTATCAGCAATTTTTGATGCAAAAACTCGGCTCTCTGGACAATATCGGAAGTACGCACAGCTTATTTGTTATGGGTGAGATCAAGAACTCCACACATCTTGAAACCAGGGTCGAAAAAAAATAAATACGGAGCTGGAAAATCCTGCTCCGTATTCCAACTCACCCCTAACAAAATTTATTTTCTTTTCTTACCGTGGCCTTTTGCCGGTTTTTCCAATTCCTTATTAAAAGTACCGTCTGCATTGAAGAGCAGCACTTTCATGGTGCCATCTGCCAGGATGCCAACAAAATATTCACCGTCTGTGTTGGTTCCGGCCTTTTTTATCTCAGCACCGGCATAATTCGCAGCTACATAATCCGTAATGCTTGCAGGTAAAGAACTTACTTCCACTTCGGTCAGCTTTGCTTTACGCCCATGGTCTTTTAACTCCTCTTTAAAAGTACCGTCTGCATTAAACAGCAGCCCTTTTGCTGTTCCGTCGGCCAGTACAATGGCCACCACTACCCTTCCCGCCTCATCTTTCGCCGCAAATTTAATTTCAGCACCTGCATAACTGGCGGTGATATACGATGTGATTGAAGCCGCAAGCTCGCTCGTCGCGACTTCGGTAAGCTTACCTTTGCATTTTTGTGTTGTTACCGAATCTGCCAGCAGTGCATACCTTGCAGCCGCATTTTCTACACTTGTCAAATCCGCTGCCGTTTCCGTGGACAGGTCAACCGCGGTTTCATCCTTCTGACAACCTGTAAACCCAAGTCCACCGATTGTCACAAATGCCAGTATTAATAATTTTTTCATTGTCAGTTTGTTTTGTGTGATGTGTATTAAAAACCTTTTGAAAGCCATTACGCCGCCTGCTTTTCCGGTGTTGCAGTTTTGTCCGTTTTTTTTGATAAATTTATTTTCAGGACAGCTGCAACATAGTCATTGTAAATGGCGTAAAAGGTAGATAAGAAACCGAATCCCTGACAACTTGATACCCTAACTTTGCTATTTGGAAGAAAAATATCATTTGATGAGAACGATTTCAAATCGATCGTGTCCGCCTGCATGGCCGGTAACAACCAGGCTCAAAGGCTATTATACAAACAGTATTTTGGTTATTCCAAAAGTATCTGCCTGCGTTATACCTCAACAACCGAGGAAGCCGAAGAGGTACTGAACGAAGGATTTCTGAAGGTATTCAACAATCTGGATAAATATGATTCTGCGCATCCCTTTAAAGCCTGGCTGCGGACGATCATGGTCAACACAGCCATTAGTTATTACCGGAAGCATAAGAAACACAGTGAAGATATGGTATCCCTTGAGGATGCTCCATACCCTCGGTTTGATGACGATATCGTTGGGCAGATTACCGCGGAAGAGATTCTTCAGTTGATACAAGGTATCAAGCCGGTTTATAAAAACGTGTTTCTGCTATATGTTGTGGATGGCTATAACCATAGAGAAATAGCAGATATTCTAGAGATCAATGAAGCAACGGTAAGATCACATTATGTGAGAGCAAGAGCCCGGTTACAACATTTGATCAAACAAAATTACCCACATCTCTTCCCAAGTGATTGGGGTGTAAAGACTTTCAAAGGCAATGAAAACTGATAAATTTGAAAAAACTATACGCCGAAAACTAGAAAGCATTTCGCCGGAATTCCATGAGGATGACTGGAACAAAATGCAGCAGTACATGCAGGTGCACACACCTCCTGGTTTTTGGCAACAATACAGCAGTTGGCTGGGATACGCAGCCGCCGCTGCCGTAACGACGGTGGTTTCCCTGATGTACATCAACCAGCTTGATAAAAATAACGAGCTGGTTGCCGATGTAAAAAACCTCAAATCCCGGATCGAAGTAATTCAAAATACACCAGCCGCTGCGGGTGCAGTGAAAACAGATACCGTATATATTGTGCAGAAAGAACTTGTTCCACAACCTTATCTGGTTGCACCAGGCAAAGGAGAAGATCAGCAAGAAATCACTGATAATGAAATAGATAAAAAAATAAATAACGTACACAACGAGTTCGCAGCGAAGGAGTCAGCGGCGGAAAGAGAAGTTAGCCCGAGTCAAAATCTGACAGACAATGCAACCAATCCTTCATTGCAAAACGGCAACTTAGTACCTGATGAATCCCGGAACACCGACAAAGTGGCTTCCTCTCAGACAGGTATTCGGCGAAAAGAAAATTCTCATGCAGTGGCCAATCGTGAAACCTCCTCGGGCAGGGAAACCGTCCGCAACGAAAATGCTGACTCAGGCAGCAGGCTCACCGAAACGGAGCAAAAAGACACCGGTATTCCCGACCCGACCGTAGACTACCAACGGCCCCGTATGGCAAGTTCTCAACTTGTCTTACGGCAGCCGGTGCAGCAGAATAGCGCTGAAAGAACTGCGTACAGCATGAACTACGCCCTGCTGAATCGTATTTCGCCCAAACAGGTAAGAAAAGCGATTCAAGGGCAAACATCGGCTGTTTCTTCCCGTGAAAACATAGCAAAAACAACCACGGCTCCCACAGCTGAGCAGAAAGTAAACCGGACCAACCAGGCTGAAAATGTGATCCCGCAGCTTCCGTTGAAAACACCTTACCGCTTCGGCGGTGGAATACAGTTTGAAGGAAAGAACCAGGCTAAATCGGTGGTGGCAGAGGTGCTGGTTGGGAAAAAATTCTCAATTTCTACCGGTGTGAGCTGGCTCAAAGTAAAACCCATGGATTTTTTTACTGAAAAGATATTCCGTGAGAAAAACAAAAAAGACTTCAAAAGAAGCCATCCTGACCAGGTACCTTTCGCGGTTGACGTCCGAAACATCAACGTTAAGCCTACTCTGGTCCAAATTCCGCTCACAGTTGCTTTTCGGAACAGTGTTAACAAGGACCTGGATTATTACGTAAGTGCCGGAACCAATGTAACGGTCAGGGCGAAAGAGCAATATTCGTTCGACTGCATACCGCCAAGTCCGGGGCCGATCATTTTTTTCAATAAATCGTTCGAGAAAAAGTCGGATATGCCATTGATCAACTCCCTTAATTTTGCGCTTGGCATAGAAAAATCATGGCACCCGATTGTGCTGCAGGCCGAAGGTTATCTTTATACTTATTTCACGCCACTATCTCCTTCCAGCGCTAAAACAGGCCCAGGGGTACGGTTCAAGCTGCTTTACCAGATAGGAAAAAAAATGTAACACTGCCTGCGCAGCAGGATTGAAGTTACCACCATAGAGCTTTTCTTACTGAAAAGCTCTATTTTTGGTTTTTGTTTTCCCTTACATCAAAGTTTTGAAATTCGCTGCAATAGATATTGGATCAAACGGTGCACGTATGCAGATTTCGTCGGTACTGAACGACGAGGGTATTGTCCGTTTTAAAAAAGTTGAATATGTTCGTTTCCCTTTACGTCTGGGCCATGATGTTTTCACCCAGGGCAAAATATCAGCTGTAAGTGAGGATCGGATGATCAAACTGATGCTGGCCTACCAGTTGCTGATGGAACTGCATGAGGTGGACGACTACATGGCCTGCTCTACGTCTGCGATGCGTGAATCTGAAAACGGTCATCTGGTAAGAGATAATATCGAACAGCGAACCGGCATTCATATTCAGATCATAGACGGACAACGCGAGGCGGATCTTGTCAATAATGTGGTCGTAAAGTCGCTTGGTGAAGGCCAGTACATCCATATAGACGTAGGTGGCGGAAGTACCGAACTTAACCTTTACAAGGACCGAAGCAAGATCATTGCTAAATCTTTCAAGCTGGGTTCCGTGCGGTTACTGGAAGGGAAAGAATCTAAAAATTCCTGGATAAAAATCAAAGAATGGATCAATGATCATGTAGATTACACCCAGCCGATCCAGGCGGTAGGTACCGGTGGAAATATCAACAAACTATTTGATTTGTCCTCCAAACTGACCGAAAGTTCTACCAGCCTGGATGAGATCCAGCGCATGCGGGACTATATAGCCCAGTTTTCGCTTCAGGACAGGATTAATAAACTTCAGCTCAATCCGGACCGCGCCGATGTGATTGTGCCAGCGGGAGATATTTATACTTCGGCCATGCGATGGGCGGGTGCCGAAGTCATTCATGTTCCTGACGTTGGCCTGAAAGACGGGATGCTCCAGTTACTCTACGACAGGGCATGCCGCAAAAAAAAGGCCTGAAAAGGCCTTTGGGTAATTCTTTCCAAACAATTTCTTATCTACCAAACCTGTTCAAGGTCCTTGGCTGTGTACCTATGGTTTCTGGTATGGAATACCGTATCCGTTTCCTCCTTTTTAAGCGCCAGTGGATTTTTCTTTCCAAACTTCGCCAAGAGCGCTACCGGAAACAGTACCACAAAGAAAACAATGGATAAAAGAATCTTTCCATTGATAGCACCCAGGACTTCTGCCAGCTTATACCAGCCCTTTACGATAAGATCACCCGCCACCGGAATGGCAATACTGACAATCCCAACCGCGGCTGCGGCTATAAGAAAATAATTCGATTTAAAAATAAAATACAACACCACCAGCCCTGTTACAATCACAAGCTGTGCCTTGGACTTATCTGCTTCTGTCATCTTCAATTGAATAAAAGGGTATGCCGGTTCCAACTTTCAGAACCGGCCTGAATATCTTTAAAGTTAATTCCCGGATTAAAACAATGTATAAATGAAGGGAGCTACTGCAGAACCTCCACCAATTACGATCAGGATACCAATGAGAAGTAAAACCAGAATGACAGGTGCGAGCCACCATTTTTTACGCTCCTTCATGAATGCCAGTAAATCAGTCAAAAAATCCATTGTTTTAATATTTAATTTTTATTGAAAATAGTACTAATACCTAATTTATATATACATCCTTCTGCTAACGGTTCTTCATCACGTCATACAGCCTGTCGGCAATGAGTTTATTAATGGGGGCACTTGAATGCCCGTCATTTTTGCCCACTACTCTTTCTTTTTCCGGGATTCTGGCAATACCATCGGTTAGGGTTACCACAGTAACTCCATTTTTGCGCAGATAATCTTCAACAGGTTTGGTATAAACCGCACTTTTATCAAGCTGAAAAAGGAAGGGGACAAAAACCGCATACATTTTAGCTTTGGTACTATCGCGGTACGCAATCATCTGTGACATATCCCTCAGATGCGCATTCAGAACGGTTGTATCGGTATAGGCAGTCTGAACAAATTTCTCAAAAGTACTAAAACCGGTATGCGGCAATTGCCAGTATATAAAATTAGGCAGATAAAAACGCCTTACAATGCTTGCCGACAAACCTGAAATATCCGCATACGGTTCCGCGCCTGAAAGTTCCACACCTTTTTCCCGTGCCACTTTTTCAATGTCATTGGGAAAGTATTGTAGCACAATAACGTCAGGTTTCACCGGAAACTCTTGTAACCTTTTTGCCTCATCCCTTGTATCTGCACCGGAAACGCCCAGGTTATATACCTGCGTTTTATCATGTCCGAATTTTTCCTCCAGCATATTGGAAAACCTGTCCTTCACATCTTCAAGGCCATGACCTGCCGCAAAAGAATCACCAATTACCAGAATAGTTGTTTTTTCCGTTTTATTTCCTTCTACTTCCTTGTCGTGATAACCAAGGGAATTGACGGGTTTCCAGTACTTCTCCCACCAGATCTGGGATGCTTTCGACAACACTCCTTCGTGGCTTTGAGGTACATACATAAAAATAATCTCCAGGAAGATCAGTGTAACGATGAGCGGGATTGTAATCGTCACAAGGTTAGCCAATATCCCCTTCGCTTTGGCTTTGACTACACCGTAATAGAAAATCCTGAGAATTTCGATAATAAGCAAAAACCAAAATGCAAGTTTTGCAAGCCGTACGAACCAGTTGTCACTCCGCGGATAATCAGGATAGTCAAACCGGATATGAAGTTTATCCGGATAAAATAAGAATAGGAAGAATATAACCAGAAAAACAATTCTAACTACACTGGTTACTATTTTAGAAGCCATAACGGGGATATTAATTATTTCTCTTTTTAATCGAGGACAAACTCTTCTTTCCAATTATCCTTTTCCATCCATTCCGGTTGTTTTTTCTTGTCAAAAATATAGTTACCCACAACCAGATAATCCATTTCGGTACGCATGAAACAACGGTAGGCGTCATTGGGAGTATTCACAATCGGTTCTCCACGTACGTTAAAACTTGTATTTACGATTACAGCATAACCCGTTAATTTTTTAAAGGCGTTGATAAGCTCCCAGTACTTGGGGTTTGTATCCTGATGTACCGTCTGAATACGAGCGGAATAATCTATATGCGTAATGGAAGGCAGATCCGATCGCTGGAAATAGAGTTTTTCCCTTAAATCCAGTGAATCATAATTTTCCGGAACCGGTTTACGTCTTTCGACGGCAACTGGATGTACAAGTAACATATAAGGCGAAATACCATCATAATCGAAGTAATCCGAACAGTGCTCCGCCATCACAGAGGGCGCAAACGGCCTGAAGGATTCGCGGTACTTGATTTTCAGATTAAGCTTCTTTTGCATTTCGGCATTTCTCGGATCTCCCAGTATACTCCTGCCTCCCAACGCCCTTGGCCCGAACTCCATGCGCCCTTGCACCCATCCTACTACATTTCCCTCCGCTAACAGTTTCGCAGCCTCATCAGATAGCGTGACGAAATTATCGTAGTGAGTGTACACTGCTTTATATTTTTTTGCCGTCAGTTCAACATCCAGATCGGAGAAGGTGGGACCGAGGTACGATCCGCGCATGGCATCTGCTTTCCAGGTTACCTTACGCTCCTGCCCAAAGAAGATATGATACGCTGCCTGCGCTGCTCCCAGGGCTCCTCCGGCATCTCCGGCAGCAGGCTGAATAAATATGTCTTTAAAAATACCAGCCTTCTGAAGCTTTCCGTTTGACACACAGTTTAACGCCACCCCTCCTGCCATACACAGGTAGTCGGCGCCGGTGATCTTTTTGGCTTCACGGGCCATCCTTAAAACCGCTTCCTCGGTAATATTCTGAATGGCAAGCCCCAGATTACAATGAATGGCTTCAAGGGAATCTTCGGGTTTTCTTGTTTTAAATCCGAACAGGGCCTCCCATTTCTCCTCATTCACCATTTTCAGGCCTGTGGCATAGTCAAAATATTCCTGATTGAGCCAGACAGAACCATCTTCCTTCAGATCAACAAGTTCTTTCAGGATAATGTCTTCATATTTTTTTATATCGGGGGAGGACGGATTTCCATAAGGTGCCAATCCCATCAGTTTGTATTCACCTGAATTGACACGGAAGCCTAAAAAGTAAGTAAAAGCAGAGTACAACAACCCCAAGGAATGCGGAAACCTGAGTTCCTTGAGGATACTTATATCCTTTCCTTCACCCAGACAAATGGAAGCCGTAGCCCATTCACCTACCCCGTCGATGGTCAGAATAGCCGATTTTTCGAAAGGAGAAGGATAGTAAGCACTTGCCGCATGTGACAGATGGTGCTCAGGAAAAAGCATTTTAACCTTTTTCTTCTTATCGTAGCCGAGTTTTTCAAGCTCTTCATTGATAAGCCGCTTAAGAAACATTTTCTCTTTGATCCAAACAGGCATCGCAGTCAGAAAAGACCTTACACCCTTAGGCGCAAAAGCATAGTATGTCTCAAGAAGCCTTTCAAACTTTAAAAGTGGCTTATCATAAAATACGATTGCATCCAGATCATTAATCGTTAACCCTCCATATTCCAGACAAAACTCAACTGCATGGGATGGAAAACCGGGATCATGTTTTTTCCGTGTAAACCGCTCCTCCTGGGCGGCTGCAACGATTTCTCCATTATCAATAAGTGCAGCTGCGGAATCGTGGTAAAAGGCCGAAATACCTAAAATCTTCATCAAGCGGAATTTAGTATTGTTAATATGAGTAACTCCAAACTATTGGTCGCAGTCTGTTAAATAAGTATGCAGACAGTGACATTTAAAACTAACTTTAATCATATTTTTTATTACCTTAATTGCTAAGGGAGAATGTGCAAATATCCTAACAATTCTGCAAGTTACCCACGATTCTAAAAACAAATCAGAGAAGTTATCAAACGGCAACTCCTGATAATCCAGCAGTAAGCTGCCGCTTTTATGAATAAATCCAATACGCCGACTTTGAACGGCGGTGGCCGGATCTTGTAAAAGTGTAAATTACAAAAACTTTATAGTCAATAAATTACACTGCTATTTCTCCGTACGTTCATACACAGTGAAAGAAACGGGAGAACCGACAATTGCCCTCTGCTTTTGAAGATTCAATACTGATTAATAGGGAAAGTACCTCATATTCTAAATCCAGAGGTTGTAAAAAAGATTGTGTCCAGATAAGAATCTTAGTATAAGTCAATGCCTATCTCGTCCAAATATTACTTTCGCTGCCCATACGCACCAGCTTTGTATACGGTAGCCGAAAAGCACAAGTCCCGCTACGCTGCTGACTTTCATCGCAGATTACCTGGCAATACGTGTAGGCTGGTGCTGTTCATCCAGTGCAACAAAGGTAAAGAGCCCTGAAACTGCCTTTTCCCTTCCTTCATGATACATTTGCTCCACATAAATATCAACACGTACTTTCATGCTTGTATTTCCTACATGCTCTACTCTGCCTACCAGTTCAATAATACTCCCGGCAGGTATGGGGTGCGTAAAATCAATACGATCAGAAGATACCGTTACACAACGCAGGCGCGAAAAACGTGTGGCAGCTATAAATGCAACCTCATCCATCATGGACAAGGCAGTGCCCCCAAAGAGCGTGTCGTAGTGATTGGTATTGTTGGGAAAAACAGTTTTAAAAACTCTTGTTTCCGACCTTTCGATTTTTTCCTCCAGACTATCCATCATAAAAAGTTTACCCGTGGCTGGTAACAACCGCGGGTAAATTCAAAAAAATAAGCAAATTCTTAAATTATTTCGCCACGGTTACCGATTCGAACGGCAAGGTAGCAGCAGAATACTTATCAAACAAGGTTATCTGAGGTCGCGGCCGGGTTTTCGGGCCTTCCTTCACTTCAAAGTTTATGCTTTGCAGTATTAACAGTTCCTTGATTGTTCCGCGTCGGATTGCCCATTACCTTGTCGAACAATTCTAACTTTATTATTCCAAACATTTATCAGAAAAAATACCAAAAACTCCCGGTCCAACCCTAACTTTACGCGCCGAAGCTCAGGCGATGGACGGTAGCTTACAGACGCCAATCTGCCAATTTAGTCAATACTACCACTTCTGACCTCTGACTTTCACAAATTCTGACCTTTTAAAAATTCACAATTAAAAAATGGAATACCGTATAGAAAAAGACACCATGGGCGAAGTGCAGGTACCTGCCCATGTATACTGGGGCGCTCAGACGCAACGCTCAATCCAGAATTTCCCGATTGCGCAGGATATCAATAAAATGCCGAAGGAGATCATCAAGGCATTTGCTTATCTAAAAAAGGCTGCCGCCATAACCAATTACGAGGCAGGAATACTTCCAAAAGAAAAAAGCGATCTCATTGGCCAGGTATGTGATGAAATCCTGACAGACCAGCTGGCCGACCAGTTTCCGCTCGTCGTGTGGCAAACCGGCTCAGGCACGCAGTCCAACATGAATTGCAATGAGGTGATTGCCTACCGCGGCCATGTAATACAAGGGGGAGAATTAGCCGACAAAACAAAATTCCTTCATCCGAATGACGATGTGAACAAGTCGCAGTCATCCAATGATACTTACCCCACGGCGATGCACATAGCCGCCTATAAAATACTGATCGACGTGACCATCCCTGGCATTACCAAATTACGGGATACTTTGCGGGCCAAGGCCGAAGCATTCAAAAATGTAGTAAAAATTGGACGAACACACTTCATGGATGCCACTCCTTTGACCCTCGGACAGGAGTTTTCGGGTTATGCATCTCAGCTTGATCATGGCCTAAAGGCTATTCACAATACACTTTCTCACCTTTCGGAACTTGCTTTGGGTGGAACGGCCGTTGGTACCGGTATTAACACGCCTCCGGGATATTCCGAAAATGTAGCAAAACATATTGCACTGCTCACCGGCCTTCCATTTATAACCGCTGAAAATAAATTTGAAGCGCTTGCCGCGCATGACGCCATTGTGGAGGCCCACGGCGCACTGAAAACAGTAGCAGTAAGCCTGATGAAAATTGGAAATGACATCAGAATGTTATCGTCCGGCCCACGTTCGGGAATCGGGGAAATACACATTCCCGACAACGAACCGGGAAGCTCGATCATGCCGGGTAAAGTGAACCCCACACAATGCGAAGCCATGACCATGGTGGCGGCACAAGTAATGGGCAATGACGTGGCCATAGGAATCGGTGGCTCCAACGGACATTTTGAACTGAATGTGTTCAAACCTTTGATGGCTTATAACTTCCTGCATTCTGCACGCCTGATAGGCGACGTATGTGTTTCCTTTAACGACAACTGCGCTGTTGGAATAGAACCCCTGCACGACAATATCAAAAAACATGTGAACAATTCGCTGATGCTCGTGACTGCTCTGAATACCAAAATCGGTTACTACAAAGCAGCCGAAATTGCACAAACTGCTCACAAAAACGGTTCTACATTAAAGGAAACTGCCGTTGGACTGGGATATCTCACGCCGGAAGAATTTGACGAATGGGTAAAACCGGAAGATATGGTAGGAGAAATCAGGTGACAGCCTGACATTCAAAATCTTCCTGACAAGTATTAAAAGGCCTTCCCTGGAAAATTTTCCGGGGAAGGCCTTTTAATATTTGTCCCGGATTCTTTTTGCGGGTATTTCGCTAGAATAAAGACCATTAAAATGAATTAGTAAAGCAAAATGTAGAGTATCTCCAAAATCTATTGTCACGAGGTTGTAAGTTCCGGCTGTTTTGAAACTTAAATCAGATTTATTATTCAGAGCACAGCTAACCAGTATTGTGTGCCAAGTCTTTCTTCCTGTCTCATTGAAATTTAGTACCTATTTTGGATTATCCAAGATTTGAGTCAAAGACAATCGTGAGGTCCAACCCACGTAGCCCGCCCCAGCCAACATTTTTTGATCAGTATTAAATTTGAATTTGCCTTTAATGGCAGATTCAATAATTCGAAGGTCATCAATGGTTAGGCTGCTAGAAGAGGATATCAAAAATTCCATAGCGAGTATTTCACCGTTTTCGCTTACATAATAGGTAATAAGAGGGTTTTCCGTAGGTAAATCTCTGCTTGCCTTCGAATATTCAGCAGATACCAAAGAATTGATTTTGAAAATATCCTCCGAGCCGAAACTCAAATATTGTTCATAACCACCCTTAGCAAGGCGTTCCGGAAGTTTTCTGTTCTTATCAACAACCTTGTTGGTAATGTTACCGACAACAAAGTGATCTCTGACTTTCGAAACATCAAAGGTTTGGGCATCACTTTTCAATCGACCTGCTTTAAGCTTTTGCGCTGAGACCACCTGGCTAATCGTAAATAGCAGGGAGAATAATAGTATCAAAGATTTCATAGTTATCTATTTTGGGCACCTTGAAGAATTAATAAATGCATTTGGGTATAAGCTATTTACAATCCGATAATTATGCAACGGATTGGCTTGTTTGAACATTTTAAGGTTATTGAAATTGAGGCGAGAAATAGTAACAGACCGGTATCGAAATATTTTAACAAACAATCAAAATGCCATATTTTCATCCCCAACTAAAGGGCGCTGGCGAATCAGGTATTTACAGGAACAGGAGAGCCTTATAGGCTGAAAACTCTGCCAAATGTAAGGATTCTTTATCCCTACAATGAGGGATAATTCGTTTTTGCGTTACTTTGCACTTCCCATTACCCAAACCACCTACCCATGAGATATTCTTTCCTTAAAGCCTTTATGCTGGTATGTCTTTGTGCATCTCTGACTCCTGCTTTCTCTCAGAACGCCCCGCTCAGGCTCTGGTATGATACTCCGGCAAAAAACTGGATGACTGAAGCTCTACCGATTGGAAATGGCTACCTGGGTGTTATGTTTTTTGGAGACCCGGCGGAAGAGCGGCTGCAGTTTTCAGAAGGAACACTGTGGGCCGGTGGTAAAAACGCCAATAAGGAATATAATTTCGGATTGAGAAAAGATGCCTGTAAAAATCTGCCGGAAGTAAGAAAACTACTCGCACAGGGAAAACTGGAGGAGGCACATCAGCTGGCCAATCAGGAACTTACCGGTGCTATCCATGAGAAAAAAGAAAATACACCTTCAAGTGATTTCGGGGCGCAGCAAACCATGGGAGATATTTATGTAACTGTTTCCCATAAAGGAACAATTAAAAATTACCGCAGGGAGCTGAATATCTCCGGCGCCACCGGCAAGGTAAGTTATGAGGCAGGGACGTCAAAATTTGAGCGGATTTTCTTCGGGAATTACCCTTCAAGGGTAATGGTATATCAGTTTTCATCCAGCTCTCCGGAAACCTATTCCGTCCGATACAGTACTCCGCACAAAAAGGAATATGAGTCCTTTAATAATGGGCAATATACCTTTGGCGGTAGCCTGAAAGACAATCACCAGGAATTTGAAACGGTGTACCGGGTCGTAACGGATGGAAAAGCCAGCTACAAGGATGGGGTTCTGACCGTGTCAGATGCCAAAAGTGTCATGCTCGTCCATACGGCCTCAACCGATTATCTCTTAAAATTCCCTGATTACAAAGGCAACGACTATAAGAAATTCAATCGTAATGCACTGGCCTTAACTGCCGGAAAAACCTTTGCTGCTTTATTCTCAGAACAGCAAAAAGATTATCATAGTCTTTTTAACCGGGTTTCATTGAAAGTGGGGGCATCAGCCGACAATCAGCTGCCTACCAATCTAAGACAAAAAGCTTATTTTGAAGGAAGGTCCGATCCGGGTTTCGAGGAGTTATACTTTCAATACGGCAGGTACCTGATGATTTCGTCCACCCGTCCGGGAACCATGCCTATGAGCCTGCAGGGTAAGTGGAACGACAGTACTGATCCGCCATGGACGAATGATTATCATACCAATATCAACATTCAGATGTTATACTGGCCGGCCGAGGTAACAAACTTGTCGGAGTGCCATTTACCCTTATTTGATTTTACCAAATCCATTGTCGAACCAGGCAAACTAACAGCAAAAGAATTTTTCAATGTACGCGGCTGGACCGTCAACACCATGCTTAACGCCTATGGGTATACCTCTCCGGGCTGGGATTTCCCCTGGGGATTTTTCCCGGGAGGTGCTGCCTGGCTGTGCCAGCACATGTGGGAGCACTACGCATTTACTAACGACAAGGAGTATCTCAGAAACACGGCGTACCCTGTCATGAAAGAAGCTACTTTGTTCTGGATGGACTATCTGTCCGAGGACGAAAACGGCAAGCTGGTATCTTCGCCTTCTTATTCTCCTGAACACGGAGGAATATCAACAGGTGCCACCATGGATCACGAAATAGCCTGGGATATCCTTACCAATACCATTGAAGCTGCAAAAGTTCTGGATACAGACCAGGCATTTGCGGCCCAGGCTCAGAAGATAAAAGACAAAATTCTTCCTTTAAAAATCGGCCGATGGGGGCAACTGCAGGAATGGAAAGAAGACGTGGATGATTCTACCAGCAAACACCGCCACGTATCTCATATGTTTGGGCTCCACCCCGGGAAACAAATTTCTTTAACAAAGACTCCCGCAGAAGCACAAGCGGCAAGGGTAAGCCTGAACGCACGCGGCGATGACGGGACCGGCTGGTCCCTTGCCTGGAAAGTAAACTTTTGGGCCCGCCTGCAGGACGGCAACAGAGCCTACAAACTATTCAGAAGTGTGTTGCGCCCCGTGGGAGACACAGGCACCAACATGAGTAACGGGGGTGGGTCATATCCCAACCTGTTGTGCGCTCACCCACCATTCCAACTCGACGGCAACATGGGCTCGACGGCCGGAGTAGCAGAAATGCTCCTGCAGTCGCAGGCGGGGATACTGGAAATACTTCCTGCGCTGCCCCAAGCCTGGAAATCCGGTGAGGTAAAAGGCCTTAAAGCTCGTGGTAATATTACAGTCGACGAGAAATGGGAAGCGGGCCAGTTGGTATCAGTAAAGCTGGTATCACCTGATTCTCAAAAACAAACGCTCCGATACGGAACCAAAACCGTAACAGTAACGCTGGTAAAAGGCAAACCACAGACGGTCATGGCTGGGAGTTTCAGATAAGTATCCGTTTGGTAAGATTCATTTTCTGATGATCATTCGAGAGGAACTCTTAAAACAACCGGTTCAATCCAAGGTGGTAGCTTTGCGCATTGCTGAGTTTGCGGTGATATGCGATGAAAACTTCCGGGAACTGATGAACTGTTTTATGTCTCCGGATTACCGCCTTGCCCAGCGCGCTGCTTGGTGTGTTCGGTTTGCAGCCCTGCATACCCCAGAAATAATCCGTCCGTATATCGGTGAACTGGTATCTCAGCTAAAAAGAAAAGATGTACATCCGGCCGTGCTCCGGAACAGCACCAGAATTCTGGAGGATATAGAAATCCCTGAACAATATCACGGAGAAATCGTCAGTTTATGTTTTGATTTTATCTCTGCCAGACCTACCCCGGTCGCAGTCAAGGCATTTGCTATGAAAATCCTTTTTAACCTGACCAGCCTTTATCCTGAGATCAAAAAGGAACTGAAGCTCATTATTGAGGAGAATCTGGATTATGAAAGTCCCTCGTTTCGTTCACGCGGGAGGAAGTTTTTGGCAAAATTGTAACCGGCTGCCTTTTGAGCCTTCACCCTTACCAGGAACCCAGGTGGTGAAACGATAAGTAAAAAAACTTCAAATTGACACGACGTGCTCCATGCGTAGTTAAGCGATGATTGATACTTTAAAGATAGAAATATCCAAACTTTACAAATCATGAAACGATATCTCGCCATTTTGCTATTCAGCCTGTTTTCCCTCACCGGAACCGCCCAGAAAAACGGAGCTCGCCTGATCGTTCGCGGGGACGATATGGGGTATAGTCATTCGGGAAACGAAGCACTTATTAAATCCTACCGGGACGGCTTCATGACTTCCATTGAGGTGATAGTACCTTCCCCCTGGTTTCCGGAAGCGGCTAAAATGCTGAAAGAAACACCTGGGGTGGATGTAGGTATCCACCTTGCCCTCACCAGCGAGTGGGATAATGTAAAATGGCGGCCATTAACAAACGCCCCAAGCCTTAGAGACGCGGACGGATACTTTTTCCCTATGGTATTTGCCAATAAAAATTACCCCGGCAGGTCTATAAAAGAAAATCAATGGAAAATTGAAGATATAGAAAAGGAATTTCGTGCCCAGATCGAAACAGGTTTAAGGTATATCCCGCGCATCAGTCATTTATCTTCTCACATGGGATGTACAAACCTCTCACAGGAAGTACAGCAACTAACTGCCAGGCTGGCAAAAGAATACAAAATTGCGGTTAATGATAACTACCAGGGAGTGGGTTATGAAGGCCCACACAAAACTCCGCAAGAAAAACTGGACAGCTTCACCAAAATGCTGGATAAGCTTGAAACAGGTAAAACCTACCTATTTGTGGATCACCCGGGGCTGGACAATGATGAACTGCGTGCCATTCATCACATTGGCTATGAAGATGTTGCCATGGACCGGCAAGGCGTGACAGATTTGTTTACCAATGAAAAAATAAAAGAAATAATTAAACAAAAGGGTATCCAGCTCATCGGATACCGGGACCTGGGCCGTCTGAAAGATTAAACCAAACCGGGAGAAATCCTCAGCCTCAGCACATATGCTTGGAATTAAGGCCCATAATTATCGGGAAAATCCCGTCAGTACCTCTCACAGAGAATAATTCGTTTTAACTTCGTGAAACTTCCGGTCCTTTTATTTTACAGTGAAATGGAACAGGCATGCGTTTTTACGAATTATCAAACCACTATTACTTTACAAAAATGATCGTATACTGTCACTCCATATTTGACGATCTGCTTCGTCAGCGCTTATCCGAAGCGATCCCTTCAGAATATCAGATATTTTTTCGTACCGAAAGCGATACCGAAAATCAGCAGAATTTTGAAAAAGCTAATCTCATTCTCGGAAATCCTCCCATTGCCTGGTTTAACAAACCGCACGATAATCTGGTCTTCTGGCAGCTGGACTCCGCCGGTTTTGACCAATATTCCGGGGTGGTACTCAGCAACGATACCAAAGTTGCCAACATGGGAGACTGGTTTGCTAGGCCCTGTGCTGAAAGTATTATAGGCGGTGTGCTGGCACTTTACCGCGGCTTGGATAAACTCACTTTATTAAAACAAAAACCTGAGTGGATTGGTACGCCCCTGCGGCAGAACCTAAAAATTATTTACAAACAAAATGTGGTCATTCTTGGTGCTGGTACCATTGGTCAGGCGGTTAATGAAATACTCAAAGGGCTTGGCTGTAATATCCATATTATGGCACGGACTTCTCCCATGGCCACTTTACATTCGAGAGAAGAACTGCTGCGCGAGCTATCAAATTTTGATCTGGTTATTAATACGTTACCTGGAACCGCGTATCATTTTGCTGATGATGAGTTTTTTGCCGCAATGAAAAAAAGCAGTGTTTACGCCAGCGTAGGAAGAGGAAGTACTACAGATGAAAGCACTTTAACGGAAGCACTGCGGTCGGGCCACCTGGATGGCGCCGTGCTGGACGTAACGGAAACCGAGCCGCTTCCTTACGAAAGTCCGTTATGGCAGATGGAAAATGTGATTTTGACGCAGCATACCGGCGGGGGACACAAAAATGAACATATGGGCAAAGTAGATTTATTCCTCAATAACATTTTTGCATTGGAATCCGGTGCTGAAATCATTGATCAGATTACCTTGTCCAAAGGGTACTGAGCCTGTAACCGGTAAAATTTGTGTAAAAGATACGGCTACCACTCCGAAAAAAGATTTTTATTAGTCCCATACATTTAGAAATGCATTCAAACGAAGCTGTTACAGCGAAACGAATTCAGGCAGAATACCTTAAGAAATTTGGAACGGAGACCAACCAGTCTTCCCCAAGAATTTTCCGCTCACCGGGAAGAATAAACCTGATTGGAGAACATACCGACTACAATAGCGGATTTGTGCTTCCCGCCAGCGTTGACAAAGCAGTATATTTTGTGATAGCGCCGCGGGAGGACGATCAGGTCATACTGTATGCAGCAGATCTGGACCAAACCTATACTTTTTTGGTAAATGATTTATCAAAACCATCACAGGAATGGGCTCATTACCAGCTCGGTATCATTGAACAGATCTTTAAAAAAGGACTTTCGATAAATGGTTTTCAGGCTGCTTTCGGAGGGGATGTACCAGTTGGTGCAGGTTTATCCTCCTCTGCCGCACTGGAGTGCTGCCTTTTGTTCGCACTAAACGAAATCTTCGGGCTGGATCTCGACAGATTCGAAATCGTAAAAATGTCGCAGAAAGCCGAAAATCAGTATGTTGGCGTACAATGCGGTATCATGGATCAGTTTGCTTCTGCATTTGGGAAGAAAGAATCCGTGATCCGGCTGGATTGCCGGTCGCTGGAATACGAGTATTTTCCCTTCCCTATGAAGGAATACCTTCTGGTACTTTGTGACACCAAAGTCAAGCATTCGCTGGCCAATTCAGAATACAATACCCGTCGGCAGGAATGTGAACAGGGTGTAGCCATCCTGAAAAAATATGACGAGACAATCAATAGTCTGCGTGATGCTGCCATTTCGCTTGTGCATGAACACCGTGAGGAACTAGGAGACGTAGTATACCGGCGCAGCAAATTTATAACCGAAGAAATTGAAAGGGTCCGGCTAGCCTGTGATTTCCTGACGGCAGGCGATCTGCAAAGTTTTGGTAAAAAAATGTATGAAACCCACTATGGACTTCAGCATGAATACGAAGTAAGCTGCCCCGAACTTGATTTTTTGGTTGAACAAACCTTTGGCAATGAAAATGTTTTGGGAGCTCGTATGATGGGCGGAGGATTTGGCGGCTGCACCATAAATCTCGTACGTGCAGATGCGGCAAACGAATTTGAGTCAGAAATGAAAAAAGTGTATCTGGAAAAATACAAAATTGATCTTCCCTGCTATCGCGTTGTCATTACAGATGGTACGGAAGAAATAATGATACAATAGCAGTGCATCAGTAGCAGGTGCAATAAGTGGATCTTTCTGTACTTTAAATCCGTAACAATGAAAAAATCAATCTTACTTTTTTCAGCACTTGCTGGCTTATGGCTGACAGGCTGTAACAAAACCCAAAATAAAGAACAAACTATGATCAGTACGATTTCCAAAGAAGTATTCGGCGAGCTTCCCGACGGTCAGACCGCCGACCTGTACACCTTAACGAATGCGAACGGGATGACCGTGAATATCACCAATTACGGAGGAATCATTACAAAACTTACCGCTCCGGACAAAAACGGGGAATGGGCCGACGTTGTCCTTGGATTCGATTCTCTGCCTCCCTATCTGAATGGTCATCCTTTTTTTGGTGCTTTGGTGGGACGTTTCGGAAACCGCATCGCCAAAGGAAAATTCAAATTGAATGGTCAGGAGTACAACTTACCCATCAATAACGGACCAAATGCCCTGCACGGCGGGCTGAAAGGATTTGATAAAGTGATCTGGAAAACTACTGAAATTAAAAAAGATTCCACAGTAGGCCTCGAGCTTACTTATACCAGCAAGGACGGAGAAGAAGGGTATCCCGGAAATCTCGCCGTAAAGGTCACGTATACATTGTCTAATGACAACGCTTTGCTGATCGAATATTCAGCTACGACGGACAAACCTACCATTATCAACCTTACCAATCATTCTTATTTCAATCTGTCGGGTCTGAAAAGAGATATTCTCAATCATGAGATGATGATCAAGGCCGACAGCATGGTGGCCGTGGATTCGACCTTAATCCCGACGGGCAAACTAAGGGCGGTGGAAGGAACTCCTTTTGACTTTCGTAAACCCACTGTCGTAGGTGCAGGGATCGACAAAACCGAGGATGAGCAAATTAAAAACGGCAAAGGTTATGACCATTGCTGGGTGATCAACAGGGGTACAGATAAAGGTCTAATGCATTTTGCCACGGTAACCGAGCCCGAAAGCGGAAGAATTATGGAAGCTTACACAACCGAGCCCGGGGTACAGTTTTACACCGGAAATTTTTTGGATGGCAACCTGAAAGGGAAAAATGCTACTTATACCAAACGTTTTGGCCTATGTCTTGAAACGGAACATTATCCCGACTCACCAAACCAGCCCCAGTTCCCAACCACCGAACTGAAACCTGGCGAAACTTACAGCTCGGCTACGATGTATAAGTTTTCTGCCAAATAACCAATAGACGTAAGATTCATCAAAGCGGGAATGGAGATAACAAGGTTATCACTGTTCCCGTTTTTTGTTTTACATAATGCTATTACCCCACGTTGCCGCCAGCGTTAAAATAAGATGAAGCATTTCTCTCGTTAAAAATTATCTTTGCAGTCAGATACAACTTCATAACACCGCAATGCTTACTAATACCGTAAAAATCAGCAACGTTTCCAATTTGTCCGATGCCCGGTATTGCGCCGGAATGGGTGTGGAAATGCTTGGTTTTTCAATTGACGAAAATGCTGCTGCCTATATCTCTCCTAAAAAATTTGAAGACATCTGCTCCTGGCTGGCTGGCGTTACCCTTGTAGCAGAAACCTCCCTGACCGACCCTGAGAAAATCATCCAGGCCCTGGCGCCGTACCCCGTTCACTCTATTCAGGTAACGGAATCAAATCTGCTGGGATATCTTAAAAGTGAATTAGGTTTACCACTCATCCTGCGGGTGAGTGCAGACCAGTATGATGCCGGCGAAATGGAACTGCTGATGAGCAGGTATGCTGATGACGTTGCCCATTTCCTCCTGGAAAGTGACGATGATTCCCCGCTTTCGGACGAATGGATTCAAACTTCAGGTAATCTTTCCAAAGAATATCCGATACTTGTTGGCTTTGGCCTGGAAAACGAATCTACCGTTACTGCACTCACGACGCTCTTCCCCAAAATTGGTATTGCGCTGAAGGGAAGTGAAGAAATACGTCCTGGTTTTAAAGACTTTGGAAGTATGATGGACATCCTGGAAGCACTGGAAGAAAACTGATTCCAGAAGGAAAACGGGCCACTGTTTGCTGGTCCGCCCTTTTAAATAACCTTTCAACCCGCTTTCAAACCATTAATAATTTCCCGGCTTGCAGTATCTTGCATAACCTACTACCTTTGATTACAAATAAACGTTAATCAACTATGGAAAAGAAATTGCACCGCATACCCGACCAGGCAGTTTTCGGGGGAGTCGCATCCGGTATAGCACAGTACATGCAGATAGATGTTGTCATCGTCAGGGTCATTCTTGTCGTCATGTTGCTGCTTCCTATCCCGCCAAACTTCGGATGGACTGGTTTGATATACATTGTCCTATGGGCCGTTTTACCTACGGGACCTGCTGAAATCAGTCCCGTGGCGAATGATACTGCCAAACCTTTTGATCCTTTGGCAGATAAGAAAAGATCCGACCAGACCATTATGGTGCTGGGAGGTGCGCTGATATTCTTTGGGGCCGTTATGCTGCTGGATGACTTTTCAATATGGTATAAGATGAAGCATTATTTCTGGCCGGTTTTGCTCATAGCCATCGGGGCCTTTCTTATTCTGCGCCAGCGCGACAAAGAACATGAAAATAATAATGGTGTCAATAATCCTACTCCTCCGCCTGCGGACCCAGCCCCGCCCGTGGAACCAGACCCGCAACCTTATACCCCTTTTACATCCGAAAATTCTTCCCCAACGGTTTGGCCGGAGGATCCTGAAAATAAAAGGCCCGGAGACAATGATGATGATATCATTAAAGTGAATTAGTCAGACCGGCACTCTTTAATATCTAAATTTTTCACTTTAACACCACAGCCATGACTTTCCGAAACATTTTCTGGGGAATTATCCTCATCATTACCGGCACTCTCTTTCTGGTTGAAGAACTGACAGACTTTGATTTCGGCCGCTTTTTTCTGCCTATCATCCTCATTACAACCGGCGCATTGTTGCTTGCCCGCAACTTTTTGGATCCTCATTCTTCTAACCGTTCAAATTTATAATGGATATGAAAACTTCAAAAGGAATTTTCTGGGGAGGCCTTCTGGTTATTTTGGGTATCCTGTGGCTGCTCCGTAATCTGGACCTGATAGATATTGACTGGTATGGTATCCTGCCATACTGGCCCATACTGCTTATCCTGGCTGGTTTTATATTGCTGGTTTCTGGCAAGGAAAGGGGTGCCTCAGGCGGTGCAGTTGGCCTTTTGATCACACTCGCTGTTTTTGGCGCAATTGTCAATAAAACCGACCGTGCATTTGATCATTCTGGCCGGGATTGGCATTTCAACTGGAACGATGATGATGACAATGATGAACATAATAACGACTATGATGATGACGGAGATCAGAATGAGGATGAAAATGACGACAACGGCCAGGAAGACAGCAAAAAACAGCTGAATGGGAACTATCAGTACGAAATGGAGGAATTTATTCAAAAGGCCTACCTGAACCTCGAAGGAGGGGCCGGATCGTTTAAACTCGAAGGAAATACCGATAAGCTTTTTGCAGCCAATACCCGCTCGAGTTCCGTTGGTTTTATTTCCAACCGTACCGTCAATAAGCTCGAAGGCTCTGCCACAGTGAACCTGAAAATGGAAGAAGGAAATGTAACCATCAAAAACGGAAAGATATCCAATGAAGCCAGTATTCAACTAAACGAAAGGCCTGTTTGGCATATTGACCTGGGAATTGGAGCAGGAAAGGGTGATTTTGATTTCAGCAATTATAAAGTAGAATCCCTTAAAGTCAGTACCGGGGTTGCAGAAATGGATGTCAAACTTGGTGACAAACAAGCAGAAACCAACGTTTTTGTAGAAGCAGGAGTTGCTTCGGTAACTCTCGAGATACCCGAGTCCGTGGGCTGTGAGGTAAGGCTGGACGGTGCTATGAACATCAGGTCTTTTGATGACCTGGAAAAAGTCAGCGATGGTTTGTACCGCTCTCCGGGTTATGATGGTGCTGCTAAAAAGGTGCACGTTAAATTTGAAGGCGGCCTTTCCAAAGTCAGGATCAAACGTTACGAGCGTTAAATTAAATGTGAAAAGCTATAAATATTACCGCCCGGTTTTAGATTACATTCTGATACCAGGCAAAAGACCATCCCCTGTCAGAGATGGTCTTTTATTGTTATGGCTCTCTCAACTGAGACAATGCCGGTTCTTCAATTAAATGATAATCCAAAATTCTTCCGGGCCGAATGTTTCAGATATTTCATGGTTTTGATCATGTGTCTTTTAACCGCATTGCGGGATATCCCCAACGTCTCGGCCGCCTGATCATAAGTTTGATTCATCTCACGGCAGAGGGTAAAAACTTCCTGACTACGGCCCATAGAATCCAGTACAGCCTGTACATGGCTCATATATTCCTCCGACTGAAAGGTATCTTCTGTACTGTTTGCTGTTAGTCTGATCCCGTTCTGTATCTGTACCCTCACCCGCTCATCACGGGAGGTATAACGAAGAAAATCATATACCTGATTTTTGGCAATGGTAAAAATATAAGCTCGGAAGTGAATAATTTTCGGGAGTTTTTCACGGTTTTCCCAAACTTTCATAAATATTTCCTGGCAAAGATCATCGGTATAATCATCGGCCTTTACAAACTTGAAGACATATTTATGAATGTCGGAAAAATACATATTGTATATTTCCGAAAATGATTCCCGGTTGCCCTGAGAAACGTTGATCAGTAAAAGTTCTTCATTAAACAAAGCCATCTATTGCAAATAACCAGAATAAAATGGAGCATTAATTTACTAAGTTAGAAACATCCGGATATAAATTCTATCAATTAATCTTATTAATTTAAACTATTGCGGTACGGCGTAGTAATTTGTTAACTAGCCGCTGTGATTGCGCTCTGTTTCAAAGGCTGTTTGATCTATGGAGAACATCATCAATTTCCTCCATAACGTGCCATTACTTTACTTAATATTTGTGTTTTGATATGATTGCAGTAGTTCAGCGGGTATCTCAGGCTTCAGTATCCATCGATGAAAAGATAGAAGGGCAAATCGGGTTGGGTTTTATGGTTTTGTTAGGTATCACACACAACGATACAAACGAGGATGTGGAATGGCTGGGACGTAAAATTACTGGCCTTAGAGTATTCAGTGATCCCGAAGGGAAAATGAACCTTGACCTCCGGGGTGTTGCGGGAGATATCCTGCTGATCAGCCAGTTTACGCTTCATGCAAGTACAAAAAAAGGAAACAGGCCCTCCTTTATAGAGGCGGCGCGGCCAGAAATTGCCATTCCTTTATATGAAAAAATGATCTCATTTCTGGAAAAAGAGACAGGAAAGCCTATTCAAAGTGGCAGGTTTGGTGCCGATATGAAAGTATCATTGCTCAATGACGGCCCGGTGACCATCATTATCGATTCTAAAAACAGAATATAAACTCAGTATTATGACCTTGCAGGAAGCACAAAATACGGTGGACCACTGGATCAAAACCTATGGCGTCCGTTATTTCTCGGAACTGACCAACATGACGATTCTTACCGAAGAAGTCGGTGAGCTTGCGCGGATCATGGCACGAACGTATGGAGATCAGTCTTTTAAAAAATCAGATCTGGGAAAAGATCTTGGGGATGAAATGGCCGATGTACTTTGGGTGCTGATCTGCCTGGCCAACCAAACCGGTGTTAATTTAACGGAAGCCTTTGAGAAGAACATGGCTAAGAAAACGGTCCGGGACAAGGACCGCCATAAGGAAAATGAAAAATTGTCTTAAAAGAAAAAAGCCCGCCAAAAGCGGGCCTTTTATTTACATATCGAGTAACAATCTCATCGGATCTTCGAGTAACTGCTTCACACGAACCAGGAAGCTCACTGAGTCCTTCCCGTCAATGGTCCGGTGGTCATAAGAAAGCGCGACATACATAATCGGCCGAACTACGATCTGTCCATCCACCACCACAGCGCGCTCAACAATATTATGCATACCCAGGATCGCAGATTGTGGTGCATTGATGATGGGGGTTGATAGCATCGAACCGAAGGTACCGCCGTTGGTAATTGTGAAGGTACCGCCAGACATTTCGTCCAGGCCTAGCTTGCCGTCACGTGCACGTACTGCCAACCGAACTATTTCTTTTTCAATCCCTGCAAAGGAAAGTGTCTCCGCATTTCTGATCACAGGCACCACCAATCCGCGCGGGGTTGATACTGCCACAGAAATATCTGTAAAATCATTATATACCAATTCCTCGCCGTCAATGTACGCATTAACCACAGGGAAATCCTTAAGCGCAACGGTAACTGCCTTCACAAAGAAAGACATAAAACCAAGGCCCACTTCATGTTTCTCCTTAAACTTGTCTTTGAACTTGGCACGAAGATCCATCACCGGCTTCATGTCTACCTCGTTAAATGTAGTGAGCATTGCCGTTTCATTTTTCACAGCCACCAGGCGCCGTGCAATGGTTTTCCGCAATGACGACATTTTCTCACGGCGCTGATTACGTGACCCCGGAATCGCAGGAGCCGTGGCAACCTTGGCCGGGGCAGGAGCAGCAGGCTTAGCAGGGGCAGCAGTTTCAGCAGGCTTGCTTCCCGCCTTCAGCGCATCCTCCTTCATCACTCGTCCGCCAGCTCCAGAGCCATTCACATCTTTCGGGTCAATACCTTTTTCTGCAAGTATTTTGGCAGCAACCGGTGAAGTATGCTTCTCTGTAAAACCTTTATCTTCTGGTGCAGCTACGGATGCAGTTTCTGCAGGCTTCGGAGCAGCAGATACACCAGTACCTCCTTCAATGATACATATTACCGCTCCTATCGCCAGCGTTTCACCTTCCTTACCCACAATACGTAGTGTACCGGCAGCCTCAGCGGGTAATTCAAACGTTGCCTTATCAGATTCCAGCTCACAAAGTATTTCATCTACTGCCACCTGGTCTCCGTCCTTTTTACTCCAGGAAGCTATCGTTACCTCTGTAATGGATTCACCCACAGCAGGTACCTTCATTTCGTATGCTTTTGCAGGTGCGGCGGATGCTTGTGGAGCCTCCGCAACAGGAGCTGGTTTCGCCTCAACAACCGGTGCGGGAGCCGGCGCAGGTTTTTCTGCTTTTGGTTCGCTGGGTTTGCTGGCACCATTCGCCGCAGCATCAATCGTTGCAATCAGGTCCCCTATATTGAGGGTATCTCCCTCCTGAGCCTTTATGTGTAGCACACCTTCAGCTTCAGCCGTTAATTCAAACGTTGCCTTATCAGAATCCAGTCCACAAATAACCTCATCCATTTTCACAAAATCGCCATCATTCTTGAACCAGTTTCCTATTGTAACCTCCGTGATTGACTCGCCAACGGGCGGTACTTTTACTTCAATTTCAGCCATTTTATCTGCAATCTTGTTATCAGAATAAGTATCTTAATTTACTCGTTTTTATTCAAAAGCTCTTCTTACGATCTCAGCCTGCTCCTTCGCATGTATTTTGGAGAAACCAGTTGATGGCGACGCGCTCGACTCCCTCGCAATTACTTCCAGAGGTTTGTTTCCTTTGTACATACGCAGCATAAATGTCCATCCGCCCATGTTAAAAGGCTCTTCCTGTACCCAGTAGGCTTTGGCATTTTTGAATTGGGCAAGATGTTCGTCAATCTGATTCTGTGGGAACGGATGCATTTGCTCAAGACGTATAATTGCTACATCGTCCCGTTTATCAGCCTGCTGTTTCTCGTACAGTTCATAGTACAGTTTGCCGGTACAGAACAATATCTTTTTGGTTTTTGCGGGATCTGCGTAGGTATCACCAATTGTTTCCTGGAATCTTCCGTTCACCAGGCTGTCCAGCGGAGAAACACACAATGGATGTCTCAGCATCGATTTTGGCGACATCACGATCAGTGGCTTCCGGAAAGGAAACTTCATCTGACGGCGCAGCAGGTGGAAAAAGTTAGCGGGCGTGGTAACGTTCGCAACGATGATGTTATAGTTAGCCGAAAGCTGCAGATACCGTTCCGGGCGAGCGTTAGAATGCTCGGGCCCTTGTCCTTCATAGCCGTGGGGCAACAACATCACCAAGCCTGTCCAGCGGTCCCATTTGGTTTCACTGGAGGTCACAAACTGATCTATGATCACCTGTGTACCATTTGCGAAATCCCCGAACTGAGCCTCCCAGATAACCAGTGCATTAGGATTGGCCATGGAATATCCGAATTCAAAACCCAGTACACCATATTCAGACAGCAACGAATTATAAATCATAAACTCACCCTGCCCTTCTTCAATGTGTGCCAGACTGCTATACGCCGCGTTGGTTTCAACATCTTTCAGCACGGCATGGCGGTGGGAGAAAGTACCCCGCTGCACATCCTGGCCGCTTAGCCGGACAATGTTACCTTCCGCCAGTACCGATCCGTAAGCAAGCAGCTCGGCCGTTGCCCAGTTTACCTCCTTCTTCTCAAATATCATTTGCTCCCTGTCTTTCAGCAATTTATCAATTTGCTTAAGACGATTAAAGCCATCAGGGGTAGTGATCAGTGCTTTGCCTATTTTTTCAAGAATATCAAGAGCAATACCTGTCTCAGGTGATTTTTCGAAATCCTCCGGTTTTGCTTTTCTTAACGAGTGCCATTCCTGTTCCAGCTTGGGCATAACGTAGGGCAGCGCTTTCTGCTTCACCATATCAAGGCGTTCCTGCAATAACTGCTTGAACTCCTTGTCCATATTGGCTGCCAGCTGCGCATCCACATCTCCACGATCTGCCAGTGTTTTCTGGTAAATCTCGCGCGGATTCTGATGTGTTTCAATGGTTTTGTACAGTACAGGCTGCGTAAACTTCGGTTCGTCGGCTTCGTTATGTCCGTGGCGGCGATAACAAACCATATCAATAAAAATATCCTTATTAAATTTCTGGCGATATTCCACAGCCAGGCGCATACAGAACACCACTGCTTCGGGATCATCACCATTTACGTGCAATACAGGAGCGTCAACGATCTTGGCAACATCCGTACAGTAGATGCTTGACCTTGCGTCAATAAAATCAGTTGTAAAACCAACCTGGTTATTGATTACAAAGTGTATGGTACCTCCGGTATAGTATCCGTTCAGCCCTGACATCTGCGTTACCTCATAAACAATCCCCTGACCTGCAACAGCTGCATCACCGTGAATCAATACAGGCAGGACACGGTCATAGTCGCTATCATACATACCGTCTGCACGGGCTCTGATGTATCCTTCCACCACCGGATTTACTGCTTCGAGGTGAGAGGGGTTAGGAGCAAGCTTCAAATGTACCTTATTGCCTTCCTTTGTGGTAATCTGGCTTGCATAACCCATATGGTATTTCACATCGCCATCTCCCCAGACCTGGTCCGGCAGATTACCTTCAAATTCATTAAAGATCTGGCCATAGGTTTTTTGCATGATGTTGGCCAGCACATTCAGACGGCCGCGGTGCGCCATCCCGATCATGACCTCAACCACACCCATTTCAGCCGCACGATTGATCATCGCATCAAGGGCCGGAATGGTTGTCTCTCCTCCTTCGAGGGAGAAACGTTTTTGGCCGAGATATTTGGTATGCAGGAAGTTTTCAAAAACTACCGCTTCGTTCAGTTTTGAAAGAATATGCTTTTTCTCATCAATCGAGAAATTCATATTCAGGGCTTCTTTCTCAATCTTCTTGCGCAGCCAGCTTTTTTGCTCTCTGTCTCGGATATACAGATATTCGAAACCAATATTTTTGGTATAAATCGTTTTCAGTGAATCAACAATCTCACGAAGCGTTGCCGGTCTGCCGAAAACTTCCACCCCTGCTTCAAAAACAAGGTCCAGATCTTCCGGACCAAGGTTAAAATCTGCTATATCAAGCTGTGGTTGCCTGTCCTTTCTCTTTTGAATCGGGTTTGTGGTTGCAAGCAGGTGTCCTCTTGACCTGAATCCGCGGATCAGGTGTACCACTTCCATTTCTTTTCGGATCTGTGCAGCATCTACCTTACCTACAACAGCGGCTTCTTTCCCGTTAACAGCCCCATTGGAATGGCCATTACCATTAACCGGGTATTTCTGAGAGAAATCAAAACCTTCAAAAAACTTCTGCCAGCCTTCATCAACGGAAGCAGGATCTTGCTTATAGGAATTATATAAATCCTCTATGTAAGCACCTTCGGAATTTGCTATATATGTGTATTTATCCATCACAAATGTGATTATTTCTTTTGCACGACAAAGTTACAAGACTTATGTTTACATAAGTATAAAAAATCTCCTTTTTAGCAATCTAATTAATGCTTTAAGGCAAATTCTCTGCAAGCTGTTACAGATTCAACATCACCTTTATTTTGTATTTCAACATATAAGCCTAAAAGTCAGTTTCTTATCTCTGGACCTCATAAACATTATCTGCTTTACTTAAAATTAAAATTTCTGAAAGCCGTTTGGCGAGGGAATAAATTTCAGCATCAGCTCATGAATACCTTTCGGGCCGGACTGCACATGATAAATCGCCTCCACTTGCCGTGTACTGTAAAAATATCCCAGCCTTACATTCTTGCCCACCTGTACCTCAGCTGAAAACTGCAGGTAATTAACTGGTACCGAGGCATTACTGATCCCCCCGCCAACACGATAAGATGCACCAATGCCAACTTTTTCACTGAACCAGAATCTCGCTCCGAAATCTGCGCGAAGTTTATGATCTTTCTCCTGTACCAGAAGCAAATGCGGCAGCATCATCAGGTCGGGGTTCAGGTAATAGCTGCCGCCTGCCATAACGTAAAGCGGGCGGCGGTAAAAAGCTGAGATGATCTGATCACCAAAATTCTGGCCCAGTATCTCCGGCTTGGATACCCCTACGTACCATTTATCGGAGTAAAGCCATCCTCCAAGTCCAAAACTCCCCAATGCTCTGTTATTTCCCCCCAACCCTCCGCCAGCCACGGGCAGTACGTTGATTCCTCCCTGTGCACCCAACGAAAATTTCCAGCTTTCCGTCACGTCAAGGTGATAGGCCAATGAGCCATATACACCGGTGGTGGTAAAGTAACTTGTCTGGTCATTCATAGCCTGAAACCCGATACCCAATTTACCTCCCGCAGTAGTACCATCCGCGGCAAAAGTCTGGCTTGAAGGGGAATTGGGTATCGTAAACCATTTCCTGCGAAACATGGCCGTCATATTAAATGTCTCCCGAACACCCGTGAAAGCCGGGTTGATCGCCATCGGATTCTGGAGGTATTGTTCAAAGATCACCTCTTTCTGCGCGTACACGCCATCTGTTTCCAGCAATATCCCCAATATTACGAACCATTTTATGAGATGGGCTACCCTGATCAGCTTTAACATTTTTACCTTTTGATATTAAAAAAATAGCAGGAGAACAATCTCCTGCCACAATAATAAACTTTTTCGTTGCCGTTATACTCAGTTTTACCACTAAAAGTCATAACCAAGTGTTACGTAGGGAATTGGCTTGTTGGTATAGCCGTTGTCCACGCCCCAGGCATAATCAAACTTAACATAAAAACCGAAAACAGTTGTTCTGGCACCCAGGCCATAGCCCATCAGGTAAGGATTTTTGAAGTCGGTTACTGTTGCTCTGAATGGGTCCTCGTCTCCACCTATGATTTGCGTATTCAGGCTGTTATTTTCACTGAATGGTCCTTTGCCCGTCCAGGCGGTGCCTATATCCCCAAATCCTACGATCTGGAAATTTCTCAGGAAACTGGAAGTAATCGCACCCCGGTAAAGATACTTAATGAGCGGAATACGTAGCTCTGCATTCAGCAACATGTAACTTGTTCCGGATAAACGGTTCAGATTAAATCCCCGGAGATTGGTGGCAAAATCTGCAAAGAAGATATCCCGGTTATCGATTGTCGGGCCAAATTGCAGCGGATCATTGGCCGTCCTGCTATCTTTTTTGTTAGAAATCCAGTTTTCCATCCCTCCCAGAATATTCTGCTTGGGAGCCTTGCCTCCCGAATGGCTTGCCGAAGCCCTGATGGCCAGGATCAGATCCCTGTGTATTTTTTGGTAATGCCGAAAATCAAGACTGACCCGGTTGAAGCTCTGATTGGTATTGGTAAGGCCCAGCTGGTTGTCATATCTGATCTTGAAACGGGTACCTTCCAGCATATTCAGCCCGTTCACACGGGTATTGTCAAAAACATATTCTGTTCTTAAGCCACCATAACTAGACGTGAGATCTGGGTTGGCAAGAATATATACATCAATCATCCGCGTTGAGGTATACATGGGAGACACCGTGATCCTGCTTGTCGTAGAGAACGGATAGGACACTGAAAAAGTAAACTGGTTATAACGATATTTCTGCGGCGCACCTTCTGAATCTATATAAAGGCTCTTCCTGTCAACTCTTGCACCAAAATCTATACGGCGCGTATTATTCCAATATTCCGCAAAAAGGTCACTGTTACGAAAGTTGGAATTTATGAAAATACCGGCCTTAATCACATGGTTTTCAAGCAAATCGTTCATTGAAATTGATTGCGAAAACCCGAAACCACGGACAGGATCGATCCGCCAGTCGGAACTTGCATCATTATTGATAAAAAGCCCCTTGTAAGGATATGGGCCCTTTATCGCTATGTTCTCCCGCACCGCCTTTGTACGTGTGAGTGCACTCGGGCTGCTTGCAAAAGTCCCTCTGCGCTGGCGTGACTCAAATGTCTTTAGTACATCTTCATCAAACTCATAGTTGTCGGTATCCACCTCACCATCTTTGAGCACAATCCTGGATTCCTGTGCTTTTGCTTTCGCTGCCGAATCTATTTTAGTATCAGTCTGTCCAGCAGCCTTTTGATCAACCTTCGGCCCTTTTTCAGTCACTGAGGGAACATTCAGGGAAGCATTAGGATCAAATGAATTCGTAAAAGCCGCTGTGTAATAACCGTCGTTCAGGTAGGTATAAGCCAGAGCTCCTCCCGAAGCCAGGTTTACATCCGCATTCCGTATATTAAAAATGTAATTGGTGAGCTGTGAAGAACTTCCCGAGGCTTTATCAAATTTATAAAGGTTATTAATGCCCTTTTCGTTAGATAAGTAAATCACTTCCTTATCATTGGCATATACCGGCATTACCTTGGTTTTCCCGCTACCCTGCATCAGTTTGGGAATCCGGTCGGATTTGGGGGTTCCATCGTGTTCGTACAAGGAAAGATAAGGTGTAATAGACTTATAATCGCCCTTCCCTGTCCCCAAAGTGTCGGCGGGGCGATTGGATGCGAAAATTACCCTTCTTGATGACCCCTGGACAAACCTTGGAGACAGGTCGTCATACAAATCATTGGTTAAGGGCAATGCTGAAGCCCGTGCAACGCTGATCAGGTAAAGGTCATTCTGGCCTCCTTTGTCTGCGCTTACCGCCAGCATGGTTCCGTCCTGTGAGATATCCATATCCACGATCTGATCCAGCCCACGGATATTTCTTTTCACTTTGACTCTCAGTTTTTTAGTACCTACGTTTTCATAAACGTACAGGTTTTTTCTGTCTCCTTCCGTGGCCAACACCGCCAGATTATTGGTGCGTGTCCAGCCGAGCAGCGGGGGTAAGTTTTTGGCCCTTCCTCCTACTACTTCGAGCTTACCCTGCCGAATCACCTTCCGGCTTCCTCTTTCACTGTCAATGATATATACCCGATACCTTCCTTTTTTGATTTCACTCACGGCTGTCCATTTCTTATCCGGTGAAAGCTTTACCACTGCGTTCACGTCCGTTGAGCCGAATTCGTTGAGCTGGTGCTTCCAGGTTGGCTTCGGATCAATGTAAAACTGTTCTGCATTTTTGTTTGCATCCAGGTAATAGGCTCGCCAGTCTCTTAAAAAACGGTTGTAGGAAGGCACGCCCAGCGTACTGGTGATACTGGTTTGCTCAGTGCGTATGATACGGGTGAGGTTCAGTATATCGGATATTTTATCCTTGCCATATCTCTCCGCTATATAGTTCCAGATAGAATGACCGATCAGCGTGGCGTCATTCCCTGTCATCAACGTTGGTTTTCTGATCTTTCTGTTTTTAAAAAAGTCGCGCATATAATCGCTTAGCTCCGGAGACCAGCCTTCCGAAATGTACGCCGCTGTTCCGCTCATAAACCACTCCGGAACGGTGAGCAGCAGGGAGCTTTGCAGCGCTTCTTTCATATTTCCGCCGTAAAGCATGTCATACACAAAAAGAAGACTGATATCTTTTACCAGTGTTTTGCGAAAACCGATCTGATCGCCGGTATAAGCTACCTCCACCCGCGACTGGGCCAGGTCCAGTTTCTGATCTTCCAGATTATCCAGCGTGGACAATCCCATATTGCTTTGTTCAAGGTCGGAAGGCGAGTTGTAGAGAAAAATCTTGACGCGGTTATAGGGCGTCCAACCCAGTACATCCGTAATCCGGTCGAACTCGCTTTCAGCATACTGCGCTGCCAGCTTGGCCAGTGCTGTTCCGCCCTGATAGTGATAAATTTCAAAATTGGTAGTCCTGAAAATCTTCCAGTCGAAAGTCCTGTACTGCACACGGTTTTTGCCGAAAGTTTCCTGCGACGGATAACGCTGTGCTATTGTATCTGTATATAATCCTATTAATATCAAAAGATTGACCGGCAAGGTCAATTTAAATATAGATCTTATGCTCATAGTATGACGGCTGACTTCAATGGAAATATAACGAAAAATACCTTTTAATATTCACTAACGGATTCAATTCTTTGCCATGTTCCAGATGTTGAGCGAATTCATTTGCAAAAAATGGCGCCAGAGTAACTCCTTTGGTACCGAGTCCGTTAAAAATCCCCACCCTGTTTTCTTCGGGATGTATCCCGATTAAAGGTCTCCTGTCTTTCACGGACGGCCGCAGCCCGGCATTTTGTTTTGTTACGGTAAAGGGTACATTCAGTAACGATCTGATCTTGTCGGCCAGCTCATTTTTGGCCGCATCTGTTGTTTCCCAATCCAGCGGATCCCAGGAATAAGTAGCTCCAACCCGTGCCGAGTCCTTTGACAGCGGTAAAATAAAAATCCCCTGATTAACGATATAAGGTTTCAGAATATTTTCCACGGCAATGTCTAAAATCTCACCTTTTACAGGACTGAAAGGCAGCCAGTTAAAAAATGAGTTTTCCAGCGCCATCACTCCCTGGCACAAAATCACCTTATTAAAAGTTTTCCCGTTCCACTCCACAGTATCCGAAGTAAAGATCAGATCTTCGGCGGCAAACCTTTCTTCGGTGTATATACCCTCTTTTTCAAAATAAATCTTACTCTGATCCAGTAAAAGCGGCAGATCTACCCAACCCGATTGCCCCACTTTCAGACCTCCATAGGGATTGCTAATATAATCCAGCGGCAACAAATCGTCAGTCTGGCTGGTAATGTACTGTGCTATGCCAGGGTTAGCCGTCTGAGCAAGATACGTATTCTGCTCTTCGATGGATCGGTAAGGTCGATAAACCGGAAGAGGATAAACAAGCTTTATATTCAGCTTGTTTTCGAGAGATGCATAAAATTCACTGGCATAAGGAAAGAGTTGGTCTGCCAGCCAGGTTTTTACCAGCTTTTTTCCCGTCAAAGGGTTGAAAATCCCCGCCGCCACTCTGGATGAAGAGGGCAGGGATGAATCACCCACCACCCTGATTTTTTTCCCAAGCCTATGCAGGTGCCAGGCCAGTGCAGTACCTCCTATTCCCTGCCCCACGATAAGATAATCGTAATCAACAGATATACCGCCCCTGTTAGTCATGGCGCATTTCCCGCTTTCTGAGAGACAACCCTATTTGTTCGTCAGCCAGCCGTACCACCAGCTCCACCTGTTCGTCCAGAGTCATCAGGGAATTATCAATATAAACGGCGTCTGACGCCTGCCTGAGCGGACTTTCCGCTCGATGGGTATCGATATAGTCACGGTTTTTAAGATTATCTACAATTTCCTGAAAACCGACCATTTCGCCTTTTTGAAGCAGTTCCAGCTGCCTCCTCTGAGCGCGGATGAGCGGATCGGCATTCATGAATATTTTCAGTTCGGCTTGTGGAAACACGACGGTCCCTATATCCCGGCCATCCATCACAATACCTTTGGCCTTACCCATACGCTGCTGCTGGGCAACCAGTGCATGCCGTACCGCTGCCACAGCACTCACATCGCTCACTCTTTCTGAAACATACATTTTTCTGATTTCATCTTCCACATTGAGGCCATTCAGATAGGTATCATTTCTGCCTAATTCCGGATGCCGCCGAAAGCTGATATGAATGTTGTCCAGGGCATTTTCTATTTCCCTGGGATTGGTGAGCGAGATATGGTTCTGGAGAAAATACAAGGTAACAGCCCGGTACATAGCTCCGGTGTCTATATAAGGGTAATTTAATTGGCCTGCAACGAGTTTGGCGGTTGTGCTTTTTCCACAACTTGAATAGCCGTCGATGGCAACAATAATTTTGGGCATAAGGTATCTAATCAGGCATTGTCTAAAACCTCCATATGGTCCGTGTATGTAAAACACAGCAACAGATGAGCTGTGCAAAATTAGAAGAAAGAATAAGGGGGCGTAATTTTTGAACGCTTTTGTTTGAAGAAATATTCAAACCGGTCTGTACCCGTTTTAATTACAGCTCATCTACTAAAAATATCACCATACTCCGGGCACCATGCGCCCCAATCACCAGCGATTGCTCAATATCTGCCGTTTTGGAGGGTCCGGCAATGAAACATCCCCAACCGGTAGTATCCTGGAGACGATTGTATGCCTCATGCATGTTATTGACGAGCGCGTCCCTGGGAATGACGAAAGCCAGGTTTTGGGTAATAAAAGGAAGTGCCCGATGCGGCAGGTACTGATCTGATATCCAGACCGCCCCATTTTCAGCCACCCCAAATTCCGCCCTCAGAATGGCCATCTCGATCAGCTCAAGTTCATGCGGATCGGAAACTTCCAGGCTGAAATCAGCCCAGGGCAAAAGTGCAGGAATGGTTGTGGCGCGGTTAACCACCTCTCCGTACATTTCCATTGCTTTATCCAGCAGTTCCTGCAAATTTTTGACAGAAATCACTTCGGTATAAATAGCAGCCAGTACATCGGTGAAAGTTTGCTGCGTATCCGAATAATCACTTTGGTAAGTAAATTCCTCCGGCAGCGCCGTTGCCGCTGGTTTATTTGCTTTCACCTGGCTCAGTATCTTATCTCTTGCATTCATACGATACAACTAGTTTTTTCTATTTCTTACATACCAGTCCCTGAAACTTTCCCTGGGAGGTTCGGGCATTTCCCGTTGTTTAAACCAGGGATTGAGGCTGTTGTTAACCACAAACGGAACCGTACGCATCACCGCTCTTCCCAACCTCCCCGACCACTGATAAAATCTTGGCTGAGATAATACTACGGACATTGCCTTGATTCCCACCTCCTTACTTTTGGGTATATATCCCTGACTTGCCAGTACCTGGCGCCACTTATAAAGCTGGTCGTGGATATCTATTTTTACGGGACATACATTGGAACAGCTTCCGCAAAGGGTACTGGCAAAAGGCAGATCAGCGTTTTTAGTCATATCCAGATTGGGTGCCAGAATAGATCCGATCGGCCCCGCAACCGCGTTGTGGTAACTATGCCCCCCGCTACGGCGATAAACAGGGCAGGTATTCATGCAGGCACCGCAACGGATGCATTTCAGCGAATTACGGAAATCGGCCCGGCCCAGCTGGGTACTGCGTCCATTGTCAAGGATCACGATATGCATCTCCTGCCCGGCCCGTGGTTTTTTGAAATGGCTGCTGTAAGTGGTGATCGGCTGGCCGGTGGCACTTCTGGCGAGTAATCTCAGGAATACTCCCAAATGTTCCTGCCTCGGGATAATCTTTTCAAATCCCATACAGGCAATGTGCACATCGGCCAGGTGGGCGCCCATGTCCGCATTCCCTTCGTTGGTCGAAACCACAAAGCCTCCCGTTTCCGCAATGGCAAAATTTACCCCGGTCAGTGCGGCCTTGCGGGTCAGGAATTTGTCGCGCAAATGCTGCCTTGCCGCTTCGGTCAGATACTGCGGGTCCGTTGCACCTTCGTCTGTCCCCAGATGTTCATGAAATAAGTCGCCAATATCTTTTTTCTTGAGGTGAATCGCAGGTAATACAATGTGGCTAGGCGGCTCCTCACGCAGCTGAACGATCCTTTCACCCAAATCGGTATCAATCACCTCAACCCCGTTACGCGAGAGGAAATCATTCATATGACATTCTTCTGTGAGCATGGATTTACTTTTAACCATTTGCTTCACATTGTGCTTTTTCAGGATACCCAGTACAATCTCGTTATGCTCCGCCGCGTCTGTTGCCCAATGCACATGTATGCCATTCGCCTTCGCCTTTTCTTCGAAAGCGACCAGCAATTCATCCAGATGCGACAAAACATAATTTTTGATCTGTGATGCCGATTCCCTCAAAGCTTCCCATTCAGGAAGCTGCTTGGAAGATCTGTCACGTTTCTGGCGCACAAACCACAGCGTTTCGTCATGCCAGTCTACATAACTTTCATCGCGGTTAAACACCTCGGAAGCTGCTGCGTGATCCATCGTTACCTTCGTCATGGTTCTCTTAACAATTAGTTAATAGTACTTTTTAAAGAACTTAAATTGTACTTTTCACATTCATTGTACTATTTAAAGTCAACAGATTATTTATTAAACATTTTTAAAAATATCTTAAAAATGCTATTTGATTGTATTGCAATAGCTTATACCTTTGAATTACAAAGTTTTTCGATCGGGGCATCGGAGTCTGATCAAAGTTTAATTTTAACTTTTTTTAGACACAAACAAATTTCAACTCCTATGAAAACCAAAAACACTCTATTCGCAGCAGCCCTGACCGGCATGCTTTTATCAGGTTCGGCATTTACTTCTAATGCACAGAATAACTTAGCTACTGCAGACAAAAGCGAAACTACTTCCGAGAAGTTAAGCGTTGTGCAGGTTAAACCCATGCAATTCCGCGTTTCATATATCACACCTCAGTCAAAAATAGTTGCTGTACGTATTCTGGATACTGATAAAAATGTTCTTTTTTCAGAAAACAGACGTACTGATTCAAACTATCTGAAATATTTTGACCTGTCGACCCTGATGGACGGTACTTATACCTTCGAAATCACGGATGGCAAAGAGAAGTATGCTCAATCGTTTGATATTTTGACCAAGACGAGCCGCGTCGTTTCTTCTATCAACTAACGACAGACGCTTCTCAGATTCTGAACTTCCGTAAACTTTGTAAAATACCGGTGCTCATAAGGGTGCCGGTATTTGTTTTACAGCACTGTTCAGGATTTCTGCAATATGCTTCACCTTTACACCTGAATTACCTCGTTTTAAGATTCCCTCCAGGTGCATCAGACAGCTCATATCGGAACCCGTAATATATTCGGCATCATGTCTGACATGGTCCGCAACTCTGTCTTTACCCATCTTAACGGATATTGCTTCCTCGCTCACGCAGAAAGTACCTCCAAAACCACAGCACTCGTCCTTCCTGTCCAAGCTGATAAGTTCCAATCCATTGACACTTTTAAGCAGCGTTTCGGGCTTTGAATAAGGTGCTGCATTCAGTTCCGACATCTGGGACAGGTGAAGCCCCCGTTGCCCGTGGCATCCCTGGTGTAATCCTACCCGATGTGGGAACTCTGCCTGGATTGAATCAATTTTCAAAACATCAGTAATAAATTCCACCAGTTCGTACACTCTCTTTCTTAAAACCTTCGATTCCTCCGGTTTGTCCTCCACCTTCAGGTGCTCCTTGATATGCAGCACACAACTTCCCGAAGGAGACACCACATAGTCGCAATCCGAGAAAGAATTATAAAACAGGCTGTTGCATGAACCCGTCATACTTTCAAAACCAGAGTTTGCCATGGGTTGCCCGCAACAGGTTTGATTAAGAGGAAAAACAACATTGCAACCCAGCTTTTCCAGCAGTTCAAGCGTGGCAATACCTACCTGCGGGTAGAACTGGTCCACATAACAGGGAATAAAAAGGCCTATTCTAAGATTTGAGAAGTTCATGTGATTACCAGAATTCAATGGTGGCAACGATGGGAAAGTGATCCGAAACCTGTGGGTAACCTCTGACTACCCTATAGTTTTTAACACGCACCTTGTTGTTGAGTAATACAAAAATATAATCCAGCCTGTCGCCCGGGAGCCCCTCAGCCCAGGTACCTAACTGAGAGCCTTGCCCTGCGTCCTGCCATTTTTTCCTGAAAGAAAAATAAGGCTGCTCATTTGGCCTCGCTCCCATATCCATCCCCAGCATAACCGGCTGTATGCTTTCCTCGAGCATTCTGTTGATATAGGCAGCCTGTAACGCCCTGTCAATCACGGAGGCATATTCAAGCCTCGAATTACAGATACGAAATGTCAGGTACCTCGAATGGCTGATCAGCCCACACAGCAATATTTTCGGGTCAGCTCCTGGAGTGGAGGGTAATTTGATCACCTGTGAATTTTCAAAAGGCCATCTGGACAAAATACCTACGCCCTGCGAACCGTTTTCGGACTCCTCCGCAACGCCATACAAATAATGCATCCCGGTTTGTACGGCCAGTTGCCGTAACTGAAATTGCGTTTTACTATCGGATACCAAACTATCTACCGCCTGTAACGTGACAATATCAGGCTTTTGTTCTCTGATTATCCTCAGGATACCCATCAAGTTAGACTTCTCATCCATACCTTCCCCATGACGGACATTGAAACTCATGACCTTGATCTCAGCACCCCGGCGGGGTGGCTGTGAGGCAATCAATACCACACTCAAAAAGCACAAAAACAGATAGGGTACAAATTTCTTCAAAATAAAAGCCGCAAGGGTTACAATTCCGGCCAGAGGGCATACAACAGCTCCCGGCTTTTAAGTAATTTTCCAGGAAGATTTCAACGTTGCGAATTATTCTTTTACCAGCCTGATGCGCTCCGGGGTTTTATACCAAAGCAAAAATCTGATCCATCAAAACCCACTTCTCCCCTTTTTTTGCTGTCGGAAGCGCCTGTTGGTATCCCCACATGAGCTTCTCCCATTCCTGCACTTTCGGATTTTCCAGATCCATTTTGGCTTTTACTTCAAAACTGAAATCGTCCTCGGTTACCATGATCATGAACAACCGGTTGCCCGTACGGAAAATCTCCATTTGGGTAACACCGGCATCCAGGATACTCTTTTCGATTTCCGGCCTTATCTTTTTGTGGTATGCCTCATATTCGGCAATCATAACAGGATCATCAACAAGATCTACGGCCAGACAATATCTTTTCATAATTTTCCAATCAACCGGATTAATTGAATAACAATCTTATTAGCGTATCTGTGAACCTTTGAATCCATACCAGGAAATGAATGCAAACAACACAACGGGCAGGATAAACGAAAAGGCAGTACTGGTGGCATCGGCTATGGCACCCATTACCGGTGGAAACAATGCTCCTCCCACAATCCCCATGATAATATAGGACGATGCCTGTTTTGTAAATTTCCCCATATCTTTTACCCCAAGCGCAAAAATGGTAGGGAAAGTGATACTTTGAAAGAAAAAGAAAGCAACAAAGGCATATATGGACGCTTGTCCAAGTAAGTTAAAAGTTACGATCAGCAACAGTACCACAATGGCCGCTCCGTAAATACCCAGCAAGGTACTGGCTTTCACGAAGCGCATAAAAAAGGTACCTGCAAACCGGCCCACCATAAAAACCACCATCCCGCTCGAAAGCAAAATGGAGGCTTCCTGGTTGGAAATATTAATACTTTCAGTAGCGTAGTTTATAAAAAATCCCCAGGTACAGCTTTGCGCCCCAACGTTCAATAGCTGAGAAAATGCACCAAGGGTAAAATGGGTGTGTTGAAAAAGACTTTTGCCAACATGCCCGGAAGTATCCTCCACCAACGTTTCTTCCTGTACTTCTGGCATCGGTGTCAGGAAAAAAAGAACAGTTACCAAAAGCACCACTGCGCCCACGATCATGTAGGGCAGCTGAACCGAATCGAAACCGGCCTCTATACTTTCGGATTTATTGGCAAAAACGAACAAACCTCCAACCAGCGGTCCGATAATTACACCCAACCCATTAAAAGACTGTGCCATATTAAGGCGCTGCTCTGAGGTTTCTGGTGAGCCAAGGACAGTGGTGTAAGGGTTTGCAGCTGTCTCAAGAAAGGCCAGGCCGCAGGCCAGCACAAACAAGGCCACCAGAAAAAACGGCCAGGACTGCGCCTCTCCTGCCGGATATACCAAAAATGCCCCGATGGCGTACAGTAACAACCCGGCAATTATCCCCTTTTTATAACCGTATTTTTTCATGAAATAACCAGCGGGCAAAGCCATGAAAAAATAAGCACCATAGGTACACACCTGCACCCAGGCCGACTCCGAAATACTCAGACCAAGTACTTCCTGAAAATGTTTATTGAGCACATCCAACATACTGATTGCAAATCCCCAGAGGAAAAATAAGCTCGTGACCAGCGCCAGGGGAATAAGATATTTCTGGCCAGAGCCGGAGCCATCTTTCACAGTTACATTACCAGTAGATTGAAGTTGTGCCATTCGATATAGTTGTTTTCAGGTTAGGTTATTGTTTAAATCAGTCAAGATTATAAAAGCGGGTGGCATTATCACCCATTACTTTTTGCCTTTCTTCTGGAGAAAAGGCGCTGAGATATTCGTCGGCTATACTTTTCATACGGCCATAATCCGAGGCTACCAGGCATACCGGCCAGTCGGATCCAAACATTATCCGATCCGTACCAAAGGCTTCGAAGACCGTATCCAGGTAAGGTCTGAAATCTGCGCCCTCCCATTGTTTCCAATCCGCCTCGGTTACCATGCCCGACACTTTACAGCAGACATTAGGTAATTCTGCCAGTCTTCCTATGTCGGTAGCCCAGGGCTCCACTTCACCTTTTTTAATGTAAGGCTTAGCAATATGATCCAGTACAAAACGAACTTTCGGCAATTGTTTGGCAAAGTCATACGCTTCTTTCAGCTGATGCGGATAGATCAGTATGTCATAGGTAAAATCAAAAGCGATTAACGTGCCGACACCTTTTATGAAATCCGGCTGGAGCAGGAAGCCGTCTGCCTCGGTCTGTACAACATGCCTGAAACCTTTCAGTTTTTCGAAACTGGAATATGCCTCCAGCCGATTGTAAAGGTTGCTATCACACAGATCAATCCAGCCCACAACACCTTTGACGAAATCATTGGCCTCTGCCAGGTGCAGTAAAAATTCCGTTTCCGCATCCGACTGATCTGCCTGAACCGCCACACAACCATCCACCCCGTTTTGCCTCAAAAACGGCTCTAAATCCTCCGGAAGAAAATTCCTTTGGATCACAGCCATTTCAGGTGTAATCCACGAATCCCTCACAGGGTCAAAAATCCAGAAGTGCTGATGCGCATCAATCGTCATGCCTTCCAAGCTATGGCTTCCTGTTTTTGCACCCCAAGGCCTTCTATTCCAAGCTCTACCACATCACCAGCTTTCAGATATACCTGCGGTTTCATCCCAAGTCCTACACCAGCCGGTGTACCTGTGGTGATCATATCTCCCGGCAGCAGGCTCATGAACTGGCTGAGATAACTAACCAGAAACGGTATTTGAAAAATCATATCCGAAGTATTGCTATCCTGGATTTTGGTACCGTTTAATGATAACCAAAGGTCCAGATTATTCGCATTTTTGATCTCCGAAGCAGGAACAAAATAGGGTCCGAGCGGAGCGAAAGTATCATTGCTCTTTCCTTTCACCCATTGTCCGCCGCGCTCCAGCTGAAAAGCACGTTCCGAATAATCATTGTGAACGGCATATCCGGCAACATAGTCCAGCGCGTTAGCCTCGTCTACATAACTTGCCTTTTTACCGATGATCACCGCGAGCTCTACCTCCCAGTCTGTCTTTTCAGAATTACGGGGAATAATCACCTGGTCAAATGGGCCGCACAATGCGGATGTTGCCTTAAAAAAAATGATCGGCTCTTTGGGAAGTTCCGTAGCGCCGGATTCGTAAGCATGTTTGGCATAATTCATTCCGATGCAGACGATCTTGGACGGGCGGGCAATACAAGAGCCATATCGAAAACCCTTTTCAATTCGGGGAGCCGACTCAGCATTGGTTTCCAGCCAGGTTCTGAGACGGTTTACGCCATCGGTTCCGAAAAATTTCTCATTATAATCTTCTCCGAAAGCAGATACATCAATCTGTGTTCCATCAGGAAGCTCCACTGCAGGTTTTTCCTGTTCAAAAGCACCAAAGCGAAAAAGTTTCATTATGAAATGGTTTAGTTAAGCTGTCGGCCTGCTGCCCTCAGCTATTAATTGTAATTCAGGTTTAATATCTACGTCAGGCATTTACGATCCGCCTGCCATTTTTTTAATTATTGAGTTTCTCAAAACCACCGTCGATCAGATAATCACAGCCGGTAATAAATCCTGCTTCGTCTGAACAGAGGTATAATGCCAGCGCACCAATCTCCTCAGGTTTGGCCATACGCCCTATAGGCTGGGTTTTTGATAGTTTTTCAAACATTTCAGCTTCTTTGCCTGGATAGGTTTTGCTGATAAAGCCATCTACGAAAGGTGTATGCACCCGGGCCGGAGAAATACTGTTGCAACGGATGTTCTCACCCAGGTAATCCCGCGCAACGGATAAAGTCATAGAGTACACCGCACCCTTTGCGGTAGAATATGCAAACCTGTCGGGAATACCTACCGTTGCGGCAATGGATGCCATGTTGAGAATAACCCCGCCTCCATTGGCTTTAAGATGAGGAATGGTAGCGAAAAGACAGTTGTAAACACCTTTGATATTGACATTATAGATCCGGTCAAAATCAGACTCGGAAGTAGTATCCGCTTTCCCGATGTGTGCTATTCCTGCATTATTGACAAGTATGTTGATCTGCTGTTCTGCTGCAATAGCATCAATAACTTTCACTACATCAGCTTGTTTGGAAATATCTACGGAATGTGCCTGTGCTTTTCCGCCCTCTTTAGAAATTTCTTCAGCTACCTGCTGTGCAAGCTCTGCATTCAGTTCCAGGATATGCACTTGGGCACCCTGTCTGGCAAATGTCTTACTGATTGCCAACCCGATACCGCTGGCCCCGCCGGTTACAAGGGCAACTTTACCATTTAAATCAAACATGAATTTATTTTTATCAATAATATAATCAGTTAAAACACCTCACCCGGTATATGCAGAAAAGGGTATCCTTAGAGTTCTTTACTCAATTTATCCGGCATACCCTTTCCTTTTATTATATGTTTATTCCAGCCGGTCGTTTAAAGAGACACTCCCCTTTTCCATGGAATAAAATCGTTCTGGCCAAGTTGCTGTGCTTTGGTCAGTTCGCCGCTTGCCACCTTGATGACATATTCCAGCAGATGTTCTGCGTTTTCTTCGATAGACTGGGTACCATCCACCACCGGACCACAGTCAAAGTCAATCACATCGGGCATCCGGTTCGCCAGTGCGCTGTTGGTAGCTACCTTGGCAACCGGGCAAATTGGATTACCCGTAGGAGTACCCAGGCCGGTTGTAAAGAGAATCACATTGGCACCCGCAGCCGTTTGTCCGGTTGTTGCTTCTACGTCATTACCCGGCGTACATACCAGCTGCAGACCCGGTACCGTTGCCCGTTCTGTATAATTAAGTACGTCAGATATGTAGGCATTTCCTCCCTTGCGTGCCGCACCGGCAGATTTTATGGCATCGGTAATGAGCCCGTCTTTAATATTACCAGGCGATGGATTAAATGCAAAAGCTGAACCTACGGCCTCTGCCTTACCGGCATAATCGCGCATGAGCTTTTCAAATTTCGCCGCTTTTTCTTCCGTCACACACCGGTTGAGCAATTCCTGCTCCACACCGTTTAATTCAGGAAACTCAGCCAGAAGCGTTTGTCCGCCCAAGCCCACCACGATATCTGACAAATGCCCCAGAACCGGATTGGCTGATATCCCGGAAAAACCATCTGAACCGCCGCATTTCAGACCAACCGACAATTTTGAAAGCGGTGCGTCCGCTCGTTCAAATTCATTGATTTTTGTGAGCCCCATAAACGTTTCCTTTATGGCTCCTGACATGAGGGAATACTCTGTACCTTTCTGATGTTCAAACGCGAAAAACGGCTTGTTAAAATGCGGATCACGTTTTTTGATCTCATCTTCCAGTGTTTTAAGTTCCGAGTTCTGGCAGCCAAGGCTCAATACTGTAATACCGGCAACATTCGGGTTAACGGCATATGCCGCAAAAAGAGCGCACAAAGTATTAGCATCCTGCCGGGTGCCGCCACATCCGCCTTCGTGCGTCAAAAACTTCACCCCATCAACATTCTGGAAAGGACGGTCCGTGATTTTTTTAACGGCCGGCTGTTCAGTGAAAACTTCCAGGCTTTTAACCTTGCGCATATCACCCGCCTGATACAAATGAAGGAATTCCCTCACATGCTCGCGGTAAATATCGGTTTGAGCATAACCTAGCTCCCGCTCAAAAGCATCCTTCATGATGAGCACGTTACGGTTTTCACAGAAAACCAGCGGAACCACCAGCCAGTAATTGTAGGTACCCACACGCCCGTCTTCCCGGTGATACCCTCTGAAAGTACGATCCTGCCATTTGGTGACATCTGGCTGAACATAGGTATATGGTTGCCGGTTGGCAGTACTGTAATCCTGTGAGTCATGCGCAAGATTAAAGGTTGTGATAGGCTCACCTTTTTTAATCGGCTGTTTTGCACGCCCTACCAGCACACCATACATAATGATAGCACCGCCCGTATCTATATCTTCGGTCACGAATTTATGCTTGGCTGATACTCCGTAAGGAAGTGAGTATTGCTGCCCATCCCACTCAGCAACAGCATGATTAGGCAAGTCCCGAAGGGCGACAATAACATTGTCGGATGGATGAATTTTTAAGAGATTAGACGCCATAGTTTAATAAAAAAAGTATCTCAGAGAACCGTATAACAATTTGCCGGAACAGAATCTGTGCAGATTTTAGTAAGCAGAAAAGCCGGTTTACTATTATACTGCGTAAGAGGCAAAATGGTACATAAATTACCTGATGAAAAATACTTTTTTACGTTTTTGAATTATAACACAAATGAATAGAAATATTTGAATCCAATATTTTGTAATAATAGCAATTTTTTAAACTATATTGGCATAAAATAGATTACATAGCCAAAATTAATGTAATTATAAGCGTGAAACCTCAGCTATTAAAAGTACCCAAGGATCTTCAGCAGTCGTTCAGCATCAGGCGGGACGTGGTACTTTATTTCTATAACCGCTGGCATTACCATCCGGAAATGGAACTTGTGCATATTGAGCAGGGATCAGGCACACAGTTCATTGGGGACAATATTCAGAATTTCCAGAATGGCGACCTGCTCCTGATCGGCCCAAACCTGCCGCATTACTGGCGTTGTGATGAAAAGTACTTCAAAGGTGAAAGCGACCTGTATGCGCAGGCTACGGTACTGCACTTCCTGCCCGATCTTTTTGGTAAAACTTTCCTGAATCTTCCCGAGAATAAATCCATTAAAGATCTTTTTCAAAAAGCACAATGGGGAATAAAGCTTTTAGGAGATACGAGTGAAAAAGTGAAAAGGCTGATGCAAAGCCTGCTGGACCATTCGAGCGGGAATTCTATCATCCTTTTGCTGGAGATTCTCGAAACACTTGCCCAATGCCCCGAAGTAAAGATGCTGTCCAATACCTATTATCATCAGGAATTTGACGCCTACGATACCGACCGCATCAATGAGATTTATAAGTACTCGCTCAGCAATTTTCACAAAAAAATAAGTATCGAAGAAATTGCCGGCGTGGCTAATATCAGCCCGCATTCCTTTTGCAGGTATTTCAAAAGCCGTAGCAGGAAAACTTATTCCCAGTTCCTTCTGGAACTCAGGATCGGCCACGCCTGCAAGCTGCTGATCGAAGAAAAACTGAGTGTAGCCCAGATTTGCTACGAAAGCGGGTTCAATAATTTTGCCAATTTCAATAAGTACTTTAAAATCAATACCGGCATGAGTCCGCTTCAGTACCAGAAGAATTACCGGTAATACTCGCGTCACCATCGTCCATTCTTGGGGCAACTGTTGATATTTTGGCAGATTCCATTCTATTCCACACCTATTTCGCCAAAATTATTGTAAAATATGCCATAATACACCAATTGAATTACTCCAGATTCATGGTATTTTACAGAGGTTAGTTTTAACTTTATTACTTCTTCTTTTGTACTAAAACGGATAATACCTCATACATGAATCCTTTCTATTATTTGAATTCTCCAAAAGCAATCGCTCTCTTTTTCATCAGCTTTTTTTTATCTCTGAATGGTTATGGCATTGATCTTTATGTCGCCCGAACCGGAAATGATAAAAATCCTGGCTCAAAAACCCGGCCATTTGCCACGATTGCAAAAGCGCAACTGGCAGCAAGAAAAATCAAAGGCCCTGTAACCATACTGGTGAGGGAAGGGATTTATTATCTTGACAAGCCTGTCATCTTTACGGCAGAAGACTCACGGCCTGCAGGCGCGCCGGTTACATACAAGCCCTATCCTGGCGAAAAAGTCGTAATAAGTGGTGGTGCTGCCCTAAACCTTCGCTGGGAAACCTATGAGGGCGATATCAAAAAAGCGGTGATCGCAAATGACATACAGTTTGATCAGCTCTATATCAACAATGAACAGCAGCGCATGGCCAGGTACCCCAACTACCATCCAGCCAGCAGTCATTTCGGGGGATATGCCGAAGACCTTTTCAGTGAGGTACACACGAAGCAATGGAAGAATCCGGAAGGTGCTTATATCCATGCTCTTCACAAACACGAGTGGGGCGGCTACCATTACATAGTCAAAGGAAAAGACGCGCAGGGCAAGCTGGAAATGGAAGGCGGTTTCCAGAATAATCGGCAGATGGGCATGCATGATAAATACAGATTCATAGAAAATGTCCGGGAAGAGCTGGATACTGCCGGAGAATGGTATTTTGACAAAAAAACAAAAACATTGTATGCCTGGCCTTCTGCCAAAACCGATCTTGAAAAAGCATCGGTTCTGTCCCCACAATTAAAACATCTCTTCGAATTTCGCGGCAGCAGCGATAAACCGGTGCGGCATATTTCGCTGGAAGGTTTTGAGTTTGCTCATGTACGCAGAACGTTCATGGAAACCAAAGAACCTCTTTTGCGCAGCGACTGGGCAATTTACAGGGGCGGAGCCGTCGTTTTGGAAGGCACCGAAAACTGTGCGATCCGTAAATGTTATTTTAACCAGGTGGGCGGAAATGCCGTTTTCTTCAGCAACTATAACCGGAAAGATGAGGTCTCGGGAAATACCATAGCCCATGCAGGTGCCAGCGGGGTGTGTTTTGTGGGAGACCCGGGAGCAGTACGCTCCCCTAGTTTTGAGTACAATCAGTTTGTAGCTCTTGACAAGATAGACAAAACACCGGGTCCCAAAACCAGCAATTACCCCGCCGAATGTACCGTCTCTGACAATTTAATGTTTGGCTTGGGCCAGGTGGAAAAACAAGTAGCAGGTGTTGAGATATCTATGGCCATGGATATCACGGTAAGCCACAATACCATATATAATGTACCCCGGTCGGGAATCAACATAAGTGAAGGTACCTGGGGCGGGCATATCATCGAATTCAACGAGGTTTTTAATACCGTTCTGGAAACGGGTGATCATGGCTCCTTTAACTCCTGGGGACGCGACCGTTACTGGCATCCCGACCGTGAAAAAATGGACCGGATCACTTCGGAACACCCTGAACTGGTGTTGCTGGATGCACAAAAAACGATAATCATCCGCAACAACCGGTTCCGCTGTGACCACGGCTGGGATATTGACCTGGACGACGGTAGCAGCAATTACCACATCTATAACAATGTATGTCTGAATGGCGGTTTAAAGTTACGCGAGGGTTTCAAACGGATAGTTGAGAACAATATCATTATTAACAACTCATTCCACCCCCACGTCTGGTTTAAGGAAAGTGAAGACGTTTTCAGAAAAAACATTGTCCTGAAACCATACTATCCAATTGGTATTACTACATGGGGCAAGGAAGTGGATTATAATTTTTTCCCGAGCGAAAAGGCCATTGAAGCAGCCAGAAAAAATGGTACGGACAAACATAGTATGTACGGCGATCCGCTTTTTATGGATCCGGCGAACGGAGATTTTCGGGTAAAACCGGAAAGCCCGGCTTTAAAAACCGGATTTAAAAACTTCCCGATGGATCAGTTCGGTGTCATGTCTGGCGATCTGAAAAATAGGGCAGCCAAGGTACCCTTGCCCATTACGATGATTGAATCGGAAAAGGAAGCCGTAACGGCAATATCCTGGCTGGGGTCCAAGTTACGGAACGTCCAGGGCCTGGGAGACCGGTCTGCATATGGCTTACCGGATGAAAAAGGTGTGATCATCGAAAATATCCCGGCGACCAGTATTTTATCAAAATCAGCTTTAAAAGTTTCTGACGTGATCCGGACGATGAACAACAAACCGGTAAATAGTATAACGGATCTGATTGATATCTATCAGGAAATAAACTGGACGGGAAAGTCAGCCATTGAAGTGATGCGCAACCAGCAGCTCATTAAAACAAACATTGATTTGAAATAACATTCATAAAAAACTCTCAAAGTACATTTGGAGCATTCAACTATTTCCTGATTATGATAGCCAATCTGGTCAACCTGTTTGATAAAACAATTCAAAAAGCTGAGATTTTCATTGACAACGGTTTTATTTCCAGCCTGAACATACTTGGCCCGGAAAACCCTGCCTTTCCGTATGTACTGCCCGGATTCGTGGATGCTCATGTTCACATTGAGAGCTCCATGCTAACACCTGTACAGTTTGCCCGGCTGGCAGTTGTACATGGTACCGTTGCCACAGTGTCCGACCCGCACGAAATTGCCAACGTACTGGGAGTGGACGGGGTACATTATATGATTGAAGACGGAAAAAGAGTTCCGTTCAAATTCTGCTTTGGAGCGCCTTCATGCGTGCCCGCAACGGTTTTTGAAACCGCAGGAGCGGTTATTGATCCGGAAGATATCAGACAACTGCTGGAAAAGCCGGAAATAGGATACCTGGCCGAAGTAATGAATTTCCCTGCCGTACTAAACAATGACCCGGAGATGATTGCCAAAATTAACTGGGCCAAACATTACCAAAAACCCATTGACGGCCACGCGCCTGGCCTGAGAGGTACTCAGGCAAAAACCTATGCGGAGGCCGGAATGACCACTGACCACGAATGTTTTACTTATGCCGAAGCTCGCGAAAAAATTAGTTACGGCGTCAAAATCCTGATCCGTGAAGGAAGTGCAGCCCGGAATTTCGACGCGCTCATACCTTTACTCGCAGAATTTCCCGAACAGATCATGTTCTGTTCGGACGACAAACATCCGGATAATCTCGTAGAAGGTCATATTAATTTGCTGGTGAAAAGAGCTTTGGCCCTTGGTTATGATCTTTGGAATGTTTTACATGCGGCATGTCTCAACCCCGTTCTGCATTACCGGCTACCCGTTGGGCTTTTACGCGTAAACGACCCAGCCGATTTTATTACCATTGACAATCTCACCGATTTCAACATTTTACAGACTTGGTTAAACGGTGCACTTGTGGCAGCAAACGGCGCTTCCCTTCTGCCCGATTTAAGAAGCCTGCACGTGAATCAGTTTGACTGCCTGCCAAAGACTGCGGCAGATTTTGAATGCCCCGCAGAAAAAGGATCTTCCCAGGTAAGGGTCATTGAAACCATTGAGGGCCAACTCATAACAAATGCAGTACTTGCTACGCTATCCCAGGAAAATGGCCTGTGGCAAACGGCCCCCGAAAAAGATATACTAAAAATAACCGTCGTGAACAGGTACCGTCATGAGAAGCCAGCTGTTGCTTTTATTAAAAATTTCGGTCTGAAAGCGGGTGCCATCGCTTCCTCAGTGGGTCACGATTCCCACAATATCATCTCAATCGGCTCCGATGACGCCAGCATTGCCAAGGCCGTTAATCTGATTATTGAGTGCAAGGGAGGGATATCTGCCGTTAACGATTCACTGGCTCACGTACTGCCGTTGCCTATTGCCGGACTTATGACCGATACGGACGGGTACCAGGTGGCAGACATGTACACAGCGATGGACCGTTTTGTCAAAGACGCTTTAAAATCCACACTCAAGTCACCATATATGTCTTTATCATTTATGGCCTTACTGGTCATTCCCTCCCTCAAATTAAGCGATAAAGGGCTATTTGACGGCGAAAAGTTTCAATTTGTGCCTGTTTCACAGGAACTATATACATAAATCTTCGAAATTGTAACATAAACTTTCAGAAATGTAATTTTATCCTGAAAATATTTTTTTTATCTGTTTTTTTATAAATATATTTACAAGTGTAATAATGACCTTTATTATTAACCATTCCTAACCCCAGTTAAATTCCTAACCTTAAAATGGCTCACTTACGCTACAAACAAGAAGAAGAACTCAGCTTTTGGGATCAGTTTAGAAAAGGCGATGAAAATGCCTACGCCTGCCTGTACCGCTCTTACGTCCACATTCTTTACCAGTATTGTTCGCAGTTCACCATTGACAAGCCACTCATTAAAGATTGTATTCACGATTTATTCGTTGAATTATGGAAAAACCGGACAACACTGGGTGATACCACTTCTGTCCGGTTTTATCTTATGGCATCCATCAAGAGAAAACTCGTACGCCATCTGAACGCACAGCAAAAGCATACCAGCAACGAGGATATTCCCGTGGAGTACTGGCATATCAACACCCCTTCACACGAAAATCATCTGATTTCCGAGGAAGAGTTTGACTCCACCAATCAGCACCTCAATGTGGCTATAAACAGCCTTCCAAGGCGCCAGCGGGAAGCAATTTTTCTTAAGTTTTATATGAACCTGAATAATCATGAGATCGCTGACCTTATGAAAATCAATATTCAGTCGGTTTACAATCTTGTTTTTGGTGCACTGGGGAACCTGAAAAAACAGATGACACTGGAACGGCTGACCTTCTGAACAAAACCTTTCAATTTTAACAAAAAAAGCGTGGCGAGAACTTAGCCACGCTTTTTTTGTTAAAATTTGTAGAAGGATTTTTCATCTCAATCTTTTGAATGGTATCATTAACCACACCGCTCGCCGAACGCCTCAGACCCCGCACCCTGGATGATTATGTTGGCCAGGAAAAACTGCTGGGTCCCAACGGACCTCTGAGAAGAGCCATATTGCAGAACACAGTACCCTCTATTATATTATGGGGCCCGCCGGGAGTTGGGAAAACAACACTGGCCTTACTGATTGCAGAGGTTACCAAAAGGCAATTTTACAACCTGAGCGCTATCAGTTCCGGAGTCAAAGAGCTCAGAGAGATTCTATCCCGGCCCTCAGGCCTTTTCCCACCTATCCTCTTCATTGACGAAATCCACCGCTATAACAAAGGACAGCAGGATGCACTTTTGGGAGCCGTTGAAAAAGGAAAAATTACGCTAATCGGTGCAACCACCGAAAACCCTTCCTTTGAAATCAATTCGGCACTATTGTCGCGATGCCAGGTATATATCCTGGAAGCTTTCGGGCAAGATGAACTGACTGCACTCATCCAAAGAGCTCTTGAGAAGGATGAATGGCTGAAATCTAAGCATATTAGTTTTGAGTCATACGACGCCCTGTTCCGCATTTCGGGAGGCGACGGCAGAAAACTCCTGAATCTTCTGGAGCTGGTGGTTCTGGGCAAAGGTGAAGTTCCTGAAATTGTCATTACCGACGAATACGTAACGGAGGTGGCACAACAGAATATAGCCCGGTACGACAAGTCAGGGGAACAGCATTATGACATCATTTCGGCATTCATCAAATCGCTGCGCGGCAGTGACCCCAACGGCGCTGTTTACTGGATGGCTCGTATGATAGTGGCAGGCGAAGATCCTGCTTTTATAGCCCGCCGCATGCTGATCATGGCATCTGAAGACATCGGGAATGCTAACCCCACGGCTGTTATCATGGCTAACGCCTGCATGCAGGCCGTGAATGTTATAGGATATCCTGAATGCCGGATTATTCTTTCCCAGGTAGCAATTTACCTGGCCACTTCGCCCAAAAGCAATGCCAGTTACGTTGCCATTGACGATGCACTGGCGGTTGCCAAAAATACGGCCCATTTACCGGTCCCGTTGCATTTGAGAAACGCTCCTACCAAGCTGATGAAACAAATAGGCTACGGAAAGGACTACAAATATTCGCATGACTTCCCTCATAATTTTACTGTCCAGGACTTCTTACCTGATGAAATAAAGGGCACCAAATTTTATGAACCCGGCCTGAATGCCAAGGAGGAAGAATTAAGGAAAAAACTGAGACAATGGTGGGGAGATTGGTACAAGTACTAAGGCATGCTTAGTCCACTGTGTTACCTTCGGGAGCAGGAGAAGCCTTAACCTTAACTTTGGAGGACTTTCTGGGCTTGATATTCTCCTTTTTTAACCGGGAACCTTCAAACCTGTCCGCCCTGTTGAAAGTTTTCCTGAGTGCGGCTACATTATCCTCAGAGGAATTCCATTCCAACCCGATAGCCTCACCCAGTTTATGAATATTTTCAGGGGTCTGCATTTCATCCAGGAGCTGCTTCAAAGCATTTTCCACCTTCTCTGTACCTCTGAGAGGGGAACCGAATAGGGCATACTTCTGAATAATATCAGCTTTGGTTCTCATGAATCAGGAATCAAATGTAAGATACAGGAGCATAGTGAATTTGGACAAAGATAATCGAATAAATTCTAGAAAAAAACTTCTTTCTGCCTAATAATCAGATCGAAAGACCCTGCTGATAAAATAGGGGCCCTAGAATAAGCATTGGGTCAAAATAGTATAACCGCCTAAATAAATTTAGAAAACTAATTCTACAAATTTAATCTATATTTCTGATGCGCCCCTCTTAAAAAGTGTTATTACGCCTGGACAGTGTTACTTCATTGATTAAGCGAAGAATTATTTTCATTCCTCCCATAAACTTTCTGTTTACGCCTTGCAGGGAGAACGATGATCATAATGGATGAAAAATAAACGAGTGACAATCCTCCGTTTACTAATCTTGTCCAAAAAAGGGGGGCTCTGCTTTCTTAAACTCCAGGAATCCAGCCAATTTAAATGGCCTGAACCCATAGTTTCTATTAAAGAATTAATTATCTTTGTATCTGAAAACCAGTAAAATGGTTCTCATAACGTTGAGTAAAATCGAACATCCCCGTGGCATTGCCTCAGGGATGTTTTTTATACCAGTATAAGTAATTCTGTGAATGAGACGTAAAAAAGGAATTTAGGTAACCTACGCAAACTTGTGTGTATGCCGCTTCCGGAAATAGGAAGCGTAACCCGAACTTCGTGAAGAACTGTCTGACTTGGATAAACTGTACAACAACCAAAAAGCCGCACCAAACGCCAATGCAAAAATAAAAAGCAAAAAATAGGGCAGCACAAATAAAGCGGATTCCATTACACTTGCCATAGCCTTCTCTGTTAGATTCTACAATGTCCTGATTATTAAAAAACCGTACCAGACATTCGTAAAAGGCCGAACAAATAATCCTGTGAAAATATATTAGTAAAACGCTCTTATTATCCGTGTGTCACAGCCTGTTACAGACCGGTTAATATACCCCACACTCACTTCGGGCACTTTGGTAACCTTTTTAGCTGGCAGTGCAGACTTAATGGTTATCACCTTCGTGGTGAGTACTGATTGCGTCTCCGACAGGTATTTAAACTCTATCTCAACACCTGTAAGCGCCTGATCGCTATTATTTTCAATGGTAACATCATGGACAGCTATCCCACCCACACTATGCCACTCATTAGAGGCCACTTTTACTTGTTTTAAAACTTCTGTAGCCACGTTCTGCGACTGGCCTCCCGAACCGGCTTCATTCAATACAACCGTTTTAACCACTTTCCCGTCCTGTTTGAAAAGAAAATCAAACTGGTGATAGTAATAAAGTATATAAACGAATGTCACAACGGGCAAAATCGCACTCAACCATTTAACAGCTGTAATTATCTTCTTTTTTAACCTGGCGTTTCTTCTTCGAGGCATTTCCGGAAAAGTTAAGTATCGACCTATAAAGGATTGACAATTTTATCAATAATAGCGAAAGAATTAAACCCTTAGTCTAAAATAAATACTGTTTGTCCTGCATTCAAAAGATAACCTAGCTTCACGTACCACCCTACTATCTGTAAAATTCCGGCAAAGGATTTAAGTCCGGATTTTTTCTTTGATGCCAATAAGGATATACCGGCGCCTTTTCGCTCGCCTGATCAAGCCTTTTGATCTGATCTACAGATAATTTCCACCCAACTGCACCCAAATTTTGCCTAAGCTGCTCTTCGTTTCTCGCACCAATCACCACGTTACTTACTGTAGGGCGCTGTATAACCCAATTGAGGGCAACCTGTGCTACCGTTTTTTCGGTCTCAACGGCAATTTCATCCAGTGTATCAATAATATGATAAAAGAAATCTTCCGGGATAGCAGGCCCTTCGCCGCCTCCCTGTGCAATACGCCCCTCCGCAGGAAGCGGCTCTCCACGCCTGTACTTCCCTCCCAGCCTGCCGGCGGATAACGGACTCCATACAATGGTGCCAACTTTCTGGTCCAGTGCAAGGGGCATCAGTTCCCACTCAAATTCCCTACTCAGAAGTGAGTAATGTGCCTGATGGGCCACATATCTTGACCAGCCATAGCGCTCCGATACCGACAATGATTTCATCAGATGCCAGCCAGAGAAGTTGGAACAGGCTATATACCTCACCTTTCCGCTTTGCACCAGATCGTTGAGAGCACTCAGTGTTTCTTCAACCGGTGTGATACCATCAAACCCATGCATGTGATAAATATCCACATAATCAGTGTTGAGCCTTTTCAAACTGTCTTCACAGGCCTTGGTAATATGAAAGCGGGAAGAACCGAAATCATTCGGCCCCGCTCCCATTTTGAAAGTTGCTTTTGTCGAAAGCAATACCTTATCTCTTAAACCTGTGATAGCTTTGCCCAGAATTTCTTCGCTGAGCCCCTGAGAGTATACATTGGCAGTATCAAAGAGTGTCAATCCGGCGTCCAGGCACAAATTAACCATCCTGGTTGCTTCATCCACCTGTGTATTACCCCAGGCTTTAAAAAAGTTGCCTGTGCCACCGAAAGTACCTGTTCCAAAGCTCAAAACGGGAACCCTCAATCCGGAGGCCCCTAGTTGTCTGTATTCCATATAACGCTTAGCCGGTTTAAAGGTATTTATCAAAACTTATACCTGCTAAGGTAGTCTTGGTATCACGAACTACAAAACAATAAATGATCAGAAGATTTAAATTAACCGCATTTCAAGACGATTCAGTACCTCAAGTGCTTTGGCAATGGGATGCCTGCGCTTGACTCATCGGGAACCGGAGCCTGTTTTTTGGCACTTACCGGGATAAGTCCCGACCATATCGGCAACTCCAGATCTTCCGGTTCGTCCTTTGGCATTCCCGTACGGATCTTGGCAGATGCCTCATCAATACAAAATGCCAGTGCCATCGTTTTATTCACCTCGTTTTGTTTCATCGGACGCAGGTACTCCCAGCTCCCCGGAACCATTTTGTCGGTAAGCCATTCAAAGGCCGCAGTTTTAAGATCGAAATCTTCTATTTTCTCAGCCTTGGAAAAAATAATAACAGAACGGTAATTGACCGAGTGAGAAAAAGCGGATTTTGCTACCACCAGGTCGTCGATAAGCGTTACAGATATGCAAACCGGAATTCCTTTTTCAATCTCACGAAGGAAATGACTGCCAACAGATCCGTGAATGTATATTTTGTTTTCATGCCGCACAAATGCAGTAGGGATCATAAATGGCATATTATCAACAGAATAGCTGATAGTACACACCAGGGCTTCGTCCAGAATAGAATGAAGAACAGCCGGATCGTAATGCGCACGTTTGGCAGAACGACTGGGTATCAGGTACGGTGGAATGGATGTCATAGTTTTTTGTTTTTTACAAAATTCTATGTTTATTGGATTACTAAAATGATCCAATTTTTAAAATTCTGATAGACCAATAATATGCAAGCGTTAGCATCGCTGATTCATCTTGACAAACCCGCGAAACAAGCTCTGTACCTTCAGATAGCCACGCAAATAAGTGAACTCATACGAACCGGAATTTTACTACCTGCTCAGCGCCTGCCCAGCAGCAGGCAGCTTGCTGAGCTGCTCCATCTCAATAGGAGGACTGTTGTACTCGCCTATGACGAGCTGTTGGCACAGGGATGGCTGCAAAGCAAAACCGGGAATGGTACCTTTGTTGCGTCGCACATACCCCGGTTCCAGCCCGATGCAGGTGACAAAATAGGAACGGGGAAAAGTCAAAATATCAATGCCGGATTCGCTTTTAAAACGCCGGACTTCCTGAACAGGCCTGTATTAAGGATCCATTCTCCTTATCACCTGGACGATGGTTTTCCGGACGTCAGAATTGCTCCGCTGGAAGAGCTTTCACGGGCATACCGAACACAGCTCATGACCGGAAACATCTATGAGAAACTAGGGTATGGCGACACCAGGGGATCCCACTGGCTCCGTCACGAGCTGTCGGATTACCTTAACCAAACCCGCGGCCTGCACACCACCCTGGACAACATTCTGATCGTAAGAGGTACCATGATGGGGCTTCACCTGGCGAGTACAGCGCTGATCGAACCAGGAAATTATGTTGCTGTCGGGGAGTCTGGCTGGAGTGGCGCTACCATCAATTTCCAACAAGCCGGTGCGCATTTCCTGAAGATTCCGGTTGACAGTTATGGCATCGACGTAGACGAACTGGAAAAGCAATGCCAGCAACACACCATCAGGATGGTATATATAACCTCTCACCATCATTATCCAACCACCGTGGCTTTACGAGCCGACAGGCGTGTTAAACTCTTGCAGCTGGCCGGGCAGTATGGCTTTATTATCTTTGAGGACGACTATGATTACGACTTTCACTACCAAAGCAAGCCGTTGTTGCCACTTGCGGGTGCAGACCGGGCCGGTATGGTACTTTACTGCGGTTCTTTTACCAAAACCATCTCCCCGGCCTTCAGGGTTGGGTACCTTGTGGGACCTGCCGATGTGATTACCTGTTTTTCCAAACTTCGTCGGATGATTGACCGGCAGGGCGATACAATCCTGGAAAATGCCATAGCCGAACTCCTGCAAAATGGGATCATCCAGCGCCATTTGCGAAAGTCGCTGCGAACTTATCGTCAACGCCGCGATTTGTTCTGCTCATTACTGAAAGATAAACTAGATGACTACCTCGAATTTGAGGTACCGGATGGAGGCATGGCCGTGTGGACCAGGTTCGATAAAAACATTGATCTGGTAAAGGTAGCTTCACAGGCATTGAGAAAAGGCCTTTATTTTGCCGACGGAAGCCTGTTTGATATACCGGGTACCTCACAGGCAGCGACACGGCTCGGTTTCGCATCTTCCAACCCTGATGAGCTGGAGCATTCAGTAGCAATTCTTGAACAACTGATTAAGTTTAAGTCATAAAACCTTTCTGATACGACCCGGGGTACAATTAATTATTATATTTGCAGTATTACAGGAAATGGTGTCTTCCTGCTGAAACCGCCCTGCTCAGGGATGATGGCGCCTATTTAGGTTCATTTTCTGTTACCTTAAATAGGTGTTTTTATGAAGTTATCATTTGTTTCTAAATTATTCAGAGCTTTTCCTGTTGCCTTTTTTATTCTGCGCTGGCTGTTCATTTCAGCGGCTGTTGGTATAGTCGTTGGTTCGGCATCTGCCTTTTTTCTGATTTCTCTTGATTGGGCTACGAACTTCCGGGAAAATCATCGATGGGTTATCATTTTGTTGCCCGCCGCAGGTTTTGCTATTGGAATGATGTATCATTATTTTGGCAAAGAGGTAGAGGCCGGAAATAATCTTTTGCTGGAAAACATCAACCGTCCCTCCAAGATAATCCCCGTGAAAATGGCCCCGTTTGTTCTCATCGGTACCATTGCCACGCACCTGTTCGGAGGCTCTGCAGGAAGAGAAGGAACAGCCCTGCAAATGGGAGGTTCCATAGCTGACCAGCTGACCAGCATTCTAAAACTGAGACCAAGGGATAGGAAATTAATCCTGGTGGCCGGTATAGCCGCCGGTTTTGGATCCGTGTTCGGGACGCCGCTGGCCGGGGCCGTTTTCGGGCTGGAGGTTTTCCTGATCGGCCGGTTACGGTATGATGCACTTTTCCCGGCCTTTGCAGCTTCTATATGCGCGGACCTCACCACCCGCGCATGGCAGGTGGGGCATACCCACTACCATATCCCCGTTATGCCGGATTACAATACGGTACACATTCTCTGGGCAATCATTGCCGGTAGTATCTTTGGTATCTGCTCTATATTCTTCACAGAACTCACGCACCGCATCGGTTCATTTTTTAAGGCCAGTATAAAATTCCCACCCCTGCGGCCTGTGGCAGGAGGAATTATCGTGGTCTCTGCTGTATGGCTGATGGATACTACCCGATATATCGGGCTGGGTGTCCCTGTGATAGTCGAATCCTTCAGCCAGCCATTGCCCGCTTACGACTTTGTCCTTAAAATACTTTTTACTGCGGTGACCTTAGGGGCCGCTTTCAAAGGCGGAGAAGTTACACCGCTGTTTTTCATCGGGGCAACATTGGGAAATGCCCTGTCCGCCATTATTCCATTACCAACCGGGCTGCTGGCAGGAATGGGTTTCGTAGCAGTTTTTGCCGGAGCTGCCAATACACCTCTGGCCTGTACTTTGATGGCAATGGAGCTTTTCGGGGCAGAATGTGGTACTTTTGTTGCACTGGCCTGCGTAACAGCTTATTTTTTTTCAGGCAACCGCGGCATTTATGGTGCACAGGTTATAGGGCAACCGAAACATTTGCTTTTTGGAAGGAAAGAGGGAAAAACATTATCGGCTATTAGAAACAAGCCAGAGAAACTATAGCCCAACCGAATGATGTCTGTATCTCTCAGGTATATATTATAATCAAAAATGACAAAAAGAATCCTGATCATTGATGACGAAGCCAAACTGCGCGGCCTGCTTGCAAGGATCATACAACTTGAAGGCTTCGAAGTTCTGGAGGCCGGAGATATCCGGTCGGGATTAAAAATACTGGAAAAAACCGATGTGGACATAGTACTCTGCGATGTAAAACTGCCGGACGGCAATGGTGTCGAAACCGCTGGTACTATCAAAACGAGGTATCCTCATATAGAAGTGATTTTGCTCACTGCTTACGGAAACATAGCCGATGGTGTGCAGGCAATTAAAAATGGAGCGTTTGACTACATCACCAAAGGAGACGACAACAGCCGTATCATCCCGCTGATTTATAAAGCAGCTGAAAAAGTTGACCTTAACAAGCGTCTCAACAGTCTGGAAAAACAGCTGGGTAAAAAATATTCTTTCGACCATATCATCGGCCGTTCCAAAAGATTTCAGGAAACTGTAACACTGGCGAAAAAGGTGGCACCCACTGATACCAGCGTTTTGCTTCTGGGCGAAACAGGTACCGGAAAAGAGGTTTTTGCACAGGCTATTCACCTGGCAGGCAGAAGAAACTCCAAATCTTTCGTGGCCGTTAATTGCTCCGCCTTTTCCAAGGACTTACTGGAAAGTGAAATGTTCGGGCACAAGGCCGGTGCCTATACCGGAGCTTTGAAAGACAAAAAAGGGCTATTTGAAGAGGCACACAACGGTACCATATTCCTGGACGAAATCGGGGAAATGGCAATGGATCTTCAGGCGAAACTTTTACGCGTACTGGAATCAGGGGAATTTATAAAAGTGGGCGACAGCAAGATTACCAAAGTGGATGTCCGTGTGATTGCGGCTACGAACAGAAATCTTGAAGAAGAAATAAAAAATGGCACTTTCCGGAGCGACCTTTTTTACCGGCTGTCTGCATTTCAGATTAATATTCCAGCCCTACGCGAAAGAAAAGAAGATATTAAACCTCTGGCCGAAAGTTTTGCACTGAGTATCGGATTGAAAATTGGCAAGAAAATCAAAGGCTTATCTCCCGAGTATGTTACTACCCTTGAAAACAATTACTGGCAGGGAAATATCCGCGAACTGAAAAATGTAATTGAAAGGAGCGTTATCCTCACCGATTCGGAGGAGCTTGATACCGGCACCTTGCCTTATGAACTGACTCAGAAAAAAGCCAGTGCCGGATCCCCTCTCTCCGCATTTGCCATGAACAGCGTAGAAAAGCTCCATATTCAAAAGGTACTCAATTACACCAGAGGCAACAAAGCGGAAGCTGCACGTCTGCTGGAAATGGGAATTGCTACCCTCTACCGCAAAATTGAAGAATACAAGCTTAATCAAAACTTCCCGGGATAAAAACCCTTGCCTTTTATCTGCACCGGGACGGCGGTGGTCGGGCAAAATACAAGTCGGTAACTTCGCTCCGCTAAGAATCCTGTTTTGGCAGTACCTCCCTCGTATACTTTTACAGGCAAGCCCGATGGTATGCAGCGACATCCCATGGCAAATTACTGTACGGTAACAATATCTACCTGATAATCAAATATCTTAGAGATACCAAAACAGTATTACCCGTTGTTATTTACATCCCGTTTCAACATCTAAAATCAAGAAACCATGGCAAAAAAAGACACCCCTGCAAGTATCGTTGAAAACGAAACATCCCCGCATTACTGCACGATGGTCAACGTGCCGCCCGTTCAGCTTCCGCCGGATGTAAGCGGAATGCGGTCGCACATGATCGTGATGACCCGGAAAAAATGGGCCAATGGCACCAAACTTAAATACTACTTTTATAACGGCAGTACCGACGGCTCCCCTGCAAACTGGAAAGGAACTACAACCCAGAAAAATGTCGTAAAAGATGCTTTTGCTGCTTGGAAGAACCTTGGAATTGGATTGGAATTTGGCGAAACAACGGACCGGAACGAAGCAGAGATAAGAATAGGTTTTTTGCCAGGTGACGGGTCCTGGTCGTATGTGGGCCGTGATGTGATTGACCTGGTACCCTCACCTGACGAAAGGACCATGAATTTCGGTTGGGATATTACTCATGAAATGGATACTGCCATACACGAAATAGGCCACACGCTGGGAGCCCCACATGAGCACCAGAACCCGTTTGCGGGTATTGTGTGGGATGAAGAGGCTGTATATGCTTCTTTGGCACAACCACCAAACAGCTGGTCGCGTGAAACGACTTTTCATAATATTATCCGTAAGCTATCGCCGACTGAGGTAGAAGGCTCTACTCACGACCCCAATTCGGTAATGCATTACCCCTTTGGTCCGGGGATGATCAAAGAACCGGCGGAATTCCGTAATGGTATCAACCCGGCCGGTGGTCTGTCGGCAAAGGATAAAGAATTTGTCAGAAAATTTTATCCGCCGCTGGTGGCCGCTGATTATATCGAAATGAAGGTTTCGCAATCCCAGGTACTGGATATTAAAGCGGGCCAGCAAAAGAATTTTGTCTTCAAGCCGCTGACTTCCAGAAAATACAAGATAGAAACCTTCGGTGCGATGGATACCGTCATGGTACTCTTTGAAAGAACCGCCGGAGGCGAGGTATATCTCTCAGGCGACGACGACAGCGGTACCGATTTCAATTCAAAAATTAATATCAGGCTCATCAAAGGACGTGAATACATCGTCAGGCTCCGGTTATATTATGCAGAAAGGGAAGGAAGCGGATCGGTGATGGTCTATTAACGGAATGATTTACTTCATTAAAAAACAGGAAGCCCGGCGAACCGGGCTTCCTTCATTTCTGATATGTACGAGGATTACTTTATATCTTCGTAATCAACATATTCTCCCCCTTTAAACCGGGATTGATTGGCGTCCGGAGGAACACTATCAACCCTGACACCTGGCTTACGTGCTCTTTCCTGCTCCGCCCTGAACTGCCGCTTTTGCTCTTTGACCAGCTGGCGCCCTACCAGTAAATGGAAGATAAATCGCCTGAAGATGGGCACAAAGGCAATCAAAAGAAAAAATATGATGAGAATATTAAATACCAGCTTCATTTTTCACATGTTTATAACCTCTTTCAATAACGTAAACTTAATATATATCGCGTAGAATTGAAAGAAAACCTGAGGAACGATCTGTCCGACTGGCCTGATGGACAAAAAGAGTGACAACCGGTGATATAAAGGAAAAAGGATTTCGTACCACACCACTTTCGTTTATTTCATTTTGCACAAGCTTAGCACATTTCCGTTTTACAAAGCCATCGCTTTGGAGTTTTCAACTACTTTTTCGTAGTAGGCTTCATACTGGGGCAATATTTTTGCCACATCAAATTCCTTGGCCCTTGCCAGCGCATTTTCCTTAAATGTCTGCAAATTGGAATCATCTAGTATGTAAGCAGCGTGGCGTACCATGTCATCTACATCACCAACGTTACTCATAAAACCCGAATAGCCCTGCACATTCAACTCGGGAAGTCCACCGGCATTTGAAGTGATGATCGGTACTTCGCAGGCGAGAGCCTCCAACGCCGCCAGACCAAAACTTTCCGACTCGGATGGCATCAGAAAAAGGTCAGCAACAGAAAGCACCTCTTCTATGGCATCAAGTTTGCCCAAAAAGCGAACATCCGACAACATATCCAGATCCTTGCACAAACGCTCGATCCGTGCCCTCTCCGGACCATCTCCTACAAGCAGCAGCTTGCTTGGCGTTATTTTGCGGAGCTTATCAAAAACCAGTACCACATCATCAATCCGCTTTACTTTTCTGAAATTTGAAGTATGTACAATCAGCTTTTCATTGTTCGGACAAATGGCCAGTTTAAAATGATCCTTTTTCTGCCGGTTGAATCTTTCCAGGTCTATAAAATTGGGAATCACCTCAATATCCCTGGTAATATTAAAATGCGCGTAGGTATCTTTTCGAAGTGAGTCAGAAACGGTAGTAACCCCATCCGACTGGTTGATACTGAACGTAACAACCGGTTCATAGGATTCATCTTTCCCGACCAGGGTGATATCCGTACCGTGCAGCGTTGTAATGACCGGGATATGAATACCCTGCTGAGCGAGTATCTGCTTGGCAAGGTAGGCCGAAGACGCATGCGGAATAGCATAATGCACGTGCAAGAGGTCCAACCCTGCACTTGCCACCACATGCACCATAGCACTGGACAGAGCCGACTCGTATGGTGGGTACTGAAACAAAGGATAAGCAGGGATATTTACCTCGTGATAATATAAATTTTCGTTAAAAAAATCAAGTCTTTGCGGCTGTGAATATGTAATGAAGTGAACCTGGTGGCCTGCTTTCGCCAGTGCTTTGCCAAGTTCGGTAGCTACCACACCACTTCCTCCGAAAGTAGGGTAACATACAATTCCTATTTTCATAAATTATGATCTAAGATAAATACAAATCTGATCAGGGATGGAACCTCCCTGTATTACTGTGTAGCCAGATAACACAAAACATTATTTTTTAATCCCAAAAGGAACAGAAAACTCCTAAAATTCGATTTATAGATTAAAGTTGAATAACTTTAATGTTGGAACCAGCCAAATTACCTCCCACAAACCGAATGAATGTGTCTGCCCGATCCAAAGCAAGAATCAGGGATTATATTGCCGGAAGCGTACGCCTTGTCAGGATGACAAACCTGGTGATTGTTGCGCTGACGCAGTATTTGACGCGTATCCTCCTGATCGGGCCGAAAGAAAACTGGAAGCAGATCATCACCGATTATGACATGTTTTTTCTCTCGCTGTCAACGGTTTTTATAGCAGCAGCAGGATACATCATCAACGATTATTTCGATATCAAAATAGATATTGTCAACAAGCCCGAACGCGTGGTGGTGGGTCGTTACCTCAAAAGGCGATGGGCTATGGGAGCGCACCAGGTCTTCAATGTATTAGGAGCAGCACTGGGGATGGTCGTCAGTCCATGGATTTTCCTGGTCAATGTATTTTCCATCACCCTGCTGTGGTTTTACTCTGAAAGATTTAAACGCCTGCCTTTTATCGGGAATTTTATTGTTTCGCTGCTGACCGGCTTGTCGTTACTGATCCTGACTGTCCATTATCCAGCCAATCGTCATCTGGTACTTATTTACGCCATATTCTCTTTTTTTATCTCACTCA